>JAMOAX010000092.1:0-12538 GCA_039908555.1 Magnetococcus sp. DMHC-8
CCAGGGGGGTCACCCCCCTGGCGGGTCCAGGGCAGCGCCCTGGGACTTTGCCGTTGCTGTTGCCGTTGTTTTTCAAAGGAGCCGCAGCCGCTTTTTGCTGCGGCGTTTTTGACATGCGCCGCAGGCAATCTGGCGGATATGTCATGGCTTATACCTGCAAAAGCGGCCGCCGCAAAATGAAACGGCGGGTCGTCGATGCATGCATTGTCTTGACAACGGCCGCCCCTCCTCCCATACTCTCCCTTGTCTTCAAGGGGAGTAGTCGCCCTCCCGCCTGCGGGGAGGGGTGCGTGTCAACATGCTTGGCTTTGGCCGTGGCACGTGCAGCGTTTGGCTTGACGAGACCTTGGGCAGCGATGGGCCAACGATGGGAGTCGGGTGGCACCGTTGCGCCCATGGTTTTCCGGCCCGACTCCCCCTTCAGGTATCCATCATGTCCGACGATCTCTCTCTGTGGTCCCAGCTGCTCATCGCCGTTCCCACCACCGCCACCACCTTTGCCTTGATCTTTCTGGCCGAATTGGGCGACAAGACCCAACTGGTCTGCATGACCCTGGCAGCCCGTCATCGGCCCTGGCCGGTCTTCTGGGGGGCCTTCCTGGCCTTCATCATTCTGAACCTGCTGGCCGTACTGTTCGGTTCGGCCCTTTCCGCCTGGGTGCCCAAACAGGCGCTGGTGCTGGTGGTGGCCGGCATGTTTGCCCTGTTCGGCATCCAGTCCCTGCGGGCAGCCGGCGAAGCGGAAGAAGAGGAGGAGGTGGTGGCAGAACAGAGCGGGCATGGCATCATGTTGCGCGCCTTCCTGATGATCTTCCTGGCCGAGCTGGGTGACAAGACTCAGATTGCCGTGATCGGTATGGCCAGTACGGCAGCAGCCCTGCCCGTCTGGGTGGGGGCCACCCTGGCGCTGGGCAGCTCTTCCGCTCTGGGGGTGGCGGTCGGGCGCACCCTGCTGCAAAAAATTTCCAAAAAAATGCTGGGTCGCGTCAGCGGATTGTTTTTTCTCGCGCTGGCCGTCCTGGCCCTGACCGAGCTTTTTTGATGGCCATTGCCGGGGCAATCTGGCGATATCGCTCCACCGGATGGACAATCGCCAGCCAGCCTGCGGCGCATCTTGAAAAGGCCGCAGCAAAAAGCGGCTGCGGCTTTTTTTAAAGGCAACGGCAAAACCCCAGGGCGCTGCCCTGGACCCGCCAGGGGGGATGATCCCCCCTGGACCCCGCAATGCGTTTTGATTGTTATAATTTTTTCGCCACCTCCTGCGCGGCTGCGATGGTCTGGTCGATCACCGCGTCATCGTGGGCCATGGAGAGAAAACCGGCTTCATACTGGCTGGGCGCCAGATAGACACCCGCCGCCAGCATGCCATGAAACCAGCGATTGAAACGGGCCAGATCGCTTTGGGCCGCCTCGGCAAAGTTGTCCACCCGGGTCCGGTTGGTGAAAAACAACCCGAACATGGAGCCCACCCGGGTGCCGAGATGGGGAATGCCCGCCGCTGTCAGGGCCTGGGAGAGGCCATCGGTCAGGCGCTGGCTGCGCTGCTCCAGGGTTTCGTAAAACCCTGTCCGGCTGAGAATGGCCAGGGTGGTCAGTCCGGCGGCCGTGGCCAGGGGGTTGCCGGAGAGGGTGCCGGCCTGATAGACCGGTCCGGCCGGCGAGATCTGTTCCATGATGGCCCGCGGACCGCCATAGGCGCCCACCGGCAGACCGCCCCCGATCACCTTGCCCAGGGTGGTAAGATCGGGACGGATCTCATACAACGCCTGGGCACCGCCGCGGGCCACCCGAAAACCGGTCATCACCTCGTCCAGAATGAGCAATATCCCATGCCGGTCGCAGGCGGCCCGCAACCCCTGCAAGTAGCCGGGCAACGGCAATACACACCCCATGTTGCCCGCCACCGGTTCGACGATCAGGGCGGCGATCTCGGCTCCCCGTTGTTCCAGCAGGGCCTGCAGGGCCGGCAGATCGTTGTAGGGCACCGTGAGGGTGGCGTGGGCCACCGTCCGGGGAACGCCCGGCGAGGAGGGCACCCCGAAGGTGGCGGCTCCCGAACCCGCCTCCACCAGCAGACTGTCGCTGTGACCGTGATAGCAACCCGTGAATTTGACGATCAGCTCCCGACCCGTCACGGCCCGTGCCAGGCGCAGGGCGCTCATGGTGGCCTCGGTGCCCGAGTTGACCAGACGGACCATCTCGATGGCGGGCATGCAGCTCATGATGGCTTCCGCCAGTTGCACCTCCGCTTCGGTGGGGGTGCCGAAGGATGTGCCCCGGGCGGCGGCGGACTGGATGGCCTCCACTACCTCCGGGTGGGCATGGCCCACGATCATGGGACCCCAGGAGCCGACATAATCGATATAGGTGTGACCGTCCACGTCCGTCAGCCAGGCGCCCTGGGCGCTGACCATGAACGGCGGCGTGCCCCCCACCGATTTGAAGGCGCGCACCGGGCTGTTGACGCCACCTGGCATAATCTGTTTGGCACGGTTGAAAAGTGTCTCGGAACGGGTCATGATGATTCTCCGCTGTTGGAAAGGGTTGTTCGCCTGCAGCAACTGGTATACCTTTAGATGGTGGCAGACAATGGCGTTCTGGACAAGCGTCACCATGGGTTCCAGTCGTTTGTCTCATCGGTTTTCACGCAATGTCCGGCTCGGGCGGACGGGGGAGGCTCTATGGCACCGGAACAGATTGTCAACATGGATGACATGAACCGTTTGGAAGAGATGCTGGATCAGGGTCTGGATATCCATGCGCGGGACAAGGATGGCTGGACCCCCCTGCACCGTGCCGTGCAGGAGGGGGTGGAACCCCTGGTCGACCGTCTTTTGCAGGCGGGGGTCAATGTTCGCCTGGTGGACTCCTATCTCTGGACCCCCCTGCATTGGGCCGTGATTCGCGGCAATGCGATCATCACCCGCAAGTTGCTGGATGCCGGGGCCGATCCCAGGGTGCCGGACAAGGATCTGGAAACCCCCCTGCACTGGGCCGCCTCCTGGGGACATGTGGAGGTGGCGGAGTTGCTGGTGGCGCGCGGGGCCGATGTCAATGCCCGTGACCGGCATGGCGAAACCCCCATTTTTCAGGCGGCCCAGGAAGGCAACGACGAAATCACGGCCCTGTTGATTGAATGGGGCGCCCAGGTGGATCTGTGCAGCGTGGAGGGGGGACCTGCCTTGCACTGTGCCGTTTTTTACGGGCACGAACCGGTGGTACGGGCTTTGATCCAGGGAGGTGCCAATGTCAACCTCAAAAACCGTTCCGGCAAGACGCCAATCCACTGGGCCGCCATTCGGGGCCGTCCCGGTCTGGTCCGCCTGTTGCTGGCGAGCGGCGCGGATGCCAGCCTGCCGGACCGGGAGGGCAAAACACCGCTGATGCATGCCATCGACGGGGAACATGCCGATGTGATCGCGCTGCTGACCGGCCACCCTGCCTGACACTCCATCCACTGCTAAAGGAACCGGCCATGTGCCCAACATTTGATTGTTTTGTTTCGCCCATCCCGTCCCGTGCGAAGAACGGCACCCCCATGGTCCGTCCGGTCGCTGGACAGAAGCCGCGGGGCGGATGGGTGACCGGATGGCCGGCCATCCTGCTGGGCATGGCGCTGCTGCTGGCGCCGGGCCATGGCATGACCGACGAGACCGCGCCGGGCAGCCCGTCCGTGGCCGTTGACGCCGAGCAACCCGTCCAGGATGAGGTCACCCGCAACGAGGCGGGCTTTCCCGTGCCGCGCAAGGGTCCGATGATTTCCGAACTGCGGGAAGACCTGGGTACGGACCCGGTGGGGCCGGAGACCGTCATCCGTCGCTACGAGGATTACAAGGGCAACACCGTGCGGGAGTTTTTGATCAATGGCAGGTTGTTCCAGATCGAGGTGACCCCCGCCAACGGGCCGACCTACTACCTGATCGATGTGGAAGGAAACGGCCTGTTTCAGGAGCGGTATGCCAGCCCCCGGCCCCGCCTGGTGGTGCCCCAGTGGGTGCTGTTCCGTTTTTAGACGGTGAAGCGCCCGGTCCTGGCACTGAGCGGCTTTTATGCCTGCAACTTTGCCGTGCTGGGCGTGTGGATTCCGTATTGGCCGCTCTACCTTTCCGGTCACGGCTACGACGGGGCCGCCATTGGTCTGCTCCTCTCCCTCTCTCTGGTGGTCAAGCTCCTGGGGCCGCCCCTGTGGGGGGGATTGGCTGACCGGGGCTCGCGCCATGGCGTCATTGTCGGTGCATCGTTTGCCGCCGCCCTGGTGTCGGTGACGTTTTTTTACGGGGAACACTTTGCCCTGCTGGTGGCAGGGGTGATGGCCTTCAGCCTGCTGCAGACGGCCCAGCTCTCCCTGGTGGAGGCCACCACCCTGGAGACCGTTGATCGCCACAATGGACAGGCTGGCCAGACCGCTCCCCTGGATTACGGTCGGATTCGTCTCTGGGGCTCCTGGGGGTTCATCCTGTTTGCCCTGGGGCTGGGGCCGGTCGTTGACCGGTGGGGTCTGGCATGGGTGCCGTGGGTGTTGACGGGCCTGTTGTGGACGGCGGCGGTCATCTCGTGGCGGTTGCCCCACGCCGAGGGACGCAGCACCGCCGGTGTGGCGCCGGCGCTCTTTTCCCTGCCCAGCGTGCGCTGGTTTTATCTGGCCGCACTGCTCATGCAGTTTTCCCATGGGGCCTATTACGGCTTTTTGTCGCTGCATCTGGCCGGGCACGGTTTTTCCCGCAGTGCCATCGGGATGGTCTGGACCCTGGGGGTGGTGGCCGAAATCGTGTTGCTGCGCCATTCCGGTCCATTGCTGGCCCGTTTCGGCGTGGCCCGGCTGCTGTCGATTTCCATGCTGCTGGCCGTGGTACGCTGGCTGCTCTATTCGATACCGCCCGTCTGGCCGGTGCTGCTGGTCGGCCAGTTGCTGCATGCCTTCACCTTTGGGGCTTTTCATGTGGCCGCCGTGCGCCGCACTTTTGCCATGGCGCCCCATGCCAGTCGCTCCACGGCGCAGGCCTGGTACACGGCCCTTTCGTTTGGTCTGGGTGGCGGGGTGGGCATTTTGACCTGCGGCCATTTCTACGACAGCGTGGGGGCCGGGCGCCTGTTCATCTTGATGGCCGCCGGTGCCGCCCTGGGGTGGCTGGCCATGCAGCGTTCCTCGCAATTGTTCCGGCACCAGGAGGGATGAGGGTCCAGCGGTTTGGCCCGCCATGATTGCGGGTCCAGGGGGGTCACCCCCCTGGCGGGTCCAGGGCAGCGCCCTGGGATTTTGCCGTTGCTGTTGCTGTTGCCGTTGTTTTTCAAAGGAGCCGCAGCCGGTTTTTGCTGCGGCTTTTTCAGCATGCGCCGCAGGCAAGCCGGCGGGACCTGACACTCTGCTGGACGAAACGATGATCAAGGCCAACATACCCATTGCAACAAAAAATTGTATCATGGCAGGCCGGTGGGCAACCGCTGTGCTGCTGGGCGGACTGCTGGCGGTGCTGGGCGGGTGCAGCTCGGTCTCCACCAAACCGGATGAGCCGCCCATTGCCCGGATCAACATTGACGATGCCTGCAGCATTTTTCAGGGACGCAGCAGTTGGTATCAGGTCATGGACAAGGCCTACCGCAAATGGGGTACGCCGGTCCATGTGCAGTTGGCCATCATCCATCAGGAGTCCAAGTTCCGGTCGGATGCCCGGCCGATCAGCAAAGGGTTTCTGGGTTTCATGCCGGGCCAGCGCCTGTCGTCGGCCCTGGGTTATGCCCAGGCCCTGGACGGCACCTGGGCCAACTACCAGCAGCAGACCGGCAACCACCAGGCCAACCGGGAAGATTTCCGGGATGCCGTGGACTTTATCGGCTGGTACAACCATGTCAGTCACAAAAAGCTGCAGATTGCCAAGACGGATGCCCGCAATCTGTATCTGGCCTACCATGAAGGGCAGGGAGGGTATGCGGCCAAAAGCTATCGCAAAAAATCGTGGCTGCTCCGGGTGGCGGAAAAGGTGGAGCGCAACGCCGCCCGTTACCAGACTCAGATGGCCCGGTGCGGGGATATCCTGAATGCCCGTGATGAAAAGGAGAACAACTGGTTTGTGTGGCCGTTCTGAACCGCGCCCGTGTCGGGAGACGTCGTATTGCGGGTCCAGGGGGGTCACCCCCCTGGCGGGTCCAGGGCAGAGCCCTGGGACTTTGCTGTTGCTGTTGCCGTTGTTTTTCAAAACAGCCGAAGCGGTTTTTGCTTCGGCCTTTTCAACATGCGCCGCAGGCAATCTGACGATTCTGGAACGGCTTGTGCTTGTCAAATCAGGTTGGTTGCCCCACTGGATACCGGCAGACCATGGCCAATAGCCGATTGCCTGCGGCGCATGCTGAGGGCGCCGCAGCAAAAGGCGGCTGCGGCTACTTTTTAAAGTCAACAGCAACGGCAACAGCAAAGTCCCAGGGCGCTGCCCTGGACCCGCCAGGGGAGATAATCTCCCCTGGACCCCATGAGACTTTAATTGATCAAGTGGCCGATGCCGTGTGGCGATGGGTCAGATAGACCCACAGGCCGGGCAGGCTGGCTGCGATCTGCAGGAAGCGGTTGATCAGGAAGGGGGTGCCCAGGGCGGTCAGGGCGGCATCGGGCTGCAACCATTGGCAGACCTGGGCGAAAGCGGCCTCGCCCACCCCCAGCCCGCCGGGGGAGATGGGCAGCAGGTTGGCCACCCAGGCGATCGGAGCGGCCACAAAAAAATGGTCGGCCGATCCGCTCAATACCCCCAGCGCCCGGGCAATCCACAGCAGGGCACCGATTTCGATCGCCTGGGCCAGCAGGGAGACCAGGACGGCGGCCAGCAGATGGCCCTTGGCCTGACGGAACAGCCGAACCGCCTGGACCACCTGGGCCACGACCCCCATCAACCAATGGGGCGGGGGGGAGTCGACTGTGGCCGGGGTGGCGATCTGGTTGCGCAGGCCCGGCAACCGTTCGACTCCCCAGGCCAGCAGGGCCGCCAGTAACGGCCCGCCCACCACCGCCATGCCCAGGGAGAGGAGCAGCAGACGGGTCGGCAGCAGCTCGAGCAGGCGGGGCAGGTTGGCGAGGGAGGCCAACAGGGCGAGGAGAAACAGGGCATACAGACCGGTCAGGCGATCCGCCACGATGGTGAGGATGGCGGCGCTCTTTTGGTCGGGTGCGCTCTGGCGGACCACATAGCCCATGCGCAGGGCATCGCCGCCGATCGAGCCGGGCACCAGCAGGTTGAAGCAGACGGTCAGATAGATCATGCGATGCACCCAGGCAAAGGGCAGGCGGATGGACTGACTGCCCAGCAGGATCTGCCAGCGCACGGCCCCCAGGGAAATCATGAGCAGATTGAGCGCCAGGCCCACCGCCAGCATGGGCAGCGGCAACCCGTTTGCCCACAGCAGATGGAGATCCAGCAGACCCTGCTGCAGCAGCAGCCAGACCAGGCCCGCCGCCACCACGACTTTGACCACAGGCCACAACCATCTGGTCAGCCGGTTCGATTGCATCGGTTTTTTTGTCTCAACGGGTTGCAAGTGTGATTCCCCGGCCTTGATCATCGTTTCGTCCATGCTCACCTCAACTGTGCTGCGGGTCCAGGGGGGTCACCCCCCTGGCGGGCCCAGGGCAGCGCCCTGGGATTTTGCTGGTGCTTTTCAAGAAAGCCGCAGCCGCTTTTTGCTGCGGCGTTTTCAACATGCGCCGCAGGCAGGCTGGCAGGTTTTGACACCCTGTCGGACGAAATGATGATCAAGGCCGATTCCCCCGACGGCGTGCAACAGACTGTCGGGAAAAATGAATGGCATTATGCCAGCCGGGCGGGTAGAATGCACGACACCGTCCTTGTGGGCATCCATGCCGCCGCGAGGGCGCTGGTCGGCTCACCTTTTTTCCGGGTTTGCGTGTTGCTGCGATGACGCACTATGCCAATCGGCCTTTTACCGTTCAATGGTTTTTGCTGGGAGTGGTCACTCTCCTGTCCAGTATCATTGTGGGCGCCGAACTCTACCGGGACCGTCTGGACAAGGGACGGATCGAGCAGGATCGCCTGCAGGCCCAGGCCCGGGTCATCACGGACAATGTAGGCTTTCTGTTGCGGGCCGGCGATGCGGTATTGCGGCACGTGCTGGATGAGCTGCCCAGCTGGCGACAGGGCGCCGGGTATCACCCGGCAGCGGCCGACGCGTGGCACAGCTATTTTATCATGCCCGGCATCCGCACCCTGCTCGTGACCGATGCCCAGGGTGTTGTGCAACTGTCCAACCGCCGTGAATTGCGACACCAGAATCTGAGTTACCGCGACTATTTCCAGATACCCCGCCAGCATCCGGACCACAACACCCTCTATCTCTCCCCGCCGTTCCAGTCGGTGCTCAATGTCTTCGTCATGAACCTTTCCCGGGCCATCATCAACCCGGATGGCAGCTTTGCCGGGGTGGTGACCATGTCGTTCGAGCCGACCCATTTCCAGACCCTGATGAATTCGGTGTTGTATGCGCCCGACATGCAGGTGACCATCGCCCATGGGGCAGGCAAACTGTTTTTGCAGGTGCCCGGTCACGATCTGTACCCCGGTGCAGCCTGGCCGGTGCCGGAAGACCTGGCCAATACGCCGGAAGACGGCACAATGCGGCCAGCCGGCAGCCTTGTTCACTCAACAAACGGGGAACGGTTGGGGGTGGTGGGCCGGATTCAGCCGGCTGACCTGCACATGGACAAGCCCCTGTTTGTGGCGGTCAGCCGGCTGTCGGCTCCCATCTATGCGGACTGGACGCGGGATGTGCAACTGTACGGCGGCCTGTTCGTGAGCATGGTGCTGGTGGTCGGTATCACTCTCCATGTGACCCAGCGCCGGACTCATCGTTCACACGAGCAGGCCCGGCAGGCCGAAGCGGCCCTCGACAAGAGCGACCGGCAACAGCGGGCCATTCTCGATCATACCCCGGCGGTCGTTTTTCTGAAAGATTTGCAGGGACGCTATCTGTTCATCAACCATCAGTATGAAAGGCTGTTTCATGTCACCGACCTGGCCATTCGGGGCAAGACCGACCATGACCTTTTTCCGTCCGAGGTGGCGGCGATGCTCCGGGAAAACGACCGGCAGGCGTTGACCCGTGGCACCATCGCGGTGGAGGAACGGATGCCCCAGGATGATGGTGTGCATGTCTACCTTTCGGTCAAATTTGCCCTGCGGGCAGAGGATGGCGGGTCTCCCTACGCCGTTTGTGGCATCGCCACCGACATTACCGACCGCAAACAGGCCGAGGAGGTCTTGCGGAACGCCAGGGAGGAGGCCCTGCAGGCCAGTCGGGCCAAGAGCCATTTTCTGGCCGCCATGAGCCATGAAATCCGTACCCCGATGAATGCCATCATCGGCATGGGGGATGTGTTGCAGGAGACTGCCCTGGATGCGGAACAGCGCCGCCATCTGCAGACCATGATTCACGCCGGTGCGGTGTTGATGGGCCTGATCAATGATATTCTGGACCTCTCCAAGATCGAGGCGGGGCAGATGGAGCTGGAGGGGCAGCCCTTCGACCTGCCTCTGCTGCTGGCCGAGACGGTCGAGGTCATGCAGGTCAGTGCACGGACCAGGGGGATTGTCCTGCGGATGCAGAGGGGGGATGATGTGCCCCGCATGGTCCAGGGGGATGCCCAGCGGCTCAAACAGGTGCTGTTCAACCTCCTGGATAATGCCAACAAGTTTACCCGGCGGGGCGAGGTCCTGCTTGCGGTGACCGGTCAGGGAGAGGACCGGGTCCGGTTCGCGGTCACGGATACCGGGATCGGCATTCCCGATCAACAGCTGGCGGTCATCTTTGAACCGTTTGTGCAGGCCGACGGGGAGCAGACCTGCAAACGGTTTGGCGGTACGGGTCTGGGGCTTTCCATTTGCAATCATCTGGTGCAACGGATGGGGGGCGACCTCCAGGTGCACAGTCAGGTGGGGGTGGGCAGCACCTTTTTCTTTGCCATTCCCCTGAAGCCGGTGGTACAGTCCGGGGCGCCCGACCCGGCGCCGCCGGCCGGGCCCGCCATCGACCCGGCGGTGCCCCCTGCGGGGTTGCGCATTCTGGCGGTGGATGATGCGGAGGACAATCTGTACCTGCTGGCGGCCTTTCTGCAGAACACCCCCCATGAACTGACTACGGCCCAGGATGGCGCGCAGGCGCTTGCCCTGTTTCAGACCCGCCCGTTCGACCTGGTGCTGATGGATATTCAAATGCCCGTCATGGACGGCTACGAAACCACCCGGGCCATGCGGCAATGGGAATCAACCCGGCCGGGTCCGGCCACACCCATTATGGCCTTTACCGCCCATGCCATGAAAGAGGTTTCCGAAGAGGTGCTGGCGGCCGGTTGCAACGCTGTCCTGACCAAGCCCATCCGGAAGCGGGGCCTGCTGGCTGTCCTGGCACAGGTCCAGCATTCCACAATATGATGAATCCATTCCTGTTTTCTTGAATCCTTGCCCGGTGTCATAGTGGCTCGATCGACCTGATGTGACGGGTACAAGCCATTCAAGAATTGCCAGCTTGCCTGCGGCGCATGCTGCAAAGGCCGCAGCAAAAACCGGCTGCGGCTTTTTTGAACAGCAACGGCAAAATCCCAGGGCTCTGCCCTGGACCCCATGACACTTTGCCTGTCCATTGCCCTTTGTTACCCCAAGAGTGGCCCGATCAACCTGATGTGACGGGCAACCGGAAGAGGCCTCATGACCCATCCTGCATTGACCCCTCGGGGTTTTCAGACGGAACTGGCTGCCCTGGCCGAGCGGTTGCGACGCCATGTGGCGCAGCACGTACCCGGTTTCAGCACCCGGCCGGAGGAGCAGACGCGCCGACGGCAACGGGCCGACCGGGAGTTGCAATTTTTTGCCAGGACCTATTTTCCCCATTACATCTCGCGGCACGATTCGGTTTTGCACACCTATCTGTATCATCGCCTGCCCCGGGTGATCCGGGCGCGGCGTGGCGGTGTCAAGCTGGCCATCGCCGCCCCCCGGGGCGAGGCCAAATCCACCCTGGTGACCCAGATTTTTACCCTGTGGTGTGCGGTGACCAGCCGTCGCAAATACATTCCCATCATCATGGACACCCAGCATCAGGCGGCGGCCATGCTGGAAATGCTCAAGGCGGAGTTGGAGAGCAACACCCGCCTGCGCCTGGATTTTCCCGCTGCCTGCGGGGTCGGGCCGGTCTGGAAGGCGGGGGTCATGGTGACGGCGGGAGGCACCAAGATCCAGGCGTTTGGTTCGGGGCGCCGGATGCGCGGTCTGCGGCACGGTTGTTATCGGCCGGACATGGTGATTTGCGACGACCTGGAAAACGACCTCAATGTCCGCAGCCGGGCCCAGCGGGACCGGCTGGAAGAGTGGTTGCGCACCACGGTACTCAAGCTGGGGGCCGCCGACGATTCCATGGATGTGCTGGTGGTGGGGACCATTTTGCATCACGATTCCCTGCTGGCCCGACTGCTGCACAATCCGTTGTGGGAGAGTGTCCGGTTTCAGTCCATCATCCAGTGGCCCCGGAACATGGCCCTGTGGGAGCAGTGGCAGGCCTGCCTGATCAATGAGGGAGAGGCAGCGGCGGATGCCTTTTTTCGCCTGCACCGGGTACAGATGGAGGAGGGTGCCCAGCTCTCCTGGCCCAGGGTGCGCACCCTGGAATCCCTGATGAAAATCCGGGCCCGGGACGGTGTCAACGCCTTCGATGCCGAACTGCAAAACCAGCCCCTGAGCGAGAATGCCGTGTTCCGGCATGTGACCTATTGGGTGCAGCGCAATCCCAACTGGATTTTGTTTGGTGCCGTGGACCCTTCCATGGGCAAGTCGGGGGGGCGGGGCGACCCGTCGGCCATCCTGGTGGGTGGTTTCGACCGGGAGAGTGGGGTGCTCGACATTGTCGAGGCCGACATACGCCCCCGTCTGCCGGACCGCATCATCGAGGATGTCATCGCCTGTCAGGTCCGCCACGGGTGTCGTTTGTGGGTGGTGGAGGCGGTGCAGTTTCAGGAATTTTTCAAGGATGAGCTGATCCGGCGCTCTGCCCGGCAGGGGGTGCCGATTCCGGCCCGCGGCATCAAGCCCTCACGGGACAAGGGGTTGCGGATCAGCAGCCTGCAGCCTCACATTGCCAATGGTTTGATCCGTTTTCATCCTGGACAGGGCACCCTGTTGGACCAGTTGCGCCGCTGGGGGGAGGGCAGCGACAGCCACGACGATGGGCCGGATGCCCTGGAAATGTTGTGGCGGGCCGTTCAGGACGGGATGGGTGGTGCGGGGGAGGTCCGTTCTGCCGGGCATCGGCTGGGACGGGACCTGGAGCAGGGCAGCGAGGAGGGGTTTGCGGCCAACGGGTTTGGCAGTTGGGGGAGACGCCTGACGTTGGATGGCTATTGACGGATCAGGTTGCATGGGGTCCAGGGGAGATTATCTCCCCTGGCCTTGATCATCGTTTCGTCCAACAGGGTATCAAAACCCGCCAGCCTGCCTGCGGCGCATGCTGAGGACGCCGAAGCAAAAACCGCTTCGGCTTTCCTTTTAAAATC
>JAMOAX010000093.1:0-12488 GCA_039908555.1 Magnetococcus sp. DMHC-8
GCAAAAGGCACATCACCAACCAGATGCCGGGCACACCAGACGGCATGCCCCAATCCCAGGGGTTCGTTCTGACGGGTGACCAACAGACAACCGGGCGTCGGCACCAGGGAACGAATCTGCTGCAACAACCCCTCCCGGTTGCGCCCCCGCAGCGCCCCCTCCAACTCGGGGACATAATCAAAATGGTCCGCCAGCATCTCCTTGCCACGCCCGGTGACAAAAATGATGCGTTCAATGCCGGCCGCCAGCGCCTCCTCCACGGCATACTGGACCAAAGGCTTGTCGACCACCGTCAACATTTCCTTGGGCATGGCCTTGGTGGCCGGCAAAAAACGGGTTCCCAACCCGGCGACAGGTATGACAGCAGTGCGAGGTCTCATCCGATATGTGATCAATCCAAAATAGTGACAACCAACCCGCCCGGCACGCGGCGCCGGCCCGTGGGGTTCAGGATACGCCGGCAGGCCTAATTGTTTTTGGCACCCTGGTTTACCCAGTTGCGCAACACCTGAATCTCGCAGGGTGTCAACCGCTTGCGGTTATGGGGCATCCGAATGCCGGCCCGACCTTCCACGAGCACATTGAGGTTGCTCACCATGGCATTGCCCGGCACGATGACCGGCCCGAAACGGGTGCCCTTCATGAGCCCGTCATAGCTTTCCAGGTTGAGCCCACTGTAGGCCACACCCGGGCCATCCGCACGATGACATTCGAGACAGCGGTATTGCAGAATGGGCTGGACATCGTTCTTGAAACTGACCAGTGAGACATCTTCTGCATGGCCATTGGCAACGAACGCCAGGCAGGAAGCCATCAAGGCCCACATCAACCCGATTGTTTTGTTTGCCACTTTTTTGCCTACATACCCGTGCATCTGTTTCTCCTTCGGTGCACTCTGTGCCCCTGCAAAAGGGCGTTGTCTACCCGTTGGCCTGATCCCGAATGCCAGTCGTCGCACATTATAACGGCTTTTTTTCCTGAAGCAAATGGACAAAAGCATCCGCCGCCAGGGGCCGGCTGTAGAAAAATCCCTGCACTTCATCGATCAGGTTTTCTGCAACACAATCCCATTGCTCCCGGGTTTCCACCCCTTCGGCCACCACCCGCAGGCGCAGACTCCTGCCCATGGCGGCAATGGCCCGCACAATGGCCACATCATCGGCATGACCGGGCAGGTCGCGGATGAAGGAGCGGTCAATCTTGAGGGTCTGGATGGGAAACCGTTTCAGATAGCTCAGCGAGGAATAACCCGTTCCGAAATCGTCCATGGCAATGGACAACCCCAGAGAACGCAACTGGTTCAATGTCTGGATGGCCTCCTCCACATTGTCCACCATCATGCTCTCGGTGATTTCCAGTTCCAGGGCCGAGGCCGGCAGACCGGTCTCCTGCAGCAACCGGGCAACCGTGGCATACAACCCGGGTTGCCGGAATTGCCTGGGCGAGAGATTGACGGCCAGTTGCAACGGGCCATGCCCCGCCGCCAGCCAGGCCCGGGCCTGGCGACAGGCCGTGCCGAGAATCCATTCGCCCATGGCCACCACCAGACCACTCTCCTCCGCCACGGGAATGAACTCACCCGGCGGAATCATGCCGGTCTGCGGATGATTCCAGCGCACCAGGGCCTCCATGCCGACGATGCGCCGGGTCGCAATCTCCACCTTCGGCTGGTAGTGGACGACAAACTCCTGATTGTCCAATGCAAAACGTAAATTTTTCTCCAGCAGCAGGCGCCGGTCCACCTGCTCTCCCATGGTCGGTTTGTAAAACTGGTAGGTGTCGCGCCCGACGCTCTTGGCGCGGGTCAGGGCAATTTCCGCATTCTTGATGAGGGCCAGGGGCTGATCGCCATCGTCGGGATAGAGGGTGATGCCGATGCTGACGGTGATGAACAGCTCCGTCTGGTCGATGGCAAACGGCCGGGCCAGGGCCTTGACCAGTTTGTTGACAATGGCCAGGGCATCCTCCGGTTGCCTGATCTCCCGCAGGATGAAGGCAAAAGCATCGCCTCCCATGCGCGCCAGGGTATCCCCGTCCCGAATGAACTCCCGCAGACGCCCGGCAATCTCCTGGAGCAACTGATCCCCGCAAATGTGACTGACCCGATTGTTGATGTCCTGGAAACGGTCGATGTCAAAGAACAGCACCAGCAGCCGGGTGTTGCTGCGACTGGCATGACCGATGGCCTGGGAAAGACGGTCCATGAACAGTTCCCGGTTGGGCAGCCCGGTCAGGGTGTCGTGCTGCCCGGCATAATACAGCGCCTGGTCTCTGGCCTGGAGCGGTGTCAGGTCATGAAACACGCTGATGTAACGCCTGACCTGCCCGGCCTGATCGCGGATGGCGGTGATGGTGGCAAACTGGGGATAGGCTTCGCCGTTCTTGCGCCGATTCCACAACTCCCCCTTCCAATGGCCCCGGTCGGCAATCTCCTGCCACAAGGTACGGTAAAAGTGGGCCTCCTGGCGGTCGGAACGGAGAATGCGGGGGGTCTGGCCGACGGCCTCATCGGCGGAAAAACCGGTAATGGCGGAAAAAGCCGGGTTGACCGAGAGAATGACACCATGAGGGTCGGTGATCATCACCCCCTCCATGGCGTGTTCCAGCACCATCCGGGTAATGTCCAACTCGCCTTCCGCAGCAGTCAGGGCTCCCTCGAAAATGGTGGCCGCCATTTTGAGACGCTCTTCGGTCTCCCGTTTCTGGCGCGACAGGCGCTGAATGGTGAGCAGGTCACGGAAACCCCGCAGGGCAATGGTCACCGAGCTGATCAGCTTCTGGCTGGTCAGCTCGGTCTTTTCCCGATAGTCGTTGATGTCATACTCGGCAATCACCTTGAATTCGGGCGCCTGGCCCGCCTGACCGGTGCGCAGGATGATGCGCACCAGATGGTTTTGCAACTTTTCCCGAATGGCCTGCACCAACTGCAGACCGGCATGGTCGGTCTCCATCACCACATCCAGCAGCAACACGGCCGTCTCCGGGTGCTGCACCATCCGCTCGAAGGCCTCCGCAGCCGAGTAGGCGTGCACAAAGGTCACGCCCCGCTGTTCGAAGCGCAAATCCCGTAAGACCAGTTGCGTCAAGCGGTGGACATCCTCATCATCGTCCACCACCATGAGCACCCATGGCGCACCCTCCGCACCGGCCGACAAACACTGCCGGACCGCCTCCGTTTCCACAGAATCAGGGGCAATGGATGGGGTGGGAGGCTCTCCCTGCACATCCGTCATGTTGATATCTCGTTGTCATTTAACATAATTTTATGGTAAATTACCCGCCGCGACCCGGACGGACATCCAGCAGTCAGACGCAACACAGACCGCCAGTATGGCATGCTTTTGACGAGAAGACCAGCCTATCTTCCATCATCCCGCACCACCGTCATGACGAGGTATCACAAGGGCAGGTGGTCCGGAAGATCTGTCATAGCTTTTTTCTTTGTCTTTCTTACCAGGTTTCATGTACCCTGCTGGCGTCGTGCATACTGCCAGGCTTGCTGTTTGCCGGGCCGGTTCCATCCAAGTATTAAAGATATGGGGTTTTCTGGCACGTTTACCTTTCTGGAGGGCACAAGGGATGAAAGATTTGAAACTGGGCATCAAACTCGGCCTGGGTTTTGGCCTGGTGCTGCTGCTGACCGCCGTGGTGGCCTTGACCGGTTATAACGGCGTGACCGGTCTGGCCAGCCGGATCGACAAGAGCCAGGACATAGCCGCCCTGATCACCCACATCAGCGATGCCTTGACAGCGGAGAAAAATTTTATCATCCGCAAAGAGATGAAGTATGTGGAAGCCAACCACAAGGCCGTCGAAGAATTCAAAAAGCAGGCCATCATCGACCGGGACCAAAAATTTCATGACCCGGCCGACAAGGCCGAGCTGGATGCGGTCATGACCGGTATGGAGAATTACGGCAAGGCCTTCGTTCGCTACGTGGATCTGGAGAAAAAGCGCAACGACAGCCTGGCCCGCATTCGGGGTGTGGCTGACAACGTGGTGCGCGTCGAGGTGACGGCCATGCAGGAGGACCAGTCGAAAAAGCTGCATGAACTGCTCGCCCAACCGGTGGATGCCGCCAATTCGGCCGGACATGCGGCCAAACTGGCGGATCGGGCGGACAAGGTGTCCCGTGCGTCGCAAATGTTGATCCACTTCAAGGATGCCCGTATCGGCGAAAAAGAGATCTTCATCACCGCCGGCAAGGATGAAACATTCATCAAACGCAACCAGGAGAGCAGTGGCGCCGCCCTCAAGGCGGCGCAGGAACTGCTGGCGCGGTTTACTCAGCAAGCCAACATCGACCAGGCCAAAAAGATTATCGCCGGCATCGAACAGTATCAGAAGGAGATGAATGCCATCCTCGAGGCGATCAGGGAGCAGGGCAAGGCGGAGCAGGAGCTGATTGCCGCCCGGCGGTCTGCGGATGAAAAACTGGATGTGGTGGTCTCCGGTCAGCAGAAAAAGGCGCTGGCCCAGGTCTCTTCTGCTATTGCGCTGATCTCCAGTTTCGGTCTGGGAGCGGTGGTCCTGGGCATATTGATCTCCCTGTTCCTGACCCGGGCGCTGGTGGGTGCCCTCGGCCAGGGGGTGGCGTTTGCCCGCCGCATTGCCGATGGCGATTTGACGGCCAGCATCGATCTGGATCAGAAGGATGAGGTGGGGCAACTGGCGAACACCTTGAAAGAGATGATGGAAAAGCTGCGGGAGGTGATCGGCGAGGTGTCGACGGCGGCGGAGCAGGTCTCCATCGGCAGCAACGAAATTTCCGATGCTGCCCAAAACCTCTCCCAGGGCGCCACCGAGCAGGCGGCCTCCATCGAGGAGACCTCCTCCTCCATGGAAGAGATGTCTTCCAACATTCAGCAAAATTCGGACAACGCCAACACGACCCAGACCATTTCCCAGAAAGCGGCCCGGGACGCCGAAGAGGGCGGTCTGGCGGTGGGCGAGGCGGTGCAGGCCATGAAGGAGATTGCCTCCAAGATTGGCATCATCGAGGAGATTGCCCGGCAGACCAACCTGTTGGCGCTCAATGCGGCCATCGAGGCGGCCCGGGCGGGTGAGCATGGCAAGGGGTTTGCCGTGGTGGCGGCCGAGGTTCGCAAACTGGCGGAACGGAGCCAGACGGCGGCAGGGGAGATCAGCCATCTGTCCGCCTCCAGTGTGGAAGTGGCGGAAAAGGCCGGTGGCATCATCAACAAGCTGGTGCCCGATATCCAGAAGACGGCAGAGCTGATCCAGGAGATCAATGCCTCCAGTCAGGAGCAGAGCCAGGGGGCGGGCCAGATCAACCAGGCGATCCAGCAACTGGACCAGGTGATCCAGCAGAATGCGGGGGCCTCCGAGGAGATGGCCGCCACCGCCGAGGAGTTGAGCGCCCAGGCCGACATGATGAGTCAGTCCATCTCCTTTTTCAAGCTGGGCCAGGAGGGGCATGCGGTGCGGCGGAAACCGGCCCAGAAGCCCCAGGCTGCCAAGCCGCGGCTCACCCATGTGCAAAAATCCCCGGCCAAAGCGTTGCCCGCCCCCGCTCGCAAGCCCGCCGCCGGCGCACCGGCGAAGGGGGGTGGCAGCGGCGTCAACCTGAAAATGGCCCACTCGGACGATGAGTTCGAGAGTTTCTGAACGGTATTGCGGGGTCCAGGGGGGATCATCCCCCCTGGCGGGTCCAGGGCAGCGCCCTGGGGTTTTGCCGTTGCTTTTGTCGTTGATTTTCAAAAAGAGCCGCAGCCGGTTTTTGCTGCGGCTCTTTCAGTATGCGCCGCAGGCAATCTGGCGGATATGTCATGGCTTATGCCCATCAAATGGAGCCAATTTATAAATATCGGGATTTATGGTGACAGGCAGCCTGCCTGCGGCGCATGTTGAAAAGCGCCGCAGCAAAAACCGGCTGCGGCTTTCTTTGAAAAGCAACAGCAAAATCCCAGGGCGCTGCCCTGGACCCGCCAGGGGGATAATCCCCCTGGACCCCTGATAGTGAAAAAGATTTTGTGGCAGGCAAACAACCTATCCCTCACCCGGCAGACCGTATTCTCCCCACCGCCGGGTCACCTGTTCCACCATCTCCCCTGACATCTCCAAGACCCTGCCCCAGACACGGCCCGACTCCGGCTTGGTGGTGGCATCCAGGGCGAAACGGCCTGTTGTCCGCTCCCGCACCAGGTCCCGGCCCGGATCAAAGCGGGTGGCCATGGCCCAGAGCAGGTCGGCCCGGGAGTCGGGATCGATATCGGCATCGACCACCCACACCTGATCGGCCCCGGCCCCGGGTGGTACGGCGGCATGGATATGGTCGATGGCCTGCCGCCCCTCGCCCGGGGCGGCGCCGGTCACCTGGACGATCACCATGCGGCCGCCGGGCTGGGGATGAATGCCCCGCATGAACGGTGCCCGGGCACGAAGCGGCTCGATCCAGGTCCGGTCAGTCACCAGCGGAGCCAGGGGCGGGGCGGCCAACAGCTCCGGGCCGATCTTGCGGGTGGCATCCACCCCCATCTTGCCTCCCAGCCCCGCCAGGGGTGAGGCAAAATCCAGATAATCGATGGGAGTGTTGGTCAACACCTGGATGTCCCGCTCGCCGTGCACATGCCGGTCCATGGCCGCCAACACGGCCTCCCACGAGGTGACATCCACCCCGGCCTCCACGACGATGATCACCTTGGTATAGAGGAATTGCCGGAGAAATCCCCAAATGCCCGCCATCACCCGGAAGGCGTGGCCGGGATAGCCCTTGTGCAGGGAGACCACCGCCACGCGATAGGAACAGGCTTCCATGGGCAGATGAAACTGCTCAATCTCGGGAAACTGCTGCCGCAGCAGGGGCACAAAGAGATGGTTGAGGGCCAGGGCGAGCATGGCCGGTTCATCCGGGGGACGCCCTGTATGGGTGGAGAGATAGATGGGCTGCCGGCGCATGGTGACACAGTGCACCGTGAAGACCGGAAACGGTTCCACCTCGTTGTAATAACCGGTATGGTCGCCGAAAGGTCCCTCGTCCGCCTGCTCCCGGAGGTCCACCACCCCCTCCAGGATGATTTCGGCATGGGCAGGGACCGGCAGGGGCACGGTCAGGGCGGTCGCGACATCCACCCGCTGCGCCCGGAGCAGGCCGGCGAAGGCATACTCGGAGAGAGTTTCCGGCACGGGCGCCACGGCAGCCAGCAGGGTGCCGGGATCGCAACCGATGGCCACCGCCACCGGCAGACGGGTGCCGTAGGCCCGGGCGTGCTGGGCCCCCCCCCGATGGCTGAGCCAGCGCATGATCAGTCGGTTGCGACCCAGCAATTGCAGGCGATAGATGCCGATATTGACCGGTCCCCCCTCCGGTCCCCGGGTGATGACCAAAGGCCAGGTCACCAGTGGGGCGGCATCCCCCGGCCAACAGGTCTGGATGGGCAGGCGACGCAGATCCACCTCCTCCCCCCGCCAGACCTGGGCCTGACAGGGCGGGTTATGAACAGTGCGGGTCGGCATGTGCCGCACCCGCCCCAGTCGGGCCAGCAACCGGCCGGCGTCCATCAGCTCTCTGGGGGGCTCCGGTTGCTTGAGCTGGGCCAGCAACCGGCCCAACTCTGCCAGTTCCGGCAGGGTGCGACCGATGGCCATCCCCACCCGCTCCTGGCTGCCAAACAGGTTGGCCAACACCGGCAGACGGCTCCCCTTGACCCGCTCGAACAACACTGCCGGCCCCGAGGTCGCCAGCAGACGACGGCAGATTTCGGTGATTTCCAGGGCAGGGTCCACCTCGACTTGCACCCGGACCAACTGGCCCCGGGCCGCCAGCCAGGCGGCAAACGCTCTCAAGTCAACAAACGATTGGGGACCGATGGGCATGGCGACTCACACCTTGAAAGGATTGAGAATCGTTAATCCTCCATCAATGACCTGACCATGTTGCATGTCTTCGGTGTAGAGGGTCGCGCAATTGGCCTCCTCCCTGTCGAAATGCCAGCCCCTGGTGTCCAGGGATGGCAGATCCACCGGTTCTGACCCGGCCTGTTTTGCCTGTTGCTGCAGGACATGTTGCCGTTCGAGAGAAAGGATAAAGTCAAGGGCCACGCTGGCCAATTCTGCAGGCAAACGCTTGGCTTCGTTGCAGATGCGTTCAGATGTCATCACGGCCTGACCTCCTTGATCGATTGGCATGTCCCTACCGGCCTGGACCTCACAGCTCGGGCACATGCTGTTGTGCCCAGGCCAGCAGATGCAGATAAATGGTCGTCAGCAGGGGGGTGTTGGCTACAAAATGGCGGAGACTGGCCATGATCCACTCGGGCTTGTCCGGATATTCGTGGGTTGACTGGTTGCGCAGGCGCCGCAGTGCCACCCACTGGTTTGCCGAGGGGATCATATCCCGTTTTTCCGCCCGGTTGAGTGCGTCCAGGAAGGTGTCCTGCTCCTGCCAGTCCAGTACCTGCTGCAACAAGGCGGGCAGCAGGCGCGTCCCCATGGCATCCTGTAACCGGCCAAAGCGGAACACCAGTTGATCCAGGGTGCGGATCTCGGCCTCGGTCAACGCCTCCGGGGAGTCGCCCTGCAGGGCGGAAATATGGTGGGCATCTGCCCAGGCGGATTGCAACCGCTTGTGATGTTGGGCACACTCATGCAGGGCCGACTGCAGCCGGGCGGCCAGGATCTCCTGTTGGTTCATAACCGGATGCCCGTTTCTGCCGCCACCCGGTGGATCAGGAGCGGGGGTTCGCCGGGTACGGGGGCCGTCACCACGTCGATACGCTGTTCCCCCAGTTGCTGTTGCGCCTTGACCACAAAGCGATCGACGGCAGCCGGCAGCGCCGGCCTGGTCTGGGAAAAGCCGGTGATGTACAGATCGATATCCCCGCCACGCCGCTGATCGTCGGTGCGGGAACCGAACAACCACACCTGGGCCTGGGGACCGAACACCTCGGCGGCCAGTTGCTTGAAGACTTCTATCTGGATCGACGTCAGACGCATGGCGACCTTTTCATCCCGGTTGGCACATGGCAGGGTGACAAAGCATACCCCATTTTTTTCAAAATTGCGAGCAAACCGCCACCCTGCCGACAAACCCTGCGATGAACGCTTCCCACCGGGCGGTTCTGGCGCTAGAATTGCCGGGACTGGATGATTGTGCACCTTTCAGGAGTATCGGCATGACCCACCCCACCACGACCCATTTCGGCTTCAGCGAGGTGCCCTTTACCGAAAAAGTGGCCAAAGTCAGACAGGTGTTCGATTCGGTGGCCGGCAACTATGACCTGATGAACGACCTGATGTCCCTGGGGGTGCATCGCCTGTGGAAACAGTTTGCCATTCGCCGGCTGCGGGTTCGCCCCGGCCAGTGCATCCTGGATGTGGCCGGCGGCACCGGCGACCTGGCGCGCCTGATGCACGCCCGCCTGGCAGGGCGCGGCATGATCACCATCTACGACATCAATGCCAACATGCTGGAACGGGGACGACACCGGCTGGTGGATGAAGGGCGGGTGCAGGGGTTGTACTGGGCCCAGGGCAATGCGGAAGAGTTGCCCTTCCCGGACCACACCTTTCACGCCGTGACCATCGGCTTCGGCATTCGCAATGTGACCCAGATGGATGCCGCCTTCCGGGAGATGGTGCGGGTACTGCGGCCCGGCGGTCAGTTGCTCTGCCTGGAATTTTCCCACCTGGCCATTCCCCTGCTGGAACCCCTCTACGAAGCCTATTCCTTCAAGGTCCTGCCGGAACTGGGCCACTGGGTGGCCAAAGACCGACAGGCCTACCAGTATCTGGCGGAGTCCATCCGCCGTTTTCCCGATCAGGCGCATGTGGCCAGACTGCTGGAAGAGTGCGGCCTGTTCGGGGTCCATTATCACAATCTCAGTGCCGGCATCGCCGCTGTGCACATTGGCAGAAAGGTTTGAGTCATGACATCCTGGTTTTCCTCCCCCCTCAAATGGTTGCCCCAGCCCCTGACAGCCGTCACCCTGGGCATCACGCTCAACCTGTTTTTCAAGCGCTATCCCGAACTGCAACAGCGGTTGGCCGAGCTGTCGGGCAAAATTTTTCAATTTGACGTGGCGGATCTGGAACAATCTTTTTTCATGGTGGTGGACGAAGGGGGAGAAGTGCGCATTCACACCTATTCCGACACCGTCGCCCATGTCACCATGGCGGGCAACAGCCGGGCCTTCCTGGCCCTGCTGTTCAGCACCCGTGATCCCGACTCGCTCTTTTTCGCCCGGGAGTTGAAGCTGTCCGGCGAGACCGATACCGGCCTGCATTTCAAGAACATTCTGGACAATGTGGACATTGACTGGGAAAAGGAGTTGACCCCCTGGATGGGTTCCCTGCTGGCCGGGGCGGCCATTCGCACGGCAGAACAGGTGCAGCGTGCCACGGAACAGGGCTGGGACAAAGCCGAGGCCCGGCTGGACGGCTGGCTGAAAGAACGCGGCATCCCGCGCCAGGCCCAATGGGAGCAGTTCCGAACCGGAGTGGAGGAGTTGACCGGTCGGACCGAACGACTGGAACGGGCCATTGCCCGGGTGGCGCGCAAACGCGCCCTGGCCAACGCGACAGCCGCGGGCCAGGCCGGGCCACCGGTGACGGAAACCACCGCATCCCATACCGAAGCATAGCCCCTCCATGCTGGGACACTATCGCTCCTTCCGGCGCCTGCTGAACATCGCCAGGATTCTGGCCCACTATGACGTGGAGCCCTTGTCCACCCTTTCCCTGCCGTTCCGGCTGCTGACCGTGGCCCTGGGCATCTTTCCGTCGGTCCGTCGGGTGCGCCGCGAGTCGCCCCAGGTGCGACTGCGCGAGGCCATGGAAGAACTGGGCCCCACCTTTATCAAGTTTGGCCAGGCCCTCTCCACCCGCACCGAAATCCTGCCGGAAGAGTTCAGCGTGGAGATGAAAAAGCTCCAGGACGAGGTGCCACCCTTCCCCTTTGCCCAGGCGGCCGAGATCATCCAGAAAGATCTGGGCGGCCCGGTGACACAATTTTTCCGGACCTTCGACCCCGTGCCGGTGGCCTCGGCCTCCATGGCCCAGGTGCACCGGGCCACCACCCTGGCCGGACGGGACGTGGCGGTCAAGGTGATGCGCCCCAATGTCATCGCCCTGGTGGAACTGGATATTCGCATGCTGACCACCCTGGCCGAATTGGTGGACACCTACCTGCCGGATTGGAAACGGTTGCGGGTCAAGCAGGTGGTGGCAGAGTTTGCCGGCTCCATTCGCAACGAGATCAATTTTCAGATCGAAGCCTCCCGCGCCCAAAAATTTCGGGAAAATTTTAAAAACGACAAGGAGATGAGAGTGCCGGCGGTCATCTGGCCCCTCTCCACCCGGCGGGTGCTGACCCTGGAATGGGTCGACGGCGTGCCCATCGATGAATTGACCCGGCATGCGCAAAACGCCCACCTGGACCCGGTCCAGATTTCCCGGAACATTGTCACCAGCTTTTTCAAACAGGTGTTCCGCGACGGCTACTTTCACGCCGACCAGCATCCCGGCAACATTTTCGTCCTGGCCGACGGCACCATCGCCATTCTCGATTTCGGCATTATCGGGCGGGTGACCAGGCAGGATCGGGTTTTGCTGGCGCGGATACTCCAGGGATTTTTGCAGCGGGATTACCGTCTGGTGGCCCAGATGCATGTCAGTGCCGGTTACGTGCCGTACGATACCGACCTGGATGCCTTCGAGGAGGCCTGCCAGATGCTGGCCGAACCCATCTTCGGCCAACCCCTCAAGGATATTTCCATCGGCAATCTGCTGGCCCAGCTCTTCAAGGTGACCGAACAGTTTGACATGGCCGTGCAACCCCATCTGCTGCTGCTGCAAAAAACCATGCTGGTCCTGGAAGGGGTGGGACGGGAGATCAATCCGGACCTCAACATGTGGGAACTGTCGGGCCCGTTGATCCGCGACTGGATGGCAGATCATCTGGGTCCCAAGGGTCGCCTGCACGAGTCCCGGGAACAGGCCGGCAAACTGTACAATGCCGCGCTGTTGATGCCGGAAGTGTTCGTGGACGGCATGGAACGGTTGAGCCAGGACCATTTTCAACTGCGCATCCACCCCAGTGCCCTGGAAAACCTGGAATTGACCGTCGCCCGGGGTCTGCGCGGCCAGACCATGGCCATCATCGGCGGCACCCTGTTCCTGGGGGGCGCGGTGTTCGCCCTGGGCGGTTTTTCCGCCTGGTGGTACTTTCCCCCGCTGGGCGGCGCAGCCGTCAGCTATCTGCTGAGCCTGCGGCAGTGGGTGCGTTGACTGCTGGGTCAACCAACCTGATTTGAGGCCTTGATCATCGTTTCGTCCACGCTCAACATCAGGGAGCCCTGCCGGGTTTGCGGGTCCAGGGGGGTCACCCCCCTGGCGGGTCCAGGGCAGAGCCCTGGGATTTTGCTGTTGCTTTTCAAGAAAGCCGAAGCCGGTTTTTGCTTCGGCGCCCTCAGCATGCGCCGCAGGCAGGCTGGCGGGTTTTGACACCCTGTTGGACGAAACGATGATCA
>JAMOAX010000262.1:0-2402 GCA_039908555.1 Magnetococcus sp. DMHC-8
GTAATTGGAGATTATTTGATGCTTACCTGAACACAGCACGCCTCGCAGTTGCGCAGCCCCAGACTGGAACCCATCAGACTGTAGATGCGCGGATCACCAAGCGGTGCTGATCGGTCAAGGTCGACGGCAACACCAGGAACCAACCCCAGGGTGGTCAAGCGACGTTTGAAGACCCCATCCTGGGTCTCGATCTTGATGACTTCCGCCCGCTGGCCGGGGGTGAGATCCAGCAGGGTACATGTGGATTTGTTGCGAAATGCGTTCATCGGGACACCTGATCAATGTTGAGAGTGATTCGCAATCTACTACTCATTATCAGATTTGTCACGGTGAAATTTTTGGCTGGACTTTAAATCGCATCCATTTTGGGATACGTCGTTATTGCGGGTCCAGGGGGGTGACCCCCCTGGACCCGCAACAGTTTTTGTAAAACCTGTCAGTCAATCGCGATTGCTCGTCCCCGGTTGAGCTGGCCAGGTCGCGATGCCAGTTCCGTGCTGCTGCACCCATTCGGCAAACCGGTCAGCGGGCAGGGGGTGGCTGCAACAAAACCCCTGCAGCGCGTCACAGCCCTGCTCCTGCAGAAACTGCCACTGTGCCGCAGTCTCCACCCCCTCGGCGACCACCCGGAGCTGCAGCCGGTTGGCCAGGGCGAGCATGGCCCGCACGGTGACGGCGGCCTCGGACCCCGGCACAGTCACCCCCTGAATGAAACGCTCGTCAATCTTGACAGCCTGGACAGGCAGGCTGGTCAGGGAGCCCAGCGAGGAGTGACCGGTGCCAAAATTGTCTATGGACCACTTGACGTGCAGGGAACGCAACCGGTTCATGGTCTGCACGGCCCCGGCCTCGTCTGCCATGATCATCTTTTCGGTGATTTCCAGTTCCAGACAGGCCGGGTCCAGCCGGGTCTCCTGCAAAACCTGCGTCACCATCTCGATCAGGGTGTCGGGTTGACGGAACTGGTCGGGAGCGAGGTTGACGGCCATCTGTAACGGCGGCAAACCCTGGTCCTGCCAGCTTTTGGCCTGCCGACAGGCGGTTTGCAGCACCCAGGCCCCCAGGGGCACGATCAGTCCGGTCTCTTCGGCCAGGTCCAGAAATGCATTGGGGGGAACCAGTTCCAGCAACGCCCCATCCGCCCGCTGCCAGCGCAGCAGGGCCTCCACACCGATGATTTGCCGGGAGGCGAGGTCCAATCGGGGTTGATAGTGCAACACGAACTCCTGAT
This sequence comes from Magnetococcus sp. DMHC-8, assembly GCA_039908555.1. Lineage (GTDB taxonomy): Bacteria > Pseudomonadota > Magnetococcia > Magnetococcales > Magnetaquicoccaceae > Magnetaquicoccus. The sequence goes on from JAMOAX010000262.1 coordinate 1,232, forward strand.
TATGCAGTGCCGCCCGCAGTGCCTCCTCCTGGTGCAGATGGTGCATGGCGGCGACCTGCATCTCTTCCGTGAAAAAGCGGAAGGTGTTGCGCCCGGCACTTTTGGCGCAATACATGGCCGCGTCGGCCTGCTTGAGCAGGGTCTCCATCTCCCGGCCATCCCTCGGGAACAGGGTGATGCCGATGCTGCCGGAAATGTGGGCCACGCCCTGTTCCAGGGAGAAGGGGCGGGCCAACTCCTCCAGGATGCGACGGGCGATCAACTCCACCGTGTGCAGATGGGACAATTGGGGAAGAATGATGGTAAATTCGTCCCCGCCCAGGCGGGCCACCAGATCATACTGGCGCACACAGGAGAGGATGCGACGGGTGGCCTCCCGGAGCAACTCATCCCCCGCCTGGTGTCCCATGGTATCGTTGACCTGTTTGAACCGGTCCAGATCCAGAAACAGCAGGACCACCTCATCCCCGGTGCGGGAGGCCAGGGAGAGATGTTCTCCCAGGCGCACCTGGAAGAGGGCGCGATTGGGCAGTCCGGTCAGGGCATCATGACCAGCCACATGCTGCAGGCGCTGTTCGTTGCGCCGTTGTTCGGTCACATCCATGCCGGTGGCGATGATGCTGCGCAGGGAACCGTCGCTGTGCCGGATGACATTGTTGGACCAGGCAATGAGAAACTGTTCGCCATTTTTGGCCTGCCAATGGTTTTCGTGCTGGTTGGGGATTTGTTCGTGAACCAGCTGCTGCCAGATGGGTTGCAGTGAACAGTTGGTCATGGCCGCCCAGCGGGGACTCTCCCCCGCCCTGCTGACCCTCTGCGCCCAGGTGCCCATGGGCTATTGCCTGTGTGGTCGCGCTGCCCAGCAGCGCGCCACCGTGTTTGCCGCCCACATCGACACCGACCACGATGTCCGCTTTCCCGACATGCGACCCCATGGCCATTATTGCGTGCCCATCCTCTTTCGCGACCGGTTGATGGGGGTGCTCAACCTGTATGTGCCGGATGGCTATGTGCGCAATCTGGAAGAGGAAGCCTTCCTGACCACCATCACCTACACCCTGGCCAACCTGATCGAACGGCGGGCCGCCGAACAAAATCTCCTGGAAGAGCGGGAATTTTCCGCCTCCCTGATCGCCACGGCCCCGGCGCTGGTGGTGGTCCTGGACCCGGA
>JAMOAX010000094.1:0-12241 GCA_039908555.1 Magnetococcus sp. DMHC-8
CGTTGCCGTTGCCGTTGCTGTTGATTTTCAAGAAAAGCCGCAGCCGCTTTTTGCTGCGGCGTTCTCAGCATGCGCCGCAGGCAAGCCGGCGTCTGTCGCGGGCCAGCCGACACGCACCGCAGGCCAGCCGACACGCACCGCAGGCCAGCCGACACGCACCGCGGGCCAGCCGACACGCACCGCAGGCCAGCCGGCCTGCGCCGAGGTCTTCCCGGATTTATCCTCTTTTTTGCGGTCTGGAGACCGCTGGTTTGGGAGGCGCGCCGGAGGTTTTGGGGAGAGGACTGGACTTGCTGGTGGCGGGAGACGGTTTGCCGGTGGTCGGTTTGCCACCAGCCGGTTTGCCACCGGACGGGGCCGGTTTGCTGTTCGTGGCCATCTTGACATTCACCCCTTTTGGAAGAGAAATTAAGAACCTGCTGACTTTCGATTCTAGTGGGTCCGGCGGACTTCTTCAAGCAGTTTTTACAAAAAAAAGTCATGCAGCCCGGGCAGCCCCGGCCCGCATGGCCGGCATGGTTAAAAAAAGCTTGAACGGCGTAACGTTGCGGCTTGACAGGGGAGAATCCCCCCGTATAAAAGATAGACGAGGCAACTGGAAGCATGCTATCGCCGCTTGTCGAAGCCACGCTCAATATCTAGGGGAAGGGGAGGAAGGCCATTGAACAAATCAGAGTTGGTGGATGCCATTGCCACCAGGACCGGCTTGACCAAAGTTCAGTCTGCGGACGCCATTGACGCAGTGGTTAGTGCGATTCAGGACACCCTGAAGGAGGGAGGACAAGTCAGTCTCGTGGGCTTCGGCGTGTTTTTGACCGGGGAGCGGGCGGCACGGACCGGTCGCAATCCGCGCACGGGCGCAGAGATTCAGATTCCTGCCGCACGCCTGCCCAAGTTCAAGCCTGGCAAGGGCTTGCGGGATGCGGTGGCGCTGCAGAAACCGGCCGCCCCGTCCAAAGCCAAGACCAAGACCGACAAGCCAGCCGCCAAGACCGACAAGCCGGTCGCCAAAACGGAAAAAATCGGCAAGAAGGCTGGCAAATAGAAGGATTGCCGGAAATTTCCATGGCCCGGGAACGGTTCGGGTCACGGAAGGGCCGCCCTGCCACTGGAGTGGTCAGGGAGGCCGTGTGGGCGGGTAGCTCAGCCGGGAGAGCATTGGCCTTACAAGCCGAGGGTCGCAGGTTCGAACCCTGTCCCGCCCACCATGCCGCCCGGCATGGCGGTTGTCATTGTCCGGGTGGTTGCTGCCGATCTGATGGCGCCTTGCCGAGGACCGTTGACAGCCGGTCGGGATTCGGGTAGTAATGTTCGGACGCAGCAAGTTCGCACAGAGCGATGACGCCACGAGGCAGGGCCAGCTCCCTCGCACCGGGCACGTGATTCTGGATGTTCAAGCATGCGGGGGTGTAGTTCAGTCGGTTAGAACGCCGGCCTGTCAAGCCGGAGGTCGCGGGTTCGAGCCCCGTCGCTCCCGCCATTTCAGCGGGTTTTTCTTGGAACGGGTGAGCCGGGTTCACATGAACGGGCTTGCCCGTTTTTTTACCGGGCCTGTCCGGACAGTGCAGCCGGGCAATCCTACTTTCTATTGTGAACCAGAAAAGAGTGAGGAACCACACCAATGCAGATTACCGGCATGAAATGGGGAGCCAAACTGCTCAAGTATGTCGATTTTCCCACAGCGGAAGTGCTGGGAGCCGAGGCCCAGCCCGAGGAGATCCAGGCCCTGATCGACAAATACGGCGGCGTATTGGTGAAACCTGTTTTTAAGGGGGGAATCGGCAAGAAAGGCAAAGCCGGACTGGTGGGCAAGGCCACCGATGTGCGCACCGCGCTCAAGGAAAAGGAGCGCCTCTATTTTGTCGAACATCGCCACGGCAATGCGGTCGCCAAATCCGAGGGCGTGACCTACGAAAGTTTTGTCAAGGCGGACTATGAGGTGTATGTCTCCATCACGGACAGCACCATCTACCGCGCTCCCACCCTGACCATCACCCATCACGGTGGTGTGGATATCGAGGAGCTGCCGGCGGACAAGATTGTTTCGGTGCCGTTTGATCCGTTGACCGGTTTGAAAGGTTTCGTCATTTCCAATGCCCTGAACAAGCTGGGCGCCCCCAATGAAATCATCAGCCCGCTGGTGCAAAATTTGACCAAGCTGTGGGATCTGTTCCACAACTACGGCATGACCGTTCTGGAGCTGAATCCCATTCGCATCACCCGGGACGCCAGCAACCGGTTGACGCCGGTGGCCTGCGACTTCAAGTGCTCCTTTGATGGGGATGACCGCAACTCACGGCGTCTTTTTCTGCCGGACGACCTGGACAACACCGATCTGTCCGAATACGAACTGGCCGTCAACCAGTTGCGCACCTATCAGGGGCAATCGGATGTGTTCGTCATCAATCCGGCCGGTACGGTGACGGCCATGACCTTTGGTGGTGGTGCCAACGCCCTGGTGACCGAGTTGCTGGGGGACAAGGCGACCATCTCCTCGGACTTTGGCGGCAACCCTCCGTATGCCAAGATGAAGGAGATCAGCCGGATCACCTACAAGTACTGGCTGCCCCAGACCAATGTGCTGTTCATCATCGGTGGCAAGGCCAACAACACGGACATTTACGAAACCTTTCGCGCCATGGGCGATGCCTTGCGTGAATATTTTTCTGAGCACGGTCCGACCCCTCTGTACGTGGTGGTCGGGCGTGGTGGCCCCAATCTGGTGCGTGGTCTGGGATATCTGCGGGATGTGCTGGATGCGCTGGGTTTGCCGTATGCCATGTTCGGCTTCGACTCTGCCATGAGCGAGGTGATCAACCACGCCATGGCCGCCGATCAGTGGATGATCGATGGCGGACGCCAGGCAATCGCCCAGAAACTGGGCGTGCGCTAGTGGGGTAGGCTGATTTGACGGGTCGGGCCGCTCCGATGTCGCCAGCTCACCTGCGGCGCATGCTGAAAAGGCCGCAGCAAACAGCGGCTGCGGCAACGGCAAAGTCCCAGGGCGCTGCCCTGGACCCGCCAGGGGGGATGATCCCCCCTGGACCCCGCACATGTTTTTTGCCTGGTCAAACACGGGTCGCGTCGCGTCGTGTCGGGTCATCCGGACCGACGGTGCGATTTTCCTAAAGATAAAGAGAGAGAGATCGAGGTATGCTATGGTCAGACAAGTCGACTTGGGACTGAACGAAGGGTACAATTTCATGCACGCCCGCGGCGAGGACGAATTTCCCTATTATGTGGGAATCCGTTCTCTGGCCCAGATGGCCACCAAAGAGGATCGGGTCTGTGTGCTCAACATCATGGGTGGCGAAAGCTCGACGGTGACGCCGGTCAGCCATGTTTATTCGGGTGGCAACATTGTCTGCGGGACCATGCCGGGCCGCAGCGGTTCGGTCATGAAGACGGCCGCCGGGGACATTCCGGTCTACAACAATGTCCTGGAGGCCATGCGGGCGGGCCACAAATTTAACGTGGCGGTGGTCTATGTCCCGCCATCCGGGGTGAAGGATGCGGTCATCGAGGCGGTGCGGGTCAATCACGACCTGCGCAAGGTGATCATTCTCACCGAGAAGGTCAAGGTCAAGCATGCGCGCATTATCCGCCAGTATTGCCAGTGGCGCGGGGTGGATGTTTTTGGTGCCAACTGTCTGGGTCTGGCGGATGCCCACAACCATGTGCGGCTGGGCGGCGCCCTGGGGGGCAGCGCCCCGGAAGAGTCGCTGGTGCCCGGCTCCATTGGTATTTTTTCCAACTCCGGCAACTTTACCACCACCATCGCCACCTATCTGTTGACCGCCGGCTGGGGCACGACCGTCTCCCTGTCGTCTGGCAAGGATGTCTACATCCACTTTGCCGCCCCGGAATTCACCCATGCCATGCACAACGATCCCCGCACCAAGGCGGCGGTCATGTATATCGAGCCGGGTGGTTACTATGAGCGGAATCTGGAGTTCAAAAAGCCGGTGGTGGCCTGTGTGGTGGGACGCTGGAAGGCCAAGCTGACCCGGGCCTGCGGCCATGCGGGCGCCATTGCCGGCTCGGGGGACGATGCGGCAGCCAAAGAGCGGTGGTTCCAGGAAAAGTTTGGTGTGACCGGCTGTTTTACACCGGAATCGCCGACCTGTTCCGCCAAGGGGGCGGTGGTGACCAACATTTCCCACATTCCCCTGGCCCTGACGGCGGTCATGATGATGAACGGGCTCAAGCCGGATTTCGCCCCCCGGGGCAACCTGGCGCCCAAGTGCTGGTTCCACAACGGGCAGGGCCTGGCCTTGCCGGCCGATCTGGCGGCGCCGCTGGTGGAGGCCATGGAGCCCTACAACCAGCAGATTGCCGATCTGGCCAAACAGGTGGGAACCACCTTCCCGCGGCAGGCGATGAAGGATTGTTCCGGTGCCTCCCGCATGGATGCGAAGACCCAGGTTTCCCAGCTGCATGGGGTCAGCGTGCTGGATGCCTCCACCCGGACCCTGGAGGAAAACCTGGTCCAGTCCATTGTTCGCGAATATGCAGATGCCAACAGTGTGGCCATGGCCAACGTGGCATTGAACGCCTTTGTCAACCAGAGTGGCACGGTGTTGCTGGCGGCGGCGGATGGCGCCCGGGAGGCGGGCAGCAGCCCCAACGTGGTGCTGGGTTCCGCCGTGGGTCTGATCGGTCCCAAAGAGGTGGAGTCCGCCCGGGATGCGGTGCAGGCCTTCATCGATCTGTTCGGTTTGGCCGGTCTGCTGGACCCTGCCGAGGCGGGTTTCGATTTTTCCGCCCAGGTCAGGGAGGTCAAGGCCAGCGACCGGTTGCAGGATATCTTTCTCTCCGAAAAGGGTGGCAAGCGGGGCCGTGCCATGCTGGCCGCTTTGGAACAGCGGGGTGTGAAGTCGGTTTTCGTGGAATTTTTGAAGGCCCTGGCAGATCGTCAGCAGAGCAATGTGCGGGACAACGTGGTATTGGCGGCCATCACCACCCATCTGGCCTGGGAGGCCTTCATGCGTCGCCGTCTGTCGGTCAACACCCTGCTGGTTTTGCCTTGGCATTTCCGTATTTTCAGCACCCTGGTGGGTGCGGCGGTGCCCAGTGACGGCCAGGACAAGAAGAGTTTCCGCGGTGTGGACAATACCGAGCTGATGAACGGTTGGAGCTTCACCGATACGGCCTTTGCGGCCCTGCTGGGCCGGAAGCCTACGGAGGAGGAGCTTTTTTCCTTCTCGGTGTTGATGGGTCTGTTGATCACCAACGGTCCCGGTACCATTTCCGCGCAGGGCGCCAAGGGGGCAGTGTCGGCAGACGGACCGGAAGCGCCGGGTCGGGTGCAGGTGAACAAAGGCTATATGGGCTTTCTCACCCACACCGGTTTTGCCCATGGCGGCAACGGCTTTGAGGCCATTGCCTTCCTCATGGAGCGTTTCCAGAGCAGCGGCCTGAAGGACCCGGGCAATCCGGACCATGGCCTGGATCTGGCGGCGATGGCCCTCCAGTACGCCAAGGAATACAAGGGCTACAAGAGCAAGGCCAAGGCGGCGGGCGAGCTGGAATACCTCAAAATTCCCTGTGTCAACCATCCCATCTTCAAGGGCAAGGATGTCAACTTTGATCCCCGGGAGGTGTTTGTGGACGAGCTGTTCAAGCAACGGGGTTCCTACAACATTTTCCAGGACTTCTACCATCAGCTGGTCCATGCCCTGTTCAAGACCGGGGTGAGCACCAATGTCTACTGTGTGAACGTGGATGCGGTGATTGCGGTGATTCTCCTGAAAATGCTCTGGAAGCCTTATTCGGCTGGCGAGATTTCCGCCGATGCCCTGGAACGGGCGGCCTTCACGACCTTCCTGTTTGGTCGCATGATCGGCAGCGCGGCAGAGATCGACGATCACACCAACCGGGGCCGCAACATGGACACCCGGACCGCCGCCAGTCAATGCTCGTATGCAGGCTGACGCAATCGGCAGATGGCAGTAAAAAAGTGCCCGGCGACGGGCACTTTTTTTGTCCGTGCCCACCCTGTTGCGCAGTGCCGTCCTGTATGGAGCCAATGCCAGCGGCAAGACCAACCTTGCACTTGAAATGCTATGGACCCTGGCGAACAAACACGGGCAAAAACTGGGGGAGGTGCACTCTGCCGGGAAACGGTCATCAGCCTGGGCGGTGGAGTCGGCTATTGCAGAGGATGGCAGTTTGATTTCAGGCTTGATGGATGGGCTGGTGGGGTTTTGAGGTGTCCCGTAACGGGGAGGAGGGGAACACCCTTCCCCGTTTGCTTGCCGTCTGGGTCCAGCCAGACAGCCAAAGTCGGGTTGTCGCGCCTGGCCGCAGGAGGGGTTGCCCTGGCGGGTTGATGCCCTGCATGTGCTGCTCTCGACGGCTGGACAATAGCCGGAATTCAGCCCTTGCTGCAACCAGGGGATGAAACTTTTCACCGCAGGGTGTTAAAATCCCGTGCGGCTTCGGCCAAGGATGCGTTTTTCTTTGTCAGTCAAATCGTTTGTGCTCCCAACATCCGGCGGGCCGCTTCTGCCAGGAACCCGGACCGACTCATGCCGAGGTGTTTTGCCTCCCGGTCAACCCTTGCTATCAGGGTCTCAGCCATCGACATGTTGATCCTGACCCACTTTGCAGGGATTTCAACGCGGATAGGGTATCTTCCTGCATCCGGTTCCGAGTGATCCATTACATCGCCAATGCGATCCAACGATGTCGGTTCCGGCAACTGGTCTCTATCCTCAACCATCAGGCCGATATGGCCCGCCAATGCCTCTTCCGCTTGTAGAACCGCATGCTGGAGTGTTTTACCATAACTGGTACACCCAGGGAGATCTGGGAAAACGACCCCGTATCCTTCTGTACCACGATACATAACAGCAACATAATGTCTTGTTTCCATTGTTTTTCCTTTACCTGATTTTCATTCCTGATTGCTTTTCAATGCTCTTGATCACCGTAATGGTGACGTCTTTTTGCGGATGAGCAACAGTGACTTTGCCGGGCAGGGTCGGATGCTTGAAATGGTGGTGGTCGCCTTGCGTTGAATGCAGGAACCAACCCGCTTTTTTCAAGGCTTCGATTATCTCCCGGCTGCTCAGGCTATTTGTCACTGCGTTTGCTCTCGTTGTTTCAGTTGTGTGTATGATACACAAAACAGGATACCGCGTCAATGCTTTTTTGTGTATTCTTTGCGCATAATATGTTTATTCCTGCGACTCTATTGTCGAAAACATTTTGAATATTCTGCCTTCATTGCCTTGCTTGGCAAGGCTTTGTGCGACACTGGCCAACCGGTCATGGCCAGCCGGTCTTCTCTCTGGTCTCTCAAAGCAAGATAGTGGCTCAACCAGGCTGATTTGACAGGTTTTGAAAAGTTGCTGCGGGTCCAGGGGGGTCACCCCCCTGGCGGGTCCAGGGCAGCGCCCTGGGACTTTGCCGTTGCTGTTGCCGTTGACTTTCAAAAAAGCCGCAGCCGCTTTTTGCTGCGGCGTCCTCAGCATGCGCCGCAGGCAATCTGGCGATTGTGGAGATGTGCCCGTCCAATGTTTGCTGCGGCGTCCTCAGCATGCGCCGCAGGCGAGCTGGCCAATGTGGAGTTGTGGGTCCAGGGCAGCGCCCTCATGGTATGACCGACCCCTGCAACACCTTGAGCTGGATTTGGGCGGCGGCATGGCCCTGGGCGGCGGCTTTTTGCAGCCAGCGGGTGGCCTCCTTGCGATTGCGGGGGATGATGTCGTCGGTGAGATACATCGTGCCCAGACGGGCCTGGGCGTGGGCATGACCCTGATAGGCCGCCTTGCGATACCACTGGACCGCCTCCTGGTGATCCCGGGTAACCCCTCCTGTTCCCTCCTGATAGGCCAGGCCAAGCTGAAACTGGGCCTCGTACTGTCCCTGGTCGGCGGCCTTCTGCAACCATTTGCGCGCCTCCTGCGGGTTTGGCGATACCCCCCCCGTGCCGCTGCTGTACAGGGTGCCCAGGCGGTACTGGGCTGTGGCATTGCCCTGCTCGGCGGCCTTGTGACACCACTTGAACGTCTCCTTCTCCCCCTGTGACAGCGCCGGGTCTTCATGGTAAAGAGTGCACAGTATGGTGTGCACCGCCTCAACCCCCTGGTCGGCGGCCAAGCGATACCATCGCACGGCCTCCTGATGGTTGCGGGAGACGCCATCACCATTCCTGTACCACAAACCCAGCGTGAACTGGGCCGTGACATCCCCCTGGTCGGCGGCCTTGCGACACCACCGGAGTGCCTCCTCGTAGTCCTGCGCCACTCCCTGACCTTCGTGATACAACCAGGCCAGATTGACCTGGGCCTTGCTGTTTCCCTGGTCGGCGGCCTTGCGATACCACCTGGCCGCCTCGCCGTAATCCTGCGCAACCCCCAATCCCTCCCGGTAGATCAGGGCCAGGGTGTTTTGCGATTTGATGTCACCCCGTTCGGCGGATTGCAGATTCAACTGCATCGCCTCCCGGGAATCCTGCGGGATGATCTTGTCCGCGCTGTACAGCAGGCCGAACAGGGTGCGGACGTCCGCATCCTCCTGGTCAACCAGTTTGCGGGTCGGGGCGCTCCGGGTTCTGGCAGGAGGCCGTCGCAAGGTGCCGTGCGTCACCCCCACATCGTCCCGGGCATGCCCCTCCCAGGAGGCTGCCATCAGCAGGAGAACGATGATCCATTGCACAAACCGTTTCATGATGCCTTGTCAGGTTGCCAAACCATCGACAGTTGCCCGGGAACCGTGGCGGGGCCGCACCGGACCTGTCAATCGTCAGAGCTTCCACTCCATCCGTTTGTCCCACGATTGGGTAAAAAATCTTTTTACCGCTTCCACGAACCGGTTCAGTGTATTCCCGATCCCGTTGTACGTGTCGACGCCGATCACCTCCTTGATCAGGGCTTTCAACTGCCCGGTCACCTTGTCGACCCAGAGCATCAGCCGCTTGTAATCCGGGGAGGCTGCATCATCGGTGCCGTACATGAAGTTGGATCGCCATTCTTTCTTGGCGTCAGACTCCGCAGCCTGCCCGTTCCCATGCAGGGTAATCAATAAAAACATGGCGAAAAACAGTATGATATGCTTCATTGTTCCTTCTCCCGAGTCGGACCTTTCACCTTGCCATCGTGCGGCGTCACCATGGCATGATGTGCAAACAATAGGCGGCAGGAACGGGAGCAACCGTGTCAATGCTTTGCCGTTGGCTGACATGTACTGTTTGACATGTCCGGGCGGACGACAGGAAAGATTCACGCAAATTCCCGAATCAATACCGCATGCGGTATATTCTAGAGCATGCAAAACGCATTGCAAACACTATTTTTGCCAGGGTGCTCCCCCGATGCGGTCATCCCGGCCTGTGGATGGCACCATCCTTGCCTGCCTGTCTGCCACCAGCCGGCCGGGCCGGCAGTCGGCCATCCCACTGCAGGAGAGACAGGTGTTGCGTACACAAGCGGGTCGAATGATCCTGTGGGTTGCTGTCGTGTTGCTGGGGCTGTGCACCGGTCAGCGGGGCGCATGGGCGGAAGAGGAGCCATCACCCGGCGGGGAGACCGGTCCTGCCGGGCCGGTGCTCCGTTTTCACCCGGCGGTGGAAGAGCGGGTGCGCACCCTGCTCGGCGGGGCTGGCCTGGACTATCCGTTGCGGGACGGCGTCTCCATGCTGGTTTTCAAACAGGAAAAACGGTTGGAAGTGTGGGCCCATACCGGGTCTGGCCCCCGTTTTCTCAAACAGTATCCGGTGCTGGCCATGAGCGGCCAGGCCGGCCCGAAACGCCAGCAGGGGGACCGGCAGGTGCCGGAGGGGCTGTACCGGATCGTCTGGTTCAATCCGAACAGTGCATTTCATCTGTCGCTGAAACTGGACTATCCCAATGCCTTTGACCTCCGGAAGGCCGAGGAGGAGGGGCGTACCGAGCCGGGAGGGGATATTTTCATCCACGGGGGAGCCGCTTCGACTGGCTGTATCGCGGTCGGTGATGCGGCCATCGAAGAGCTGTTCGTCTTGACTCTGATGGCGGGTGATGGTCCGGCGGAAGTCATCATTGCACCGCACGATTTTCGCCGGAAACCGATCCGGATGACCCGAAGAGGGGGACCAGCCTGGCTGCCGGCGTTGTACCGGGAGGTGGCAGACCGCCTGGAACGGTATGCCGTTGCCTCTGCAACAGACTGATCGGGAAGGGTGCGCACCCGTTGAATCGGCTTTTTCCTGGCTGTTTGGCCCATGTTTACCTATGATGGTTGCCAGGAGGTAGGGCCCATGAACAAAAAATTTGCCATCATCGGCGACATTGTGGTGAGCTTCTTGAGCAAGGAGGAACGCAAAACCTGGCTGTCGACCCACCCGGCCAGCCGCGTCATTGGTCCGCGCCGTTTTCCGCCGGGCAAACGACCACGGGATGCCGTGCCCGCTTTTTTGTTTGATGCCATCAGCCAGGAGTTTCCCCCCGATCAGGCCGAATTTTGCATACAGTCCATGTGGAATGATGCGGGCAAACGGCAAAAATCCAAATAGACAAAGAGTGAGTATTGGTCATGCGTATTGTTGTGCCGCTCCTGTTGCTGCTGGCCATCCTGGCGGGTTACTGTGGTGTTGGCGTGGCCGCCGACCTGGCCGCGTTGACCGCCGGGGCGGAACAGGGCGATCGGACCAGCCAGTGGGAACTGGGGGTCTGCCATCTGGAAGGGCGGGGGGTGCCCCGGGACTACGGCAAGGCCGAATACTGGTTGCGCAAGGCCGCCGAACAGGGATCGGTGGGTGCCCAGTACCGGTTGGGTCGCCTGTACGACAAGGGCCTGGGCGTCACCCCGGACCACCCTGGCGCGGTGGCCTGGTATCGCCGGGCGGCCGAGCAGGGGATGGCGGCCGCGCAGAACAACCTGGGCAACATGTATCGGGATGGTCGGGGGATTGGCCAGGATCATGCCGAGGCGGTGGCCTGGTATCGCCGGGCGGTCGAGCAGGGGGATGCGGCAGCCCAGGCCAATTTGGGTCTCATGTATGAACGTGGCCAGGGTGTGACCCGGGACCACGAACAGGCCGTGTACTGGTTGCAGAAGGCGGCCGGACAGGGCAATGCCAAGGCCCGGCTTGCCCTGCGCCAGGATACGCAGGAGAGCGCCGGCACGGCGGCGGCCAAGCCCCGCTCCCGACCCGGCAAGCAGGCGGCAGTCCGGCGGGCGCCGGTGACCTCGGCGCCGCAACGCCGGCTGGCCTACCAGTCGGTCATGCCCTCGTCGGCGCCCCGTTTTGCCGGGGCCGGCCCGACGACCGGCCCGCTTGCCGTTGCTGCCGCAGTGCCGGTGTCGCCCGAACCGCTCCATACTGCGGTGCCGCCCGAACCGCTCCATACTGCGGTGCCGGTGCCGCCCGAACCGCTCCATACTGCCGGGGTGACGCCTGTGCCGGCATCCACTTCGTCCGTCTCTGCCTCGCCTCCGGCACCGGAGCCTCCCACCTTGCCTGCCGAGCCGGCATCCTTCCCTGTCCCGCCGTCGCCCGTGCCGCCTGCGCCATCGCCGGTTGCCCCGCCTTCTTCTGTGCCTGCCGAGTCCCGGGATGGGTTTTCCCCCGGCGCGGAGCGGGAGACGCCCGTGCTCCATTTTCGCATGTTGAGTACGGGAGAGGAGCCCGGTGTGGTGCGGGGCGGGGCGGTGGAGCAGGATTTGCTCCAGCCCGCCTACCAGTCAACCCCGGCGGCCCAGCCGGTCTCGCGGTTTGTGGACAATGGCAATGGCACCATCACGGACCATTTCAGGCGACTGGTGGGGTTGAAGAATGCCAACTGTTTTGGCAGGCGGATGTGGGTGGAGGCCAGGGAGGCGGTGCGGGATCTGGCCAGCGGCACCTGTCAACTGACCGACGGTTCCCGGTCGGGGGAGTGGCGGTTGCTGGGCCGGGATGACATGCACATTCTGCTGGACTGGCAGGAGAGTGGTTTGTTCACCGGGGTGGTGCAGACCGGTTATTACTGGTCGAGTACGCCCCACGAGGCCAATCCGGGCCATGTCTGGTATTTGATGCCCAGCCGGGGCATGTTGTACAACGGCAGCCAGGAGCGCAAAAACGCCCTCTGGCCGGTGCGTGACCTGGGGGCCAGGCCATAAAAACAAAAAACAATTGCGGGTCCAGGGGGGTCACCCCCCTGGCGGGTCCAGGGCAGCGCCCTGGGGTTTTGCTGTTGCTGTTGCCGTTGATTTTGCTTTTCAAAGCAGCCGCAGCGGTGTTTGCTGCGGCGTTTTTCAGCGTGCGCCGCAG
>JAMOAX010000095.1:0-12167 GCA_039908555.1 Magnetococcus sp. DMHC-8
GCTGTGGCTCTTGTCGATGACCCTCTGGCTGCCGGTCATCGATTACGGCAAGACCTATCGTCTGATGGTGGCAGAACTCAAGCAGGCCATGCCTGCGCCGGTCCACTGTGTGGCCAGCCGGGGCCTGGGAGAACCACAAAGGGCCATGTTGCACTATTTCGGGCAATTGATGACGCGACGGGTCGAAAATGGCATGGCAGAAGAGTCCTGTGCACTGTTGCTGGTGCAGAGTTCCAACAAATCCCCCATCCGGGCCCCGGCCAACGGGCAACTGGTGTGGCAGGGGGCGCGACCCGGGGACAGCGGGGAACGGTTTGCGCTGTTCCGCATGGGCCAACCGGGCCGGCAGCATTGACCTCCCGGTCCCACAGCATGTACAAGGAGCCTGGCAAGCATCTGCAACCCTCAACCCGGCAAGGACCGTTGATGCCATGTCAGTGCTGTTGCTGACCATCCATGTGTTGGCCGCCGTCATTTGGGTGGGTGGCATGTTTTTCGCCCATCTCTTTTTGCGACCCGCCGCACTCCTGCTGACAACCGAGCAGCGCGTCGACCTGTGGTACGCCACCCTTTCCCGGTTTTTTCCATGGATCTGGGGCATCGTCGTCCTGCTGCCCCTCACAGGCTACGCCCTGACCTATACCGCTTTCGGTAGCCTGGCCCAGGCCGGGCGGCATGTCCTGATCATGCAGTGGCTCGGCTGGACCATGATCGCTCTCTTCGCGATCACGTTCTTTGCCTTCTATCGCAACATGGCCCGCATGGTACGCAAACGACTCATTCCCGAAGCCGGCCTCTACCTGAACCGCATTCGCCGGGTCGTCTCCATCAACCTGATCCTGGGCCTCTGTACCATCGTCATCGCTGCCACCGGGCGCTACTGGTGACACAGATCGATCACCAGGCGGAAAACCCGCTGCCTCCGGTGAAGAACCCGCCCTGCAACGCCGCCAGGGCCGCCGCGTGTTCACTCAGGTGTGTCATCTGCGTATCCACTGCCATCTGCCACCAGTGCCGTGCCATCCCCTGCTCGCCCTTCAATCCGTGGTATGCACCCAGGTGAAAATAGGCATCACACAACTGCTCCTGGTGCTGGCGCCCTGTCTCGGCGCGGGGCAGCTTGTGCAGGAGATCATCGGGCGGTATTTGTTCTGCATGCAACGCAAACAACGGCCCCGGCCATGCCATCCGCACCCAATCACCGGAGCGTCGGTTGCACTCTTCGTCACGCCACGCCAATCGACACCCATCCGCCAACAGGGCCCGCCCATCCATACCCGCCTGGCTCCGGGCCAAATAGAGCCACAGCACGGGATAAGGGGAACGGCTGTCGGTCGCGCTCTGCCGCACAAAGGCATCCAGGTCCGCCACCGCCAACGCAAAATCCCTTCGCAAAAAGTGGGTGATACCCCGATTGAGAAGCGCCTTGCCAGGCAAACCCTTGCCGGACCGACCACTGCGCAACTGCAGAGCACCGGAAAAATCGGCCACTGCCGCATCAAGCAATCCCAACCGCTGCTGGGCAACGCCCCGATTGCTCAACACCACAGCCCGCTCCGTGACATTCAAGTCGGCATACGTCAATGCGTCAGAAAAATAGCGGGCGGCCCGTTCATATTGACCCGCTTCCATGTCCTGCAGCCCCCTTTGCACCCGCACGGCGGCATTCTTGCCCGGCCCGGCGTCCGGCATATCCGGCAATGCCGTCACCTCCCGTTCGGGCACCGCCGCACAGGCCTGGAGCAAAAGGGCCACAAGCGCCCCGTACACCACACCGCGCCCGCGCACCGGGCGTACCATTCCATACCCATACCACGCCAGCATCATGTACCACCGCACAGGCCAGACCATCAGCCCTCTTCCCCCTGCTCGGCGATCTCTTTCCTCACCTGATCCATGTCCAAGGCCAAAGCCTTTTCCAATACTTCGACCAGACTCGACTCGGGCAGCATGCCAGGCTGGGAAAAAATGATAATCTTCTGGCGAAAAATCATGAGGGTCGGAATGGAGCGAATCTGAAAAACACCGGCCAGTTCCTGCTGCTCGTCGGTATCCACCTTGCCGAAGACCACATCGGGATACTTTTCGGAGACCCTTTCAAAAATGGGCGCAAAAGAGCGACAAGGACCGCACCACGACGCCCAAAAATCGACGATCACCATGTCATGGTCAGCCACGGTGCTGCTGAAATTGTCCCCGGTCAAAGCAATGGTTGCCACGTCATTTCTCCAGATCATCACAAGGTTATAGTGGGGCAGGCCCACTGCCGGCGCTACGACAAAAATTCAGAAATAATATCAACAGGTTGGTGAGAAGAACGTGACAGCTTTTCACGAATGACGGCAAAACCCGCCCGCATCTCCGCCACCCGTTCCGCATCCGTCAGCAATGCCATGAGATCCCGGGCCAGCAAGTCAGGCCGGACATCTGCCTGGATGCGTTCCGTCACCAAGGCACGTCCGGCCACCAGGTTGGCCAGGGAAATGAACGGCACCCGGATCAATCGCCGTCCCAGCTCATACGTCAGGCGATTGACCCGGTAGACCACCACCATCGGCGCCCCCAGCAGGGCCGCTTCCAAGGTTGCCGTACCCGAGGCCACCAGGGCCGCATCCGCGGCCCCCAGCAACTCATAGGTTTCGCCGCGCAGCACGACGATACTGGGGACCCCCACCGCGTCGGCAGTGTGTTCCGCCGGCCAGTAGCCCGCCAGGTCGTCCAGAGAAAGGGTATCGGCCAACGCCAACGCAAAACGCAACCGAGGCATCTGCCTGGCCAACTCCCGACAGGTCGCCAGCAATGGGCCCAACAGTTGCTGCAACTCTCCATGACGACTGCCCGGCAACAGCACCACCAACTGTTCATCAGGGGCCATTCCCAGGGCACGACGCACGACCTCCCGCGGATGGGCCGGCACGGCCAGGCGGGTCAAGGGGTGTCCCACAAAGGTGACCGGCAAGGTGGTCCGGGCATAGATGTCCGGCTCGAAAGGAAACAAAACCAGCAAATGATCCAACAAACCCGCAATCCGGGCCACCCGGCCAGATCGCCACGCCCAGACCTGGGGACTGACATAATGCACGACCGGGATACCCAACGCCCGGGCCCGCCGGGCCAACAAAAAGTTGAAATCCGGCAAATCAATGGTAATCAACAATCGGGGACGTTCCACTTCCAACAGACGGCTCAGCCACACAAAAACCCGCCACAGACGGGGCAGCCGCCTGATCACCTCCACCAGGCCAACCACGGCCAGATCGTTGATGTCAAACTGCCCTTGCAGGCCGGCAGCACGCATGCGCACTCCCCCGACACCCAGCGCAACCAGCTGGGGAAAACGCCTGCGCAGTGCGGTCAGCAGCTCTCCACCCAACAGATCACCGGAAGACTCTCCGGCCACCATCACCACGTCAGTCACGAGGAGAAACATCCACAGCCAAGGCGCCCGCCTGATGGATGGCCTGCCGGATCATCGTCACAACCTGCAAAGCCTGGCGACCATCCCGCCCGCTGACCAGCGGCGGCAACCCCTGTCGCACCGCCGTGCAAAAGGCGCTCACCTCTGCCTCGAGGGTGTCATAAGCCCGCACCGGCAGGGTCGTCTCTTCCAGAACACCCACTTCTGTGCCCTGTATCGTGACCCTCTGCTCTCCTTTGCGGACGAGCGACAGGTCATTCTGGAGAAAATTGAGCGTAAAAAAACCATCCGACTGAAAAATTTTCATGCGTCGCACCGCCTCCCGGGAAACGCGCGAGGCTGTCACATTGGCGACACAACCATTCTGAAAGCGCATGCGGGCATTGGCCACATCCACCTGATCGGTGACCACCGACATTCCCACGGCATCCAGATCCACCACGGTCGATTGAAAAAACTGAAGGATAAGATCGATATCATGAATCATCAGGTCGAGCACCACATCCAGGTCCAGGGAACGGGACTTGAATGGCGCCAACCGCACAGCCTCGATAAAGCGGGGATCGCGCAACAGGCCACCCTCGGCCAGGGCCGCCACCGTTGGATGAAAGCGCTTGAGATGACCAATCTGCAAGACCCGACCGGCCTGTTCTGCCAGCTCAACCAGCGCATCCGCCTCCGCCAGGGTGGTGGTCATGGGCTTTTCCAGCAGTACGTGCAAACCGGCACGCAAGCAGTCCGCTGCGATGGCAAAGTGGCTGTGGGTGGGGGTGGCGATGGTCACCAGGTCCACAAGAGGAAAAATGTCCGTGTAATCCAGATAGCCGGGTACAGACAACTCCTCCCCGACCCGGCGGACCTGCTGGGCCTGCTGGTCCACCACGGCCACCAGGTCAACCTGGGGAATCTGTTGATACTTTATGGCATGGATGCGCCCCAGATAGCCCACGCCAATCACGGCCGCCCGCAACACCCTGCCCGTGCTGTCACCACGGGATTCAACCGGCCCGTTCATGGTCCGACCCGACTCGTGTACCGGCGGTCTGTTCCGACCCACCGGCATGCATCTCTGCCCAACCACTGCCCTGCATATCCTGCTCCCGACAACCAACCAGAACCAGGTTCAGCCGGTCTGCCAGGGCGCAGGTCTCTTCCGGTTCCAGTATCATTGCTCCTCCCGCCTCCAGGGCCATGACGACGATGCCTGCCTCATGCAAGCGCTTCATGGTGTTCGGTCCAATGGTCGGCAGGTCCAGACGCCGATCCTGCGCGGGCTTGGCCACCTTGACCAACACCCCTCCGCCGGCATCGGCCCAGCCCTTGCCGGCAATCAACGGGCCGGCCCGCGCTATCATGGCATCCGTTCCCTCCATGGCTTCAACGGCGGCCACCATTTTCTGGCGCACCACCACACCCTGGCCTATGTCCAGCCGACCCAACTCCTTGGCAGCCCACCAGCCAAACCGGATATCCTCCCACTCGGTCGGGGTCGGTTGACGACGACTCAACACCCCCGCCGGCGCCAACAATTCCGGGACGAAATCCGTGACCGACCTGAGCACAAACCCCCGTTCTTCCAGCAACGCCGCCGCACTGCGCAGCAACAGATCATCATGCCGATGCAGCAAACCGAGGAGCATTTTCAAGGCGAGCCAATCGGGTCGGACACGCCAAATGCGCGCCTTGGTGATACCCCCGGCCATGACAACCCATTTGACACGATGATGGAAAAAAAAATCGAGTATCTTCTGGAACTGACCCAGGCGAACCCAGCACAGGTCCGCCACCCACTCGGCAAGAAGAGGATCGGTCTCCCCCTGATGGCCTACGGCCACCAATTTTTGCCCGCGCACGGCCTGGGCGAACAGAATGGGCAGTCGACCATTCCCGGCAATCAGACCGATACACCGGTCTGCCGATCCGGCATTCAGCGACAAATTCCCCTCTGTCCTGTTTGCAAAAACTCCAGCAAATATTGCACCTCAGGCGAACTGGAAAATTGCTGTTCGACCTCGGCTATAGCCTGTTCCAGGCGCAGGTTGGAGCGAAACACAATCCGGTGAGCCTGCCGAATGGTCTTGATCACCTCTTCGGAAAAGCCGCTGCGCCGCAGACCGACCACATTGACGCCAGTAATTTGCGCCCGGTTGCCGGCGGCCGATGCAAAGGGCACCACGTCCATGGAGATGGCAGAAGCCCCGCCGATGAAGGCATTGCGACCAATGCGGGCAAACTGGTGCACAGCCGTCAAACCGCCAATGACCGCATAATCCTGCACCTCCACATGACCAGCCAGGGTGGCGCCATTGGCCATCACCACATGCTCGCCCACCCGGCAATCGTGGGCGACATGCGCATAGGCCATGATCATGCAGTGATCGCCAACCCGGGTCAAACCACCCCCTTTGGCGGTGCCGCGATGAATACTGACAAATTCCCGAATCCAGCAATGGGCGCCAATTTCGACCCGGGTCGGCTCGTCCGCGTAGTGAATATCCTGGGGCGGCTGGCCAATGGAGGCAAAATTGCAGACCCGGCTGTCATGGCCAACGAGGGTGTGCCCCTCGATCACCGCATGGGAGCCCACCTCCACATTCGCCTCCAGCACCACGTCCATCCCCACCACGGCATAGGGACCGATGCGCACATTGTCCCCCAGTCTGGCGCCGGGGTCGACCACCGCAGTAGGATGAATCATGGCGCTACTCCACCGCCGGCGATGTTGCCGAGGGCTGGTCGACAGACTGATCCGCATCCCGGGTCATGGCCATCAATTCGGCCTCCGTCACCAGGTCATCCGCCACATACGCCCGACCGGCAAAGCGCCACACGTCCCGCCGTCTTTTGAGCAGAGTCAGTTCCAGACGCAACTGATCCCCCGGCACCACCGGCTTGCGGAACCGTACCTTGTCAATGGTCATGAAATATACCAGACGCGCACAGACCGATGCCGGATCGGTCTTGCCGGCCAGCAAAGCCCCCGCCTGTGCCATGGCCTCCAGGATCAGCACACCCGGCATGACCGGGTGACCGGGAAAATGCCCCATGAAATGGGGCTCATTGAAGGAAACATTTTTGATGGCTACCAAACGGTCCCCCGGCACCACCTCAGCGATCCGATCCACCAACAAAAACGGATACCGATGGGGAAGAATTTTGAGGATTTCCTGCAGTGACTCCACGCCCAGACCCCTAGAACCATTTTTTCGTGCGTTCGTTCAAGCGCACCAACACCCGATCCGTGATATCAATCGATCCGGCCGCAAACAACACCTGGCCCTTGCCAACGATCACGGTAAACCCTTCCTCCCGGCCAATCTCCTCGATCACTTTCAGCAGGGCATCGGTAATCTTTTTCGTCCACCGACCGTTCTCACGATCAATGGCAGCCTGGTTGTCCTCCACCAGTCTTTGATAATCACGCAGTTTGCCGCGCAACTCGCCCTCTTGATCCGACGCGGCAGCATTTTTGCGCTTTTTCCACCTCGGCCTTCATCTCCTTGATTTCGGCCTCCATGGAACTGACTTCATGCTGCTTGGTAGCCAGCTTTTTCTGGAGAATGTCTCTGGCCTGTTTGGCGGCGTCCGAAGCAGCCATGGCACGAGGCACATCCACAAAGGCCAACTTGTACGATTCGGCCCAGGCCGTATCAGACAGCAACAGCCCGCCAGCAAGAGACAGGGCAAGCCCCGCCCGGGCCAACCACTTCAAAACCGGTGAATTCATCATCAGGATAACCTTCTTGTCCGCAGGAAATGAAAGCATCGTCACATTGCTGCTCCGATCGAAAAGTCAAACACCCGTGTCTTGTCATTGGTGTCCTTGATCAGCGGCGATCCCAGCGTAAAACGCAACGGCCCAAACGGCGAGTTCCAATGCAACCCGACACCGGAGGAAACCCGTAATCCCCCCGGATTGCTGACGTCACTCGGCAGGTCCCGATCACCCAAATAGCCGACATCCACAAAAGCCAAACCACGCACCCCTTTCTCGGAGACACCGGCCAGGGGGAAAAACAATTCGGTATTGAGCTGCTCAAAGTGTGTGCCACCATAAGAATCCCCCTGGGTTGTACGGGGACCGATGCCAGCCGGCATGAAGCCGCGCAAAGAACCGGTGCCCCCCAGGAAAAACCGCTCGAAAATGGGAATCTTGTCACCCAGACCGTCCTCGATTCCCAGGCGGCCACGCAGATGCCCAACCCACTCCTTGTCCGTATCGAAAGGATAGTACAGGTTGTGGTCCGTCATCAGACGGGCAAACCGCACATCCCCACCAATACCCGCAAGCTCGGTGGTCAAGGTATGCTTCCGACCATCGGTGGGGGTCAGGCGACTGTCCACGGAATCCCAGGCCAGGGTATTGCTGATGATGGACTCCAGGTAGGGACTCAAGCGTTCCTGCTCGGCCAGAATGGTCGTCGGCAGTCCTGACCCCGTATAATGGACCTCGGTCCTGACCAGCTTGTAGGTAATGCCGTCCGTCATCCGGTCGGAGATGGGAAAACCCAGATTCACAGAACCCCCCGTCGATTTTTCCCGAATGGCAGTGAGGCGGGTCTGGTCTGTATCCCGCTTGAACAGGTCAAACCCGGTGCTCAACTTTCTGCCCATGAAATAGGGCTCGACAAACGAAATATTATATTCGTCGCGGGTGCCGGACGCAGCCACCGACAGCACCACGCGCTGCCCCTTGCCCAGAAAATTGTTCTGGCTGAGGCTGACCGTCCCAAGCAGCGACTCCTGGCTGGAATAACCGGCCCCCAGGGTAAAACTGCCCGTCGGTTTTTCACTCACCTTGACCTTGACATCCACCAGTTCCGCATCGCCCGCCGGCGGAGTCGTCACCTCAATATTTTCAAAAAAGTTCAAGGATTGCAGTCTTGATTTGGCAGTGCGCAACTTTGAGGCGGAAAAACGGTCCCCCTCCACCAGCAGCACCTCACGACGAACGACATTGTCCTGGGTGCGGGTGTTGCCGGAGACTTCCACACGGTTCACGTAAACCCGCTTTCCCTTGGTGACCTGGAACATGATGGACACTGTGCCGGTCTCATCGCTGATGGTGCGCTCCGGTTTGATGTCCAAAAAGGCATAACCAAAGTCGCCGATCAGATCGGTCAACTTTTCAACCGACTCCCGCACCTTTTGCTGGGAGTACCACTCGCCTTCCACCACCCTGAGCGCCCTGTAGAGATCGGCATCCGGCAATTCGTTGAAATCACCCACAATCCGGACGGATCCCACCTTGTACCGACTGCCTTCATGAACAGTGTGGGTAACCAGAAAGGCCTGACGGTCCGGCGTCAACTCTGCCACCGAAGAGTCCACGCGCACCCGCGCATAGCCGTTGTCCAGGTAGACATTGCGCAATTGGGTCTGATCAAACAGCAACTTTTCCCGGTCATAGGTGTCTGTCTCCGTGTACCAGGAGAGCCAGTCCGAAGGCTGAATCAACAATTTTTTGACCAGTTGCTTTTCCGACATGCCATGGTTGCCGATGATTCGCACCTCCTGCACCTTGGACTTTTCACCCTCCCTGATCTGGTAGACCAGATCCACCTGATTGTTCTCCACCGACCTGGTTTGCAGTTCGATTTTGGCCAGGAACAGCCCCTTGACCCGATAGGCCTGGCGCAAGGCGGCCAGATCCCGCTCGCTCTTGGCCCGGTCGTAGATGGAACGGGCCTTGGTCGTGACAATCTTTTTCAGGTCATCCGCACCGAACGCATCGTTGCCGTCAAAGGTGATCTCGCGAATCATGGGATTTTCCACCACCCGCACCACCAGGACATCCCCCTCCTGATCCAGGGCGACATCCTTGAAAAATCCGGTGGCAAACAGAGCGTTCAGGCTGTTGCGTGCCGCATCAGCGCTGAAGGTGTTACCCACATCCAGCTTGAGGTAACTGCGCACTGTTTCCGGTTCAATACGCTGCGATCCCTCCACCCGGATGGACCGGATGGTGGCCGCCCCGGCCGCCTCAACGAAGGCAGGAACCCCTCCCATTCCGAGAAGGCATCCCATCCATCCAACCACCAACCAAGGAACAATTTTTGTAAAATTCATGTCTGTCGCTACCGGAAATCACCGTTGGAGATCAATGCGAGCCGTTGCTCTCGTTAAAGTATACAAACTTCCGCTTTTCTCGCAAGTGAAGTCGCACCACCCGTGCATTTTTGTACGTCCGGGCGCCATCAATGCCCCATCGCAAAAAAACGGGTCAAATCGTTCTTCAACGCCCAAACCATCAGCAATATCAACAGGAATACCCCAACCCGATTGGCCAACGACTGCACTGTTTCGTCAACCGGCCGACCTCTGAGCGCCTCAAGAGAAAAAAACAACAGATGCCCACCATCCAGAACGGGAACCGGAAACAAATTCAGAATGGCCAGATTGACAGAGATCAACGCCATGAAAAACAATAAATTACTGGCTCCCTGTTCCGCCGCCTTGCCGGCCAAATCGGCAATCATCAGGGGGCCGCCGATCTGATCCGCAGAGACCACCTGGGTTATCAATTTCCAGGTACTCGTCAATGTCAGCATGGTCATGGACCAGGTCTGTTCCCAACCCTTGACCATCGCTTCCAGAGGGGCATAGGTCGCCACCTCCATGGCCCCGGACGGGCCCACACCAATCAGGGGCAGACGCACATTTTCGCCGAACAGGTTTTTCGTCTCTTTCAGTTGCGGCGTCACCTTGACCAGAAACGGGGTCCCGGATCGTTCCACCGTCAGGGTCAGCGTCCGGCCATCGGACGCCTTGATCGTGTTGCTGAATGCCGCCCAGCGGGTAATGGGCTGTGCGTCGATATAGGTAATACGATCACCTTTCTGCAAACCGGCTGTCTCAGCCGGCGTGCCGGTCGCCACCGAACCCAATACCGGCAACAACTCCCCAACGCCCGTCAGATAGGCGGCAGTCAGGGCCAGGAAGGCAAACAAAAAGTTGCTGGCCGGCCCCGCAAAAACGATCGACATGCGCGGCCAAACCCCTTTGGCATAAAAAGCGTGGGGCTGGTCGGCCGGAGCAACCGTCTCCTCCTGGGACTCTCCCAGCATTTTCACGTAACCGCCCAAAGGAATGGCGGACAACCGGTATTCCGTGCCATCCTCCTGTCCCCGCCACCCGTACACCCGGGGACCAAAGCCCAGCGAAAACACCATGACCCGCACACCATGCAGGCGAGCCAACAGGAAGTGCCCCAATTCATGAACAAAAATCAGGACGCCCAGCACGACAACCGCCCAAAATACCGTATGAAACATAATGATACAGTCCAATATTCCCCTAATGTCGTGCGACCCACTCCTCGGCTTGTCGACGGGATGCACGATCTGTTTGCACAATCTCCTCAAGCGAGCCACACCCAACCGACCCGGCACCAGCCCCTGCACACCGTTCCATGCTCCACTCAACCAGGCGGGCAATATCCAGAAAACCGATCCTGGCCGCCAGAAAGGCCGCCACGGCCACCTCGTTGGCTGCATTGAGGACCGTCGCCGCCGCCCCTCCCAGGGAAAGCGCCTGGTAGGCCAACGCCAGGCAGGGAAAATCGACCGGATCAGGGGGGGCAAAAAAATGAAGCCGTCCCAGACGGGCCAGATCCAAGGGTGGCACTGGGGTCACAATCCGCTCGGGCCAGGCCAGGGCAACCGCAATCGGCGTGCGCATGTCCGGCACCCCCAACTGTGCCAGGACCGAACCATCCCGGTAGGTCACCATGGAATGCACGATACTCTCCGGATGCACCACGACCTGGATCTGCCCCACCCCCACCCCGAACAGATGGAAGGCCTCGATCACCTCCAGTCCCTTGTTCATCAGGGTGGCAGAATCAATGGTAATCTTTTGTCCCATCTGCCAGCTTGGGTGAGCCAGGGCCATGGCGGGCGTCACCTGCTGCAAGGCCTCCCGTGACCAGCCCCGGAATGGTCCCCCCGAAGCGGTGAGAATCAGGCGATCCAGATCCCGCCCCAGCGGCGCACAACGACCCGCCTGGCCCGCCTCCCGGTCTCCATTGCACAACACCTGAAAAATGGCGCTGTGTTCGGAGTCCACGGGAATCAAGCGGACGCCATGACGGGCCACCTCTGCCATGAACAGGGCGCCCGCCATGACGAGACACTCCTTGTTGGCCAGGGCAATATCCCGACCCGCCCGGATCGCCGCCAGGGTGGGTTCCAGACCGGCTGCCCCCACCATGGCCGAGACGACCAGGCGGGCCGAAGCCCAGCGGGCCACTTCCACCACACCAGCCATGCCGGACAAAACCCGAATTCCGGTCCCCGCCAGACCATCCTTGACCTGCCCGGCCAGCTCTTCCTGACCAATGGCCACCACCTCCGGGCGAAAACGCCGGGCCTGTTCGATCAGGCGTTGCCCGTTACGGCCGGCCGCCATGGCCACCACACGAAATCGCTCCGGGTGATCGGCCACCACACTCAGGGTATTGACCCCAATGGACCCCGTCGATCCCAACAAGGCAATGGTCTTAACCGCCAATCGTCACCGCCCCCCTTGGCTGGAACAAGGGCGTGCACCCACAAAAAGAGATAATAGACGGGGACCGCAAACAGCAGGCTGTCCAACCGGTCCAGCAACCCGCCGTGGCCGGGAATCAGCCGCCCGGAATCCTTGACGCCGGCTTCGCGTTTGGCCAGGGATTCTGCCAAATCCCCCATCTGCCCGACCACCGACAACACGGCGCCCAACACGGCCCCTTCCAGCCAACCATATGGCA
>JAMOAX010000263.1:0-2363 GCA_039908555.1 Magnetococcus sp. DMHC-8
GGTGGCCCTGGACCCCGCCGAGGGGCGGTTGGCGGTCGGGCGGGTCGACTGGATGCTGGAACGGGGCTTGCGGGTCGAGGTGCTGGATCGTGCCGAGGCATTGCGTCTGGAGCCGGCCCTGTCTCCCGGCATGGTGGGCGCCAACTACTATCCGGACGACCATCAAATTGACCCGGAACGCCTCTCCCGTGCCCTGGCCACGGCGGTCTCCCGGCTGGGGGGGCAGTTTGTGAACGGGGTGCAGGCCCTCGGTCTGGCGGTGGAGGGAGAGCGGGTGGTGGGGGTCGAGACGGACCGTGGCCGGTTGACGGCCGGGGCGGTCCTGGTGGCCGGCGGGGCCTGGAGTGGACGGTTGCCGGGCCTGCCCCCCTTGCGCACCACCCTGAAACCGGTGGCGGGTCAGATTGTGCAACTGGAGACCCGGCCCGCCTTTTTTCGGCATGTTGTCTATGGTTTCAAGGGGTATGTGGTGCCGCGGCCCGATGGGCGGGTGTTGCTGGGCTCGACCCTGGAAGATCGGGGATTTGACAAGGCGGTCACCTGCGAGGGCGTGCATCAGATTACCGGCATGGCCATGGAACTGGTGCCCGGTCTCCGGCAGGCCCGGCTGAGCCAGACCTGGTCCGGCCTGCGGCCGGCCTCGGGGGACAACCTGCCCCTGCTGGGGGCCTCTTCTGCTTTGAAGGGGCTGTATTTG
This sequence comes from Magnetococcus sp. DMHC-8, assembly GCA_039908555.1. Lineage (GTDB taxonomy): Bacteria > Pseudomonadota > Magnetococcia > Magnetococcales > Magnetaquicoccaceae > Magnetaquicoccus. The sequence goes on from JAMOAX010000263.1 coordinate 698, forward strand.
GCCACCGGGCACTACCGCAACGGCATCCTGCTGACTCCCATCACGGCGGCCGTCCTGGCGGCTGCGCTGCTCGGCCAGTCGCCGGGCCTGGATATTGTCCCTTTTGCGCCCTGATGGTGAACCCGCGTGATCCCTGAAGGAGCATCCTGCAAAACCCGGGTGGCGGTTGCCCTGTCCGGGGGGGTGGATTCCGCCGTGGCGGCTGCCTCGTTGTTGGCCCAGGGGTATGAGGTGATCGGCCTCACCATGCGCCTGTGGAGCAGGGCAGGGGGGGAGGCCGGACGTCGCACCTGTTGCGCTGCCGAAGACCTGTATGATGCCCGCCGGGTGGCACAAACCCTGGGAATCGCCTTTTTTGTCGTCGATCTGGAGGCGGCATTTCATGAGGCGGTGGTGGCGGATTTTGTGGCCGCCTATGCCGCCGGTCAGACGCCGAATCCCTGTGTGCGCTGCAACGAACGGCTCAAATTCACCCACCTGCTGCACCAGGCCCAGGCCCTGCAGGCGGACTTTCTGGCCACGGGCCACTATGCCGTGCGCACCGAGGGTCCCGCCGGTCCGGCTTTGTGGCGGGGGGCGGATCGACAGAAGGACCAATCCTATTTTTTGTTCACCGTCACCCCCGGGCAATTGCGGCATCTGCGTTTTCCCCTGGGGGCGTTGACCAAGGGCGAAACCCGGCAGTTGGCCGAGCGGTTCGGTCTGCACCTGGCCCACAAGCAGGAAAGCCAGGACCTCTGCTTTGTCCCGGACGGCAAGCCGGCCACCTTTCTGGCCGAGGCGGGGAGGGGACTGTTTCAGCCCGGGGCCATTCAGGATCTGGCGGGCAACCGGTTGGGCACCCACCAGGGACTGGGGGGATATACCATCGGTCAGCGCAAGGGGTTGGGCATCGCCGCAGCGGCGCCGCTGTACGTCGTGGCCATCGATACCGTGCAGAACCGGTTGCTGGTTGGCCCGGAAGAGGCCCTGTGGCGGAGCGAACTGCGGGTGAGGGAGCTCAACTGGCTGGGGGATGAACCCCTGCGGGCGCCGGTGCGGGTCGAGGCCCGGATTCGCTATGCCGCCGAGCCCCAGCCCGCCCTGCTGCGACCGTTGGGAAACCGACAGGCCGAGGTGCGGTTCGACACCCCGCAACGGGCCATCGCACCGGGCCAGGCCTGTGTCTGGTATGGGGGAGATCGGGTGCTGGGCGGTGGCTGGATAGAGCCGTTTGCGGCCTGATGACAGGCCGTTGGCCGGATGGATGACCGTCCGGGGTGCCGGAACCCGCCAAAAAATACCGGCACCTTTGCCGACACTTCTCATGTGTGGCCAGCAACTTGCTATTCCTTCCCGGTAGCGGGATCGGTCAACGGCCGTCGGCCTTGGCGCTGCCGCCACCGGCCCTCCCTTTTTGTGATTCTCGATAACGGGCAAAAAACAGGTTGTATTTTCAGGGATGGCGCGGCTATAATGAGCTTGGCGGGGGAAGAGTCCGCGTTCACGAATCAGGGATACCACGGGGTACGTCAATGAGCAACCCACTTTCTTTCGACCTGCGCAGTCTGTTGTCCGACACTGCCGCGAATCCGCTGTTCCTGGCCATGGACTCGGAACCGGCCGGCATGCTGGCTCATGTTCCCAGTACGGCTTTGCTCCTGGACGGGGAATTTCATCGGGTTGG
>JAMOAX010000264.1:0-2359 GCA_039908555.1 Magnetococcus sp. DMHC-8
CTGATAATTTGTCCCGACTTAAGTGGGAAGCCCGATCAGCCGGCACCTTCATAACGGGCGACCAGCCAGGCATGCAACCGGCGCATCGCGTCGCAATAACCGGGAACACGCAGGAAAATGGCTTGTGCCAATGATTCCCGGTAGGTGTGCGAGGTCAGGTTGCGATCCTGCAGCATGTTGAGCCACAGGGACTCATCGTCGATCCACTCCGCAGCATAAGCCCGTTGCAGGGCCTGCCTGGGGGTTTTCGCCTCTGCACCCTCATGGGCCAGGAGCTTTTGCAGGCTCTTCCAGGTCAACTCGACGCAAAATTCAAACCGCTGAATGGTGGCATCCAGAACCAGCGCATCGTCGCCCGCGGGCCGGGACAAGGCCTCCTGCAATCGATCCAGGGCCCGTCCCCACTCCCGCAGGAGCTCCCGGGCGCGGGCGTCATCCAGCCCGTGCATAGATCACCTGGTGATTTTGTTCAATTTGTTGACGCAACGGACTCTCCGCAGGCTCCTCATCCAGGCGCAGGCAATCGATCAGCAGCAGGGTATCCGCTTCTTCAACAATGTCCAGGATCTGTTGCCATTCTGCCGCATCCGCTGCGGGACAGACGATGGCCAGATCGATGTCCGAGCGGGGCCGATGGCTGTTTCTGGCCCGGGAACCGTACAGATAGATGGCCGTCACACAGGGCAGGGCCTTGATCTGCTCGATGAAGCGATAGGGGGGCAAGGCAATACCGTTCATGCCCCTTACTCCGTCTTGCTGTACAAAAACATCGACAAGCCCGGCTTTTTTTCCTTCAGCACGCTCTCCAGGGAGGCGGAGCCGTACAGTTGGAGGCGGTAGACCGCCCAGCCATGCAATACCCGTTTGACATATTCCCGGGTTTCGGCAAACGGTATTTTTTCGATAAAGGCGATGGAATCTTCCTTGTCCCGGCTCTCCCGCCAGGCCATGCCCCGCCCGGGGCCGGCATTGTACGAGGCCACGGCCAGCAACAAATCCCCGTCGAACAACCGCAACATGCGGGCCAGATAGGATTGCCCCACGGCCAGATTGTAGGCGGGCCACTGCAAGAGATGGCGGGAAGCCGGCAGCAAATCGATCCGATCCGACTCCTCCTGGGCCGTGGCCGGCATCAACTGCATCAAACCAAAGGCTTTGGTGGGGGATTCGGCCCGCCGGTAAAACAGGCTCTCCTGCCGGGTGGTGGACCAGACCAAAGCGGGGTCCAGTTCCCAACCCCGCAACGGCTTCCAATCGGGGACGGGATAGAGACCGCTGAAGGTGATCTGGCCATCCCCCTTCCGCAACGTGTTGGCCAACTGCACGGCCAGGTCCGCCGCACCCAACTCCTTGGCCAGGCACAACTGATCGTTCGGGCTCAAATCCAGCTGTTTGGCCAGTTTGCGAATTTCCAGGCCGTTGTGATAACTCTTGCCCACCGTCTTCAACAGCCGCAGGTCGGCCAGACGCTGGTCCATGGCCGCCCCCCAACTGGACGGACATGGCTGGGGGTCGGCGGGCAGCAACACCAGCCGGCCGGTCAACTGCTCCTGGGCCAGCAGGCCATAAAAACTTTCGGGATAACGGGCCGCGATGGACAACCATCTGCTCTTTTCCGCCGGTGAGGCGCTCAGTCTGGCCGCCCACACCCCACCCTGGGCGCGCAGGCCCCCGGGCGGCGCCTCCAGGGCCAACTTGCCGAACCATTCCAGGGCCTGACGCCGATCCCCCTGGCGATAGGCACTCCAGGCCGCCATCCACAAGGAATCCGGCAGCTTGCCACCCGCCTCCTGAATGTTGGCCCGCAACAGGACAATCGCACCGGGCAGATCCTGCTCGTTGTACAGATCCCGGGCGATTTGAAAACGCATCAGCTGGCGCGTCCTGGCCGACAGGCGATCCGCTCTCTTGCTCACCAGGAAAGTGGCAAAACTCTGGCGTGTGGTCGTCCGCCGCAACTGTTTGGCCTGCGCATCCCCAATCTCCGGGTCGGCGGCCTCGGCAGGAGACAGCTGGCTGCGCCAGGTCTCAAAATTTTTCGATCCGTGCAGGGCGGCATCCAGAACCCGGAAATATTTTTGCCGTGCGGCAGGCAACTGCTCGAAAACCTGCTCATAAGACTCATGCGGACCGGAATGGAGCAGTTTGCGAATGCGTACCTCCCGTTCCGCAAGGGTCAACTGTTTTTCCAGGGGTCTGGCACGCCGTTCCAGCTCCTCGGCAAACACCACCCCATCCAGATAGAGGGATTTCCACAGCGGCAGGGCATCCTGAAACCGTTTTTGCACCAGCAGCAACCGCAAATAGCGCAATTGCCCGGGCTGCGACCGGGGCATGACCCGGTCATACCAGGCGAGGG
>JAMOAX010000265.1:0-2346 GCA_039908555.1 Magnetococcus sp. DMHC-8
CCGAGGATGGCAACCTGTACCGTATGTTTGTCTGCCAGACCCTCAACCCCTGGGGTTACCCCGCCAAAGACCGGTCTGGACGTTTGGCCATGGTGGAGGAAGCCCACCTAGGCCGCCTGATGGCCAAAATTAGCGGTCCGGTGCGCCCCATCCAGGAGCGTCTTGAATATGGCCAACCGGCTCCCGCCGAGGCCAACACCACAACCAACTAACGACAACACATAGGAGATTTTACCATGTCTGCATGGCAGGACTACAATGACGCCGACGCACAGAACAACTTTGATCTTATTCCGAAGGGGACGATTGCGCCTGTACGCATGACGATCAAGCCTGGCGGTCTTGATGATTACAGCCGGGGTTGGACCGGGGGCTATGCCAGCGGGGCCAAGGAGAGCGATGCGGTCTACCTCAACTGCGAATTTGTGGTGACCCAGGGCGAATACGCCAAGCGCAAGATTTGGAGCCTGATTGGCCTCTACAGTCCCAAAGGCCCCGATTGGGCCAATATGGGCCGTTCGTTCATCCGTGGCATCCTCAACTCTGCGAAGGGGTTGTCGGACAAGGACACCTCGCCTCGCGCCATGGAGGCCCGTCGCATCCAGGGGTTTGCTGATCTGGATGGCATCGAGTTTCTGGCCAAGATTGATGTGGAGAAGGATCAAAATGATCAGCCCAAGAACGTCATCAAGTTCGCCGTTACCCCGGACCACAAGGAGTATTCCGCCTTCCAGGCCGGGGGTGCCCCGGTGGCATCGGCAAAGTTCCAACCGTCCCCCTCGTTCCGTCCGGCGGTTGGAGGGGTTCAGGCCCCATCCGGATTTCAGCCTCAGGTACAGGGTTCGTCCACTTCTCAACCTCCGGCACAGGCTCCGGCTGTGTTCCAGGCACCGGCGCAGGCTCCCTCTCAAACGCAGGCGCAACCCCAGGCTGCGTTTCAGACACAGCAGACGCAGGCGCAACCCCAGGCTGCGTTTCAGACGCAGGCGCACCCCCAGGCGCAGACTCCGACACCGACCGGATTCCAGCCCCAGCAGCAACCGGCACCCGCAACCAACGGGTATCAGCCCCAGCAGCAGGCACCTGCCCAGGCGCAGAACGCTGGTGGCACTTTCGCCCGCCCGACGTGGGCGCAGTAAACAGGGAGACAGGGGATGATTCTCAGGCCCAGGCAACAGGTTTTTGTGGATCGGTCGGTAGGGGCCCTCCACGAATACGGCAACACACTGGCGGTCGCCCCGACAGGGGCCGGCAAGACCATCATGCTGTCCGCTGTGGTAGGTCGGATGCTGGCTGGTGGTGGAAAAGCCTGTGTTCTGGCCCATCGGGATGAGTTGACTCGGCAAAACGTAACCAAGTTCTGCCGAGTCAACCCCGGTCTCTCCACCTCCATCGTGGATGCAGAGTCGAAGTCGTGGCAGGGGCGGACCACCTTTGCCATGGTGCCCACCTTGGCGCGGCAGAGCAATCTGGACAACATGCCGTCGCTGGATCTTCTGGTGATCGACGAGGCCCACCACGCAGCCGCAGCGGGCTACCGTCGCATTATCGACACTGCCAGGGAGCGCAATCCGCAATGCCGCCTTTACGGGGTGACTGCCACCCCCATGAGGGGCGACAAAAAGGCATTGCGCCCCATCTTTTCCAACGTGGCGGACCAAGTGCGTCTGGGCGAGTTGATTCGTTCCGGCCATTTGGTGCCACCCCGCACTTTCGTCATCGACGTCGGTACCGGTGATGCCCTGCGTCAGGTGAAACGCACTGCCGACGATTTCGACATGGCCGAGGTTGATCGGATCATGAACAAGTCACCGGTCACCGAGGCGGTCATCCGACACTGGAAGGAGCAGGCTGGGAACCGCCAGACCGTGGTGTTTTGCTCCACCGTCGACCATGCCCGCAACGTCACCGATGCCTTCAATGCCTCGGGGGAGAGTGCAGTGCTGGTTCATGGCGAACTGCCCGATGGCGAACGGCGGGCAGTGCTGCGGAGGTTTGAAAAGGGTGATGCCCGCTTGGTGGTCAACGTGGCCGTGCTGACGGAGGGGTGGGACCATCCCCCTACCTCCTGCGTGGTGCTGCTGCGGCCCAGTTCGTACAAGTCCACCCTCATCCAGATGGTGGGCCGGGGTCTGCGGACAGTAGACCCCAACGAACACCCAGGGGTTGTCAAAACGGACTGCATCGTTTTGGACTTCGGCATCTCCACCCTGCTGCACGGCTCTTTGGAGCAGGACGTGGATCTGGATGGCGGTGCGGGCACTGGCGAAGCCCCCACCAAAGAGTGCCCGGAATGCGAGGCCACCGTTCCCCTGGCCGTCCGGGAGTGTCCTCTCTGTGGACATG
>JAMOAX010000096.1:0-12055 GCA_039908555.1 Magnetococcus sp. DMHC-8
GCGGATGGCCTGCAGTTTGCCGACCGCTTGCGGATTGGCCCGGGCAAAAGCGGGTTGGCAGGCCAGGAGCTGTTCGGCGAAGGAGAGGGAGTGCTCGATACGTTGCTGCCAACTGGCGGAAGGCGCGGTCATGCGTTGTTCGTGGAGGAGCAGGAGGTCGCGCAGCGGCAGCATGGCCACCCAGGAGGGCAAGGTGTAATAGCTGATATACAACACCCCACCACTTTTGAGTTTGCGAGCAATAAAATCGACGATCAACTGGCGATTGGCATCGGAGATCCAGGTCCAGACGCCATGCAGGGCAATGAAGTCGAAATCGGGCAGGTCGTGGCGTTGACAGAATGCATCAAAAGGCTGATCGAAGAGCCGGATGGGGGCAGCGCACCCTTCGGCCAGGGTACGGGCATAGAGCACCTGTGCGGGGTTGAAATCGGTTCCCCACCAGGATACGGAAGAGGCGGCGGCGTGAAAATTGAGACTGACTCCCTGTCCAAAGCCCAACTCGCAGGCACAGGCGATGCCAGGGGGCGCGACACCGGCCTGCAGAAAGGCCAGGTTGATGCGCAGGGGGTTGAGTTCGGAATAGTATCCATAGTTGTAACCGATATCGGTCACATAGCCGGCGCTCCAGTCGGACATCCCTCCCCCCTCCCCATTACGTGTCGTCAAACCCGGGGGGATTGTATCCCAAGTTGCACGAACAAATCGAGCCTTTTTTCCCCCACTGCTTCAATGTCTGGATGACCAGGCGTGACCAGACTGGCGGGTTTTGACACCCTGCTGGCCGAAACGATGACCAATGCCTATTTTTCATTGTGCAGCCAGGGTGAATCTTTCATACTGCACCTTGCGGTGCTGAAAATTTTTTTATGGCTGTTTGCGCCTCTGCGTCTTGTGCGGTAACCGGTGCCCTGCTCTCATGAATCTGCAATCCAAAACCACCCTGCTGACCGTTTCCCTGTCCGTTGCCATGGTGGGTCTGATCGCCCTGCTCAGCATCTTCTTTTTTCGTCAATTTTCCCTGGAGGCGGCCCGGGAGCATGTCCGGTCGGTGGCGGAGGTGGTGCGGGTCAGTTTGACGGAATCGATGATCAATAACGTGATCGGCGACCGTCAGCAGTTCATGCGACGGTTGACCGATGTGCCGGGTGTGCTGCTGGTGCGGGTGGTGCGTGGGCCGGAAGTGGACCGACAGTTTGGTGCGGGATTGCCCGCAGAGCAGGCGGCGAATGAGACGGAGCGGCAGGTGTTGGCAACGGGTCTTTCCGCCTTTGACATTATTGGTGAACAACAGTCACCGGTGTTCCGTGGCACAGTGGCCTTCGTTGCCCGCAACGAGGGTGAACCCAACTGTCTGAGCTGTCACAAGGTCAGTGACGGCACTGTGCTGGGGGCCGTCACGGTGGAACTTTCCCTGGCCGCCCTGCAACGCAAGGCGGCTGGCACCATTGCCATCATGGTGGGGATCATGGCGGTGTTCGGTGTCATCTTCACCCTGTTGTTTCGCTGGCAACTCTCCCTGATGGTGCGGACCGCACGGGGCGTGCAGACGGTGGTTGCCCATGCCCGGGACGGGGATTTCAGCGGTCGGTTGGTGTATAACGGCACAGACGAGGTGGGGCAAATCGCCTCGGACCTGAATGGTCTGATGTCCCATTTGCAGCGTGACCTGGGCGCCATCAGCCGTGACATCGCCCGCCTGCTGCACTATGAATTGCAGGGCAATACCAACATGATCACCACCACCACCGAAATGGTGGAGGTGCTGCTGGAGGTGGCCCAGTTCAAACAGGCCGTGGAAGAGGATCACACCGTTCAGGACGTCTACCTGCGCATCGGGCGGGTGTTGACCGACCAGTTCTGGGTCGAGCACTTTTCCATTTACGAGGTGATGGCCAGCAGCAACCACCTGCGTCCGGTGCTGGTGGATGGGGAGATCAGTGCAGAGTGCCACTGGTGCGCCGACAAAATTCTGGTGCGGGCGGACTCCTGCCGCGCCCAGCGGACCGGCCATATCGTCCACTCCTTCCAGGATGCCTTCATCTGTCCCTGTTTCGTCCGTTCGGAAGCGACCAACGATCTGGGTCATCTGTGCATTCCCATCATCCATTCGGGCGTGGTGGGCAATGTGGTCCAGATTGTGGTGGCCAGGGGGCATGGCCAGTTGTACCAGTTGATGTTGCCATTCATACAGGTTTTTCTGCGAGAATCGGCCTCCACGGTGGAGGCCAAGCGGCTGCTGGATACCCTGCGCGAATCCTCGCTGCGCGATCCCCTGACCACCCTGCACAACCGGCGCTTCCTGGAAGAGTATGTGGTTACCCTCGATTCCACCACCCGGCGGGGCAAGACCCAGTTGGCGGTGTTGCTGCTCGATCTGGACCACTTCAAGGAGGTCAACGACACCTGGGGTCACGAGGCCGGCGACAATGTGCTCAAGGCCTTCGCCAAGGTGTTGAATGCCCAGGTCGTGCGCAGCTCGGATATGGTGATCCGCTTTGGCGGTGAGGAGTTTTTGGTGGTTTTGCAGGGCAACGATTCGTCGTTTGGCGCGGCCATGGCAGAACGCATCCGGTTGGCCGTGGAAAATTTGCGTATTCCCACCGGCGGGGTCATCCTGCGGCGGACGGTTTCCATCGGGGTGGCCAGTTTTCCCGATGACGGGGAGAACATCTCGGAGGTGATCAAACGGGCCGATCTGGCCCTGTATCAGGCCAAAGAGGGGGGACGCAACCGGGTGGTGGTCTATACGGAAGAGGGGATGGAATCGGTCCCGACGGCAGGGCCGCTGCCTACGGATGGGCAGTCTTGTTGATGCGATAGACGTAGGCCAGCACCTCGGCCACCGCCTTGTACAGTTCGAGGGGAATGGCGTCACCGACGGGCACCTTGCCGAGCAGGTTGACCAGGTCCGGGTCCTCCAGCAGGGTGGTGCCGGTTTCCCGGGCCCGGCGGATGATGGCCTCGGCGATCAGTCCCTGGCCGGCCGCAGTGACGCGGGGCGCGACATCCTTGCTCTTGCGGTAACGCAGGGCCACCGCCTGGCGCAACGCCGGGTTGGTGCGGGGTCTGTCCATGGGTCAGGCCTCCGCCGCGAAATGGCTGGCCATGCCCAGGGCCCGCATCCGGTTTTCCTTCAGTTCGCCCGGCGCCAACCGGGTGAGATCCAGCGTTCCCATCGGCAACTCGGCAGACAGCAGGGCAAGGCGCAGCTCACCGACGCGCATCCGCAACGCGGAGAGGGCCTCCTCCTCCTCGGCAGCAATGTGAATGGAACACAGGCCACTGCCGTAGGAGAGACGTGCCTGCACGGCCCCCAGGTTGGTCATGTTCAATGAGAGCAGCACCGTGGTGAGAGTGGTTTCGCCCGGGGGGTGCGCCGGGTCGGCCTCCTGTTCCTGGCGTTCGCGTTTTTTGTACCAGATGGCCTCCCCCAATCCTCCCTCCATCAGCCAGAACAATCGATATCCCAGCAGTTGACTGCCATCCGGGGCAGGCGGCAGGCGGGGCAGAATGTCCTGCATGGCCAGCAAATCCCCCAGTCGATGCAAGGTGTTGCGAATGGCCTGGGCCTCCGGGGTCCCTGGCGCGGGGGGTGCCGGTGTGCTGCCCGTCTGCGGCTCGGCCAGCAGCAGCTCCAGGGCGCCCTGGCGCAACTGCTGGATCATGGCCCGCACATCCTGGCGGGAACCGGTCTCCAGCAACTGGGCCAGTTCCATGAGCTCTCCGTGCAGGAGGTGTTGGATGGCGACATTGGGCAGGCTGCGTTGCAGCAGCGCCCGGTGGCCGGCTGCCTGGCCGGACCAGCGCAGCAGGTTGGCAAAAATATCGGGAGCGCGGACCAGACTTTGTTCCGCCGAGGTGGCCAGTTCGGTGGCCGTCTGGGAGGAGCTGGTCAGCAGGCGAAAGGTCAGGTCGGGCTGGGCGCGCAACACCTCCACCTGCACCGCTTCGCCGGGTCGCAGGGAGGAGGCGCCCTGAAAGGCAAAGCCGCTGCCGTCTGGAAAGCGGACCACGCCTTGGCCACTGTCATTCAGTTGGGTGATCCGTCCGGTCAGGAGGTCCCCCACGTTCAGCCGGGCCATGGCCGGGGTGACGGTCGATACCTCCTTGATCGGGGGGGGCAGCAGGTCGGAAATGATCATGGCAGGGCGGCCGCAAGGGATGTCAAGCCGTTATTCCACATCCATATGGTGAAAATCGTTGCCATAACCATGCTCCTGGCGTCGGTAAAGGTCCGGATTCTGGCGGGGGATGCGTTTGAGCAGCCGGACCTCCTCCTCGGTGAGTCCGGTTTCGGAGATCACCCGATCCTCGTTCACACCATTGGAGAGCAGCAATTGTGCCTCCCGATAGGTGCTCTCCCGGGAACGGGTCTCGGCGGGATGGATGGGGTTGCGACCGCTGCCGTCGGTGGGGCGGGTCAGGAAGCGCATCTCACGCTGGATGGCCTGCAGCTCGCCCTGCAACCGCTCGCCCACCATGCGGGTCTGGATGCCGAGCTGGACCTCGATGATGGCCAGTTGCCGTCTGATCATCTCGGCATAGGCCCGATGATCGGCATTGGGGTCGGCCTGTTGGGCCTGCAGGTTGTCGTGATAGGTTTTCATCTCGTTGCGCATGCGGCGCAACTGGGTAAACACCACCACCAGCCCCATGTACAGTACGGCAAAACAGACGACAATCAGCAGGTTCCAATAGTTCATGATCTCATTTCCGGTTGGCAAAATGACGAATCCGTCCCCGCATGCGCAATGCCGCCTTGCTGTGCAACTGGGAAATGCGGGATTCGGTCAGGCCCAGCACTTCACCAATTTCACTCATGGTCAACTCTTCGAAGTAGTAGAGGGTGATGACCAGTCGTTCCTTTTCCGGCAGATCCCGAATGGCCTGGCTGATGGCCTGGCGCAGCTCCTGCAGACCGATGGCATCCACCGGGTCCACCCAGTTGGGATCGGCCATGAGATCCATGGCATCCCACTCGTCGTCGTCCAGAGAGGGTCGCAGGTCATCGAAAGAGAGGATGGAAATGCCGCGCACGGCATCCAGATGCTGATAGAACTCGGCCAGCGGGATGCCCATCTGTTGGGCCACGTCCGCGTCATCGGCCGGGCGTCCCAGTTCTCCTTCCAGTTGGTAATACACTTCCTGAATCTGTGAGGCGACGTGACGCACGGCACGGGGCACCCAGTCCACGGCACGCAGTTCGTCCAGGATGGCGCCACGAATCCGAAAATCCGCATAGGTCTGAAACTTGATGCCCCGCTGCGGATCAAACTTGGAGACGGCATCAATGAGCCCCAGAATGCCGACCTGTACCAGGTCATCCATATCCACCGACTGGGGCAGTCGGGTGGCGATGCGGCTGGCGATATACTTGACCATGGGCGCATATTTCAGAATCAGCTCGTCCCGGGTCATGCCGTGCCAGGCGTCGGCGATCTCTTTGCTTTTATCTGACACCGAACTGGTCATGAACGGTCACCTCTGGTTTGTCGGCGGCGAAAAGACGGGCGATCATGGGTTCGCCGGCAGACGGGCTTCCGCTTTCCGTACGGAATCTTCCAGAAGACGGCGCCAGAAGAAGATCATTCGTCCGTCATCATGGCGTTTTTGTTGTAATATTCGTATCAGGTTTTCTGACAGTTGCCCAAACGCCACCGAAGAGGGTGCGGCCGGAAACAGCTCCGAAACCGTTTTGCGTTGCCGGACTGCCTGGACGAGCAGGAGATCGTCCGGAATAAAGCCGGCATAGTTGAGACCGATGTTGAGATATTTTTCGGCCACCCGGGAGAGGGTGCGGTAGACCTCTTTGGCTTCGGCATGGTTTTTGGCCTGGTTGACCACCAGATCAAAGTGCGAGACGCGGTGATTGTTGAACATGACCTTCATCAGGGCATAGGCATCGGTCACGCTGGCCGGGTCCGGGGTGGCCACCACCATGATGCGCTCCACGGCCAGCACGAAAAAGCGCACGTTGGGGGAGATGCCGGCCCCCGTATCCACCAGCACCACATCAAAGTCGGCATGCCAGTGGTCGATATGGTCCATGAGGGTGGTGCGTTGGGCCTCGTTCATGTCGCTGAGCTCGGCCACGCCCGAGGCGGCCGGCAGGACCGTGATACCCAACGGGCCGGGAATGGCCACCTGGTCCAGGGTCAGGCGGCCATCCAGCACATCCTGGATGGTATGCAGGGGACTCAGGCCCAGCACCACATCAATATTGGCCAAGCCGAGATCGGCATCGATCAGCAACACTTTCAAGCCTTTCCGGGCATATTGCACGGCCAGGTTGACGGTGACCAGGGTTTTGCCCACGCCGCCCTTGCCGCTGGTGACGGCCATGGTGTGGGGCACCTTGCGTTGTGACAGACCGGCATGGGGAGAGGTTGCCTCATGCAGGGGGAACGGTCCCGCCGCCGCCTTCTGGCGGGCCAGTTCCTTGAGCGTGGCCACCTGGTTGTCAAGATCCTCTATCATGTATCCTCTCATGCGCCCTTCTCGCGGGGCCGGATGCACCCATCCGGTCCCCCTGCTGCCTGGAAACTACATTTCCGCCTGCGTGTCCCGTGCAAACCACTTGGACAGGGTCTTGGCAGACATCCATCCCAGGTTTTCCGGCACCCGCTGTCCATCCGTATAGAGGGTGAGCGGCAGATTGGCCTTGATGCAGACGTTCAGAATGCCGCCATACGTGACCGTTTCATCCAGTTTGGTGAAGATCAAACCGGTTGGATGCAACACGGAAAATCGTCGATAAATGGCCTGTTGTTCGGCTTCCCGCACGTTGGCGGCCATGCACAGAATCACCTCCCGGTCATCACCGATGTCCGGCAGCAGGCTGGCGGTGGAGTTGACCTGACGGCGATTGTACGGGCTGGAGCCCACCGTATCCACCAGCACGTAGTCGCACCGGTTCAGCGAGTGCAGACCCGCCTTGACCTCGGACGGGGTGCGGGCCACCACGAGACGCACCTGCAACAGTTTGGCATAGGTCTCCAGTTGGGCCACGGCCCCCACCCGGAAGGTATCCAGGGTGATCATGCCGACGGACCTTTGCCGGTTGAGGATCAGGTCGGCGGCAATTTTCGCCAGTGTGGTGGTCTTGCCCACCCCGGTGGGTCCCACCAGGGCGATGACCCGGGCCGGGCCGGCCAGTGGATCGCGAAATTTCAAGGCCCGCTGAAAGGCCACCGCCAGGCCCCGCTCCTTGCCGGACCGGTCCATCAGGACGATCCGCCGGGCGATGGGCTCTTCGACGCCGTGCATGATCAGCCAACTGTAGTTGCGCCTGCTCTCGGCATCCAGACCGACCAGTTCACCGGGGCTGTCAAACGGTTTGTCGGGAGAGACAGGGGTCTCCAGGAGGGTGCCACCCGGCTGGTCGGGTCCCTGCTGGTCTGTGGGAGGTACCGTGGCACCGACGACCTCTGCCTCGACCACCGGACTGGCGGTCGTCGGACGAGGGGCGGGTGGCGATTCCTCCCGACCGGCTTGACGTTCCCGTTTCTGTCTGGCCGGTGGCTCCGGGTCCGGTCCGGGGGGTGCATGCCGTTCCGGCGCGGCGGGCGGACGGGTCAGGGGGGGATATTCCACCGGATCGTCCACGACGCGGGAAAAACGGCTGGCGGTCCGTGGCGCCTCGCCCCAGGTTTTGGCGGGTGCGGCCGGTTGCCGTTCGCTGGCCGGCGCCGGACGTGCCGCGCCGCCACCGGCGCCGGGCGGCGCCTCCCGGGCGTTGGGGCCGGGGCAGGCCGTCACCTCGATCAGGGTCCGTCCCGGGGTCATGCCGCTGCCGGGCTCACGAATGCTGCGCGTCGAGAGGATGACGGCATCGGCCCCCAGTTGTTCCTTGACCTCCTTGAGCACCTCGCGCATGTCCCGCGCCTGGAATGTCGATATTTTCATGGTGGACTCACGGGCGGGTAGTGGTCACGAAGGAATATGCACGGTTTGCCGGTCATGAGAGGGTCACCGATCCCAACGAATGGATGGAAATATTGGACGGTATCTCGTTTTGCGAGATGACCACGAGATGGGGGATTGCCGCCTCCGTTGCCTGCTTGACAAAAGGACGCACCCGGGACCCGGTGAGGATGACCGGTTGGACCACCTGGGAGGCAATCTGTTCCACCGCTTCCCGGACCCGGTTCAGGAACAGGGTCGCTGAACGAGGTGCCAAAGCAAGATAGGAGCCATACTCGCCGTCCACGACCGCTTCGGCGATCATGTTTTCTGCGTCGGCGCCCAGTACCAGGGCAGAGAGGGCCCCTGATTCGTCCAGGTAGGTGGAGACCAGGGAACGGGAGAGGGATTGACGCACCAGTTCCACCAGTTGGGCCGGTTGTTTGATCACTTTGGCATAATCGGCCACTGTTTCCAGAATGGTGGTCATGTCGCGAATGGAGACCCGTTCCCGCAGCAGACCCTGGAGCACCTTCTGGATGCCGCCCAGGTTGACGACGTTGGGAATCAGTTCGTCCACCAGCTTGGGCTGGTTTTTGGCCACCAGATCCAGCAGATTTTGCACCTCCTGCCGGTTCAGCATTTCGTGGGCGTGGGTATGGATCATTTCGGTGGCATGGGTGGCCAGCACGGTGGCGGCATCCACCACGGTATAGCCCAGCATTTCGGCCCGTTCCCGGTCATTGCCGCTGATCCAGATGGCCGGCAACCCGAAGGCGGGCTCCGTGGTGGCCAGTCCCTCCACCTTGCCGGTGACCGCGCCGCCCTCCATGGCCAGGTAGCTGCCGGGCCGAAGCTCGCCCCGTCCGACCTCCACCCCTTTGATCAGAAAGGCATATTCCCCCGGTTTGAACTGCAGGTTGTCCTTGATGTGGATGGGAGGGACCACAAAACCCATATCGATGGCAAACTGTTTGCGGATGGCGCGAATTTTTTCCAGCAAGGTGCCGTGCTGGCTTTCGTCCACCAGGGGGATCAGGCCGTAGCCCACGTCCAGGCGCAAGAGGTCCAGGGCCAGGAAACTTTCGATGGGTTCTTCCTGTTTGGACTCTTCTCTGGCCTGAGCGACCTCTTCCCGGGCGCTGGCCCACTCCCGGGCATCCCGGCGGCGAAACAGGAAGTGGGCCCAAATGGCCAGCAGTACGGCCAGGATGGAGAAGGAGACGGTGGGCATGCCCGGCATCAGGGCGAGCAGACCCAACACACCGGAGCTGAGCAGGATGACCCGGGGCTGGGCCGTAATCTGGCCCGCCACATGATCGGCCATGTGTTCATCGGTCGAGGCCCGGGTTACCAGGAAACCGGCGGCGGTCGAGATGACCAGCGCCGGGATCTGGGCAACCAGACCGTCGCCAACGGTCAGGATGGTGTAAATGTGGGCTGCGTCGCTGGCAGAGAGACCCTGCTGGGCCACCCCCACGATAAATCCACCGATAATGTTGATGAACACGATCAGGATGCCAGCCACCGCATCCCCCCGCACAAATTTGGAGGCACCGTCCATGGCGCCGAAAAATTCCGATTCCTCCTCGATCTCCCGACGCCGGGTTTTGGCCTCGGCTTCGGAGATCAGACCGGAGTTCAGGTCGGCGTCGATGGCCATCTGTTTGCCGGGCATTTTGTCCAGGGTGAAGCGGGCGGCCACCTCGGCGATGCGCCCGGCACCCTTGGTGATGACGATAAAGTTGATGATGACCAGAATGGCAAAGACAATCATTCCCACCACCGGATTGCCTCCCGCCACGAACTGGCCGAAGGAGCGGATCACCTCGCCAGCCGCTCCTTCCCCTTCGCCACCGTGCAGCAGAACGATACGGGTGGTGGAAATGTTCAGGGCCAGACGAAACAGGGTGGTCATCAGCAGTATGCTGGGAAACGAGGAAAATTCCAGCGGGCGATGGACGTAGACAGTCGTCAAAAGAATGACGACTCCCATCGAAATATTGACGGAGAGGAGCATGTCCAGCAGCATTGTCGGGATCGGCACGATCATGATCGTCAGCACGGCAATGATGCCGAAGGCCATGATGACGTCATTGATACCCTTGATGCGGGGCAGGGATCTGGGCAACGGTATGGAAGACAACGGTATCTCCAGAGTGTATGCAACCGCGCGGCTGGTCCAATGTTCTTTTGTTCACCAACCTGCGCACGAGGTGATCTACCCATGTCGGATCGCACGCGACCCAACCCGAAAATCAAGCAAATACTATACCGTAACTCAAATAGTTTCCAATGAAAAGGAGTTTTTTTGTCCGGTCATGCCGGTCTGGTCATCCTCTGCCGGTGCCGGGGTCAGGGTGGTCAGGATCTCATGGCCCGTTGTGGTGATCAGGACGGTATGTTCGAACTGGGCGGACAGGGTATGATCCCGGGTCACCACTGTCCAGTGATCGGGCATCAGCTTGATCTCCGGCTTGCCCAGGTTGATCATGGGTTCGATGGTGAAGATCATGCCGGGCAGCAATCGGGGGCCCCGGTCCCGCGTGCCGTAGTGCAGCACGGCCGGTTCTTCGTGGAAGGCCCGCCCGATGCCATGGCCGCAATATTCCCGTACCACGGAGCAGTGATTCTGCCGGGCATGGCGTTCGATGGCGGTGCCGATGTCACCGAGATGGCCGCCGGGTTGGGCAGCCTGGATGCCCAGGTCCAGACACTCCCGTGCGACCTGGACGATCTTTTTGTTGCGGGAGGTGGGGGGTCCCACAAAAAATGTCTTGCTGGTGTCCCCGTGAAAGCCGTTCAGACAGACCGTGATGTCCACATTGACGATGTCGTTGGCGTGCAGGACCCGTGGTCCGGGGATGCCGTGGCAGACCTGGTGGTTGACGGATGTGCAGATGGATTTGGGAAAACCCTGCGGATTTTGCGGGGTTGGCCGGTAGTGGAGGGGGGATGGCACCGCTCCGTTGTCCAGGATGAACTGGTGACAGCGGTCGTTCAGTGCGTCGGTGGTGACGCCGGGCTGGACGTAGGGCTCGATCATGGCCAGGGTCCGGGCGGCCAGTCGGCAGCTCAGCCGCATGTGCTCAATCTCTTCTTGTGATTTGATGGGAATCATGATTCTGTCCAGATGCCGCCTATGGGTTGACCGGTGCCCGCTGCAGTTGCACCTGGGACATGAAGGTGCGGCCATCCCGGTCGAAGGCGATCTCCACCAAATCGCCGGGTCGCATCACGGCCAGGGCCTGCACCAGGGCATCCGGCGAGGCGATGGCCTGACGGTTGATGGCAATGATGATGTCGCCTGCCCGGAGTTCAGCCTGTTCCGCCGGGCTGTGGGGTGCCACGTCCACAATGGCCACGCCCCCCGGGGCGACCCCGGGGGCCACGCCCAGCCAGGCCGTTGGGGCAGGGGGACGCAACGGTTCTTCCCTGGGCAACGGGGGGGTGGACCATTCCGTCGGTCCGCGCCGTTCGCCCGGGGGTTGGCCGATGGCCGGGCGGGGGCCGGGGAGTGGGGCCAGCCCGCCGGGGGCCGGTTGGGGCCAGGCCGGCAGGGTCGTCTGGGCCAGGGGGGCGTGGTCTGCGCCATTGTCCAGGGTGGTCTTGATCCGCAGCTCCTCTCCCCGGCGCCACAGGGTGAGGGTGACCTCCTTGCCGGCCGGGGCCTGGGCGATCAGGTCGTTGAAATGGTCCATGGAACGGATGGGAATCTCGTCGATGGCGCGAATCAGGTCGCCTTTCCGGAGACCGCTGCGGTCGGCAGGACCCTCTTTGAAAATTTCTGCCACCTGGACGCCCTGGGGCGGTTGGGTGGTCACCCCCAGCCAGCCGGCCGCCAGCGCCATCCGGGTCAGCAGCAGGAGTGTCACCGCACACACTATCTGAGCATACCGGATATGCATGGGACCCAGACTCCTTGACATTTTACACGATCACGCAGGCTTTGCTCATCGTTTCATCCATACCGCCGCCTCCTGCTCCAAAAAAGCATGTCGGGATTGCGGGTCCAGGGGGGTCACCCCCCTGGCGGGTCCAGGGCAGCGCCCTGGGACTTTGCTGTTGCCTTTCAGAAAGAGCCGCAGCCGGTTTTTGCTGCGGCCTTTGCAACATGCGCCGCAGGCAGGCAGGCGGGCGAGTCTTGACA
>JAMOAX010000266.1:0-2332 GCA_039908555.1 Magnetococcus sp. DMHC-8
TACTGTCCGGCATTGACAATCTGATCCAGGTCACGGCCCACATGGACAACCTGTCAACCCCGGGTGCCAAGGCCGGTCAACCGGCATCGGGTGGCACCGGTTCGACCGGTGGACGGGAAGATCCGCCGCCACCGGTCGGCGCCGTCCGTGCCCCGGCCAACCAGCCGCTGACCCTGGCCTACACCCCGATGTTGCGTCCGGGCGTCAGACCTGCCAGGCAATCCAGGGACGGCACAACCGCCGCTCCGGCACGTCCGTCGACCGTTGCGGGCACCGGACCCGAGCGCTTGCCTCCGGCTGGGGCCATACCGGACGAGAATGCCCTGGCCTATGCGGCTGCCATGGTACGCTTTCTGGTCGCAGAGGGCGGCGTGCCGGCCTGGCGGATGCAGAGCAGGGGAGTGCCGTACACGGCCCTGCCCGCCCAGGCGGGCGCCAAGACCGGCGTGGCCCGGCAACGACGCATTGAGATTCTGATTACCCGTGAAACGCTGCCAACCACGGTGCGCGACCCGGACAAAAAGGCCGACGCTGCCGCAAAGGGCACGTAAAGACTACTCTACCAGACCATCAGCCAAGGGAATCGCAATGTTGGGAACCATGAGATTCAGGACACAGCTTTACACACTGGCCGGTTTGTTGCTGGCGCTGCTGGCGATCACCAGTTTTGCCAGCCTGATCCGGGCGGGCGGCGGCGCCGCTGGTGGCGAGGCCGGGGGAGTGGCCGAGTCGGTGCTCCCGTTGACTGAACTGCTGCATGCCGTGCGGGCCAATCAGTCGGAGCAGCTTGTCCAGTTGGAGCGGGCGTTGCGTCACGGCAAAGGCGGGCTTCTCAGGCCCCGGGAAGCGGCGCCCCGCCCCGATGATGACCCGGCGCGGCTGTCAAGCCGCCTGGGCAAGGCACCTGATGGCACGCGAGACTCTCAGGAGACCCGTGACCAGCCCGCCGCCGCACCGGCCGGAACGGACGGTCTGCAGCGCGCCGAAGGGGAGTTCAAAAAGCTGAGCGGACTGACGACCGAGGGCCTCCGGAAAATCCAGGAAATGGCGCGGGACGCGGCAACGAAGGCGGGACGCGGTGTCGACAAGGGAGCCCAGGAGTGGCAATCCATTCAGGACCACATGAAGACAGTGGACAAGGAGTCCGGCGATTTCAACAAGCTGGGTGGATATGTGTTTGAGTTGCTGCGCAGCAGTCGGCAGACCGATGCGGGAGAGTTGTCCGAAAAATTGACCCTGAAAAAGAAGGAACAGGAACGGATCATGGAACTGGTCCTGACGGACCTGAAAAAAGTGACTCAGGACGCCCTGGCAGCCCTCGCACGTCACGAGCAGCCGTCGCTGCTGTGGCCTTTGCTGGTGGCCCTGGTCACATTGTCGATCGGGAGCATTCTCTCTCTGATCATGATCCGGGCCATCCTGCACAGTTGGGGGTGTGAACCGTCCGAGATTCGACAGGTGGCTGACGCCATTGCGACCGGCAATCTGTTGGTGGACATGCAGCGCATGGGCAAGAACAATACCGGTGTGGCCCGATCCATTCGCCAGATGGTCGAGAATTTGAGTGAGATATTCCGGGAGATTGTGCAGGATGCGGAGAAGCTGAGCCAGTCTGCCGGTGAATTGCTGGGGGTGAGCCGGGAGATGTCGACGGGTGCGGACCAACTCAACGGGCAGTCTGCCGCCTCGGCGGGGGCTGTCACCGAAATGAGTGTCAACATGGAGACTCTGCAGGCCACTACGGAACGTATGAGCGACAACATGAAGACGGTGTCGACTTCGGCCGAGCAGATCAGCGCCAACATGAACACCATCTCTTCGGCAGCAGAGGAGGCCAATGTCAATCTGGGCTCGGTTGCCCAGTCCAGTGAACGGGCGAGCCGCAACATGGAGCAGGTGCGGGATACCTCCCAGCGCACGGGTGGCAGCGTGAACACGGTCGCCTCGGCGGTGGAGGAGTTGACGACCTCTATCGGCGAGGTGCGTGCCCGGTGCGAAAGGGCTTCCAAAGAGGCGGACGAGGCCAAGCGGAACGCCCAGGACACCTTTGGCGTCATGCAAAAGCTGGGGGTTTCCGCCCAGGAAATCGGCAAGGTGGTGGCGGTGATCAGCAATATTGCCGAACAGACCAACATACTGGCGCTGAACGCCTCCATCGAGGCGGCCGGCGCGGGCGAGGCGGGCAAGGGGTTTGCCGTGGTGGCCAACGAGGTGAAAGAGTTGGCCAGACAGACCAGTGAGGCCACGCGGATGATTTCGGAAAAGATTGGCCAGATCCAGGAAACCACTACGGCAGCCGGGGTGGCCACCCAGCAGGTGGGGGAGATCATCA
>JAMOAX010000097.1:0-11867 GCA_039908555.1 Magnetococcus sp. DMHC-8
TTGCCGTTGCCGTTGCTGTTGCCGTTGTTTTTCAAAGGAGCCGCAGCCGCTTTTTGCTGCGGCGTTTTCAACCTGCGCCGCAGGCAATCTGGCGATTCTGGAACGGCTTGTGCTTGTCTAAGTCAGGTTGACCCACTAGGAGAAACAGTCCAACTGATCCTCGATCAGAGGGAGCTGGTCGTCCACCGCCAGGGTCCAGCCGCCGCTGTCCGGTCCCTCCAGGATGCCGCAGGCGTCGAACGGCTCGATGGCGCTGGTCCACTTGCCCTCCCGGATGCAGTCGTCCGGGGCGTCACTGCCGACGGGTTTTTTTTTGTCGCCGAAGATGAACAGGGCATGGGCGATCTCACCGGCTGTGGCGGCGTAGCCGGTGGTGCCGGGGAAGAGGCGGGGCGTGTTGCCTGCGGTGTTGTGGCCGGTTGGGTCTTGCGGGCCGTGGTGCGTATTGTGGCTGGCTGTTCCGTCGGTCTCTGTGCGACCACCCGGGTGTCGCATTTGCTCTGCCGCCCCGGGTACAGGCACCCCCAGCATGTGGGCCAATTCCGAGGCAGGCATCGCGTGCAGGCGCGACCTCAGGAGGCGCGCCAGATTGGCGGCGTGCCACTCCGATGGTGCCTGTGCATTGTCTGCGGTGTGCACCAATCCTGGTGTACGCGGTGCCAGCGTGGATTCCGACATGGGCAGCAGACCTCGTTCGGGGATGTGACGCCGATTTGATACCAATTACCCGCCCGCTGCGCCGGTCCGGGCCCGATGCCCGACCCCGGCAGCAACCAGCAAAAAAGCCGACCAAGTTCAAGAAATGCCTGCATGGTTGCTTTCCAACGACGCATGGATATGCCAGTATTCTCGCACACTCACCACAGAAAAGCAAACACTGTCTGGCCGTGGGTCACAACAGGCAATTTTTTGTCTTGGAGGGAATCATGTCAAATTTTATTTATTATGCTGTCGCGATTGGTCTGCTGATCCTGGTGGTGGGTATCTCCTGGCAGGCCCGTCGACGTTCCCATGCCCATTATGAAGACAAAATGTTGCGGACGCTGGCGGAGCAGGGTGATGCCAAGGCGCAGCACATTCTGGGCGCCAAGTACCAGAAGGGTCATGGTGTACCGCAGGACAACCGGGAGGCTGCCAGGTGGTATCGCCAGTCTGCTGACCAGGGTGAGGCCGTGGCCCAATTTGCTTTGGCCCTCCTGTACGAACGGGGAGAGGGTGTTGCCCGGGATGACCGGGAGAGGCTGAAATGGTTGCGTGAAGCGGCGGAGCAGGACCATGCCGAGGCCCAGTTCACCCTGGCCCGGATCTATCATGCCGGCCAGATCACCCCCAGGGATGACCAGGAGGCGTTAAAGTGGCTGCAGCAGGCCGCCGGGCGGGGGCATGCCGTGGCACAAATGCACCTGGGACGGATGTATCACAGTGGCAAGAGTCTGGCCCAGGATTATGCCCAGGCGGTCCACTGGTTTCGCCGGGCGGCGGAGCAGGGCAATGCCATGGCCCAGTTTGAACTGGGTGCCATGTATCTGGAAGGAAAAGGTGTTCCCCAGGACCAACAGTTGGCGGTGAGCTGGTTTCGCCGGGCGGCGGAGCAGGGCAATGCCAAGGCCCAATGCAATCTTGGCATGTTGTATCATGCCGGCACAGGGGTGATCCAGTCCTATCCGGCTGCGGCCCAATGGTGCCGTATGGCTGCCGAACAGGGCGATGCCAAGGCCCAGAACCTGTTGGGCCTGATGCACCAGCATGGCCATGGCCAGCCCCGGGATCAGCAGGAGGCGATCAGGTGGTATCGGCTGTCTGCCGAGCAGGGCAACGCCACGGCCCAATTCAACCTGGGCGTGATCTGCGAGAAGGGTGACGGGGTGGAGCAGAGCGACCAGGAGGCGGCGGCATGGTATCGCCGGGCCGCCGAGCAGGGCGAGTCGCTGGCCCAGTTCAACCTGGGGGTGTTGTATGCCAAGGGCAGGGGGGTGGAGCAGGACCCGGTGCGGGCCTGGGTGTGGGTCACCCTGGCTGCTGCGCAGGATGCCAGTCTGGCCAAATTTTGCGAACCCATTGCCAGGCGGATGACCCCGGCGCAACTGGCCCAGGCGCAGGAGATGGTGCAAGGCATTGCGGGCCCAGGGGGGTCACCCCCCTGGCGGGTCCAGGGCTAGTGGGTCAACCAACCTGATGTGACAGGTACAAGCCGTTCCAGAATCGCCAGATTGCCTGCGGCGCATGTTGAAAACGCCGCAGCAAAAAGCGGCTGCGGCTCCTTTGAAAAACAACGGCAACAGCAACGGCGAAGTCCCAGGGCGCTGCCCTGGACCCCCCAGGGGGGTGACCCCCCTGGACCCGCAGCCACACACTGCCAGCTGGACGAAACGATGCTCATGGTCCGCCGGCGACACGATCCATCCCGACCTGTGGCGTGGCCGGTGGTGGTGTCGGGCTTTCCGGAAACAAGCGCCGCACGATGACGAACAGCATCGGGATCAGCAGCAGACCCAGCAGGGTGGCGGAGACCATGCCGCCCATGACGCCGGTGCCGATGGCGCGCCGGCTGGAGGCGCCGGCGCCCACGGAAAAGACCAGCGGCATGACGCCCAGAATGAAGGCCGCCGAGGTCATGACGATGGGGCGAAAACGCATCCGGCAGGCTTCCAGGGTGGCTTCCAGCAGGGGCATACCCTGCTGCGACAGGGTGCGGGCAAACTCCACGATCAGGATGGCATTTTTCGCCGACAGACCGATGACCGCCACCAGACCCACCTTGAAGTAGACATCGTTGGGCATGCCCATGGCCAGCACGGCCAGTACCGCGCCGAACAGGCCGATGGGTACGATCAGCAGCACGGCAAACGGGATGGACCAGCTTTCGTACAAGGCGGCCAGGCACAAAAAGACCACCAGCAGCGAGAGACCGAACAACATGGGCACCTGGGCACCGGCCAGGGACTCCTCGAACGAGGTGGCCGACCACTCAAATCCGATGCCGGGCGGCAATTGTTGGGTCAGCCGTTCCATGGCGGCCATGGCCTCGCCGGTGCTGCGGCCCGGCGCAGGGTTGCCGGCCAGTTTCATGGACGGCATGCCGTTGTAGCGATCCAGTTTGGGCGAGTCGGCTGTCCACCGGGTCTGGACCAGTTCCGACAGCGGAATCAAACCGCCCTGCCGATTGCGCACCCGCACCGCCAGGATCTCTTCCGGCGTGGCGCGGGTGGCGGCGTGGGCCTGCATTTGCACCCGCAAAATGCGTCCATCTTTGGTAAAGTCGTTGACATAGGCCGATCCCAACGTGATCTGCAAGGTTTCGTTGAGCTGGGCCAGGTCGATCCCCATGGCCATCGCCCTGGTCCGGTCCATGGTGAGCAGGAGTTGTGGTCCGGCCTCCTGACCTTCCGGTCGCACCCCTGCCAGGGCGGCATCCTGGCTGGCCATGCCCAGCAACTGGTTGCGGGCTTCGAGCAACTGTTCGCGGCCCACCCCGCTGCGATCCTGCAGACGCAGGTCAAAGCCGCCCACCGCCGCCAGTTCCGGGATCGGCGGCACGTTGATGGCAAAAATGAGCGACTGTTTGATGCCTGACAGGGCCATGTTGGCCCGCATGACCAATGCGGTGGCCTGCTGGTCGGGTTTGGGCCGTTCGTCCCAGATTTTCAGGCGGGTAAAGACGATGGCGGCATTCTGCCCCCGTCCAAAAAAGCTGAAACCTGCCACGCCCACCACCTTGGCCACCTCGGGTTGTTGCAGATAATATTTTTCCACCTGGGAGAGGATCGCCAGGGTGCGTTCCTGGGTGGCCCCGGGGGGCAACTGGATGATGCTGACAAAGTAGCCTTGATCTTCGTCCGGCAGGAATCCGCCAGGCAGCTTCATGAACAGTCCGCCTGCCGTCACGGTGATGGCCAGGTAGAGCAGCAGGTAGAGCAGGGGACGGCGCAACACGCCGGCGACCATGCCCCGATAGCCCTGGCTGGTGCGCAGGAACAGGGTGGCAAACCAGCCAAAAAACCCCTGTGACCGGGGCATGGCGGCCGCCGGCGTGTGCAGCAGTGTGGCGCACAGGGCAGGGGTCAGGGTGAGGGCCATGAGGGCGGAAAAGAGCATGGTCAGCACCAGGGTGACGGCAAACTGGCGATAGATGGCCCCCACGCTGCCGCTGAAAAAGGCCATGGGAATGAAGACCGACGACAGGACCAGGGTGATGCCGATGATGGCACCAAAGATCTGGGTCATCGCCTTGCGGGTGGCCTCCCGGGCCGACAGCCGTTCTTCGGCCATGACCCGCTCCACGTTTTCCACCACCACGATGGCGTCATCCACCACGATGCCGATGGAGAGCACCATGGCAAACAGGGTCAGGACATTGATGGAGTAGCCCAGCAGATAGATGCCCGCCAGGGCGCCGGTCAGGGCCACCGGCACCACGATGGTGGGAATGAAGGTGGCCCGCAGGTTGCCCAGGAACAGGTACATCACCAGAAAGACCAGCACCATGGCTTCGGCCAACGTGATCAGCACCTCGTGGATGGAAATCTGGATGAAGGTCGAGGTGTCATAGGGAATGTCCCAGGCGACGCCGGCGGGGAAAAATTTTTCCAGCTCGGCCATGCGCTGTTTGACCCGCTGGGCGGTCTCCAGGGCGTTGGCGCCGGGGGAGACCTTGATGCCGACCGCTGCCGTCGGTTGTCCGTTGAGGCGGGCCCGAATGGTATACTCCTGGGCGCCCCATTCCACCCGGGCGACATCCTTGAGGCGTATCGTTGCCCCGTCCTGGTCAGTGCGCAAGATGATGTTGCCGAACTCTTCGGTGGTGGACAGACGGCTGCGTACCAGGATGGGGGCGTTGATCTCCTGGCCGGGCAGTGCCGGCAGTTGACCCAGTTCCCCCGAGACCAGTTGGGTGTTCTGGGCCCGGACCGCCTGCAGGGCATCGCCGGGGGAGAGACCGAAGCTGGCCAATCGGGCCGGGTCCAGCCAGATGCGCATGGCATACTCGGTGCCGAACAGGTTGGCCTCGCCGACCCCGGGCACCCGGCGCAGTTGTTCCAGCACCGCACTGGCCGTATAACTGCCCAGGGCGACGTGATCATGGGTGAGGTCCGGCGAAAAGACGGTGATGAACATCAGGTAGTTGCGCCGTGATTTGACCACGCTGATCCCTTGACGGCGCACCTCCTCGGGCAGGCGGGCCTCCACCCGTTTGATGCGGTTTTGTGCATCCACCGAGGCCACATCCAGGTTGGTGCCGGACTCGAAGGTGATGGTGAGGGTCATGGTGCCCATGGAATCGCTGGCCGACTCCATGTACAGCAGATGTTCCAGACCATTCATCTCCTGTTCGATCAGGGTGGTGACGGTCTCTTCCACCACCTGGGACGAAGCCCCCGGATAGGTGGCCGTGACGGCGATGGCCGGCGGAGCCACGTCGGGATATTGAGCCACCGGCAGTTTGCGCAATGCCAGCAGACCGGTGAGCAGGATCACCAGGGCGATCACCCAGGCAAAAACGGGACGGTCGATAAAAAAGCGGGGCAGCATGGCGCCTTCCTAGGGGGTACGGGTTGGCGAGGCCGGTGCCGCTGCGCCGTCGGACCGGGTCGCCGGTGCGACAGGTGGCACATCCCTGGGGGTGACCACCGTACCGGGACGGGCCTTCTGCAGTCCGTTGACGATCACCTTTTCTCCCTCCTGCAACCCGGTCGTGATGATCCACTCCTGCCCGGAAAAACCGCCGCTTTGGACGGGGCGTGGCACCACCTTGTTCTGTTCGTCCACCATCAACACCACCTGACCCTGTGGTGAGGTTTGCACGGCCCGTTGCGGCACCGTGATGCCGTCAATGTTGGCCATGGCAAGCTGCACCCGGACAAATTGGCCTGGCAGCAATACTTTGTCCGGATTGGGAAATTCCGCCCGCAATGCCACTGCACCGGTCTGCGGATCGACGGCCATGTCGGTAAAGTGCAGTTGGCCGGTCAAAGGATAGCGCACATCGTCGTCCAGCAGCAGTTGCACCGTGACCGGTGTGATGGGCTGGGCGCCTCCCTGCCGGATGGTGCGCTGCAACCGGAACCATTCCGGGCTGGATTGGGTGAAGTGGACCCGGATGGGGTCCAACTGTTCAACGGTGGTGAGATGGGTGGACTCTTTCTGGCCGACCAGGGCGCCTTCGGTGACCCGGGAACGCCCGACCCGCCCGTCAATGGGGGTGGTGATGGTGGCATATTCCAGGTTGATCCGGGCCCGGCTCAGGGCCGCTTCGGCTGTCATTACCTCGGCCACCGCCTTCTTGTGGCGGGCATCGGCCTGGTCAAAATCCTGCTGGCTGACCGCCTTGGTATGTACCAGGGTTTTGGCCCGTTCCACGAGCTGTCTGGCCAGCAGGCGTTCCGCCGTGGCGCTGTCCAGGGCTGCCTGGGCGGATTTGACCTGGGCCGCCAGGGTTCGGGCTTCCAGGCGGTACAGCACAGCACCTGCCTTGACCTCTGTTCCTTCGGTAAAGACCTGTTGTTCCACGATACCTTCCACCCGGGCCCGAATGTCGGCGGTACGCACCGCTTGCAGGCGTCCGGGAACCTGTTGCTGCAGGGCAATGGTCTTGCGCACCGCCGCCACCCGTTCGACTTCCGGTGGCGGTGGGGCGGCCTTGGCAGCCGGTGGCGGTGGGGCCTCCCGACCACAACCGGAAAATGATACGGACAGACAGATGATCATGAAAAGAGAGGGTGTGCGGGGATTCATGACAACTCCTTGTCAATAACAATGGCATTAATCATGACAAAGTGATTGATAAAACAACCTGTATCAGCATGTTTTGCCAATGTTGCGGGTCTGTGGGGATGATTCCCCCGGACCCGCCATTATTGTGGATGCAGGAACGGGGCAACGTGGGCAGGCATGACCTCGGCGGCCTGTGCCTGTCGGGCCGCTTTTTCGGCCCGCAAGCGAACATTGGCCTGCAATGCCTCATCTGCCAGGGTCGCCAGCATGGCCAGGGCCGCCCGGCTCCAGGGCAGGCGCTCGGCCGCCTGGACCACGGCTGCCATGGTCTGATGGGCATGGGCAGGCATCAAGGCTGCCGTTGCCTCCTCCACCAACCGTTCGGTAATGACCGTATGTCCTCGATCCGCCGCATAACGCAGGATGGCCATGCGCGCCATCTGGCGGACAAAGACCGGCACCCGCTCCATCCTGGCCTCTGCCTCGACACTCCAGGAGGTGGTAAACCGGGCCAGTCGGTCCAGTTCGGGCAGATGGGTGCGGCAGGAGATCAACAAATCACAGGGCGCCAGGCGCAGCAAATTTTCCGTCACCCAGCCAATGTCCAACGCCGCATCGGCATGAATGCCGATCTTGCCCAATACCAGCAGGGAGGGGGTGCGTTCGTGCAAAAACCGGGCAATGGAGACCGTCGGTTTGCCCGCCAGCAGGACACACTCGACCTCGATGCCCTGCTCCCGGGCCATGCTGGCGCCCGCATCCAGATGGGCCTGATAAATTTTGGCCAACCCGGAATCGATAATCTCTTCGTGCAGCTTTTCCTGCTCCTCGAACTTGAAAACCTGGGCTCCCTCGGTCGACAGGACCTGGGCAATGTTGTTGAAGACGACATAGTGGTAGTGGGGATCATAGGCAGCCACCAGGATGACCGGTCGTTGCCAGTGCCGCCCCAGTTGCAGGGCCGTGCACAGGCCGCCGTAGGCGTGGGCCGAGCCATCCAGTGCCACGACGATGGGCCCGGTGGCCGCTGTTTCGCCGGGCTGTTTGACCACCAGGGTGTCAATGCTGGTCCGCCGGACCGTGCGTGCGCAGACGCCCCCCAACTGTTCCCCCGGCACGGCTCCCACCCCCTGCGCCCCCATGACCAGCAGATCATGTCCACCGCTGGCGACCGCCTGGGAGAGGACCGCATAATTTTTTCCCTCCACGGAGAGGGGTTGATAGGGAATGCCGGCCTCCTGGCAGACTCGCTGGCCGACGGCCAGGTAGGAGTCGCTGATCAGGGTCAGCCCCTTGCTGATCAGGGTGTCATGGGTTTGCCGCTGGTCCTCCAGCACCTCTTCCTGGCGGTATTGTTCGGGGAGGCCGCCCTCCATCTGCCGGAAGCGCAGGTCGTGCAGTTTGGCGGCAAAGGCATGCAGGCCGGTGATGACCGCCCCCTCGGTTAAGGATGCCACGGCCACCCCCTGCGTCAGGGCACGGCCGGCATACGGGGAGGAGTCCAACGCCACCAGCACACGTCGATACAACGGTGTTTCCATCACGATGACTCTCCTTTGTTCCGCACGGCATAGCGAGCCCGGCCCATGCCAACGGCATAGCATCCCAAACCGACCAGAAAAAACACGACAAACAGGTTGTCCATGAACAGCCCGGCCCGCCAGAACAGCATAATGTTGAGGGTGCTGACAAAGATCAGTACGGCACCAAAAATTTTGAAGACCACCCCCCTCGGGGATTCATCGCTGCTCATGGACACGACTCCTCAAGGTCATCATCAATTCCGGGGTAATGCTGGGCAGACCTTTTTCCCGGGCATACCGTTCCACGCCATTCTTCACCATGCTGCGCAAGAAAAAGGGCACTTTGGCCAGTCGTTCCTCGGCGGCCGGGGTCCAGTGGGGCGTGCCAATCGGCGCGTGCGGTCCGGTCTGGGCCGGGGGTTCATGGACGCACCAGGGGTCTTCGCCCATGAGGTCACCTGTCACTGCCAGGGCTCGGGCCCGACAGCCGCCACAGGCCTGCTGGTGGGAGCAGACCGCACACCGGCCATGGTACACCGGTTGGCGCAAAGAGTGTAGGGATCTGTGTTCCTGCCAGAGGGTGGCCAGGGGGGTGGTCAGCAGATTGCCGAGGCGGTCCGGCAGGTAGGGGCAGGCGGTGACGTCCCCTTCGGGGGTGATGCGCAGGTAGCCCGTGCCGGCGATGCAGCCGCTGGTGGCGCCGCGCAGGAGGGCGGAATCCGGGTCCATTTCGGCCGCCAGGCGGACAATGTGTGGTGCGCAGCGGGCCCGCACCATCATGGCCCCGGTGGCGGCCTGGTCATGGTGTTGTTCCAGCCGGACGAGCATCTGGAGCATCTGCTCGTACTGATCCGGGGTGATATCGGTCATGCGTTGGCCGCGCCCGGTGCAGACCAGAAAAAAAATGTTGGCTGCCCTGGCGCCCTGGTCGGCCGCCAGGGCGATCAGGCGGGGTATTTCCTCATAATTCTGGCGGGTGACGGTAAACTGCATCTGGAATGCCATGCCCTGCTGGCGCATGGCCTGCACGGCGGTCATGGTCTGCTGCCAGGCTCCCGGTCGCCCCCGGAACCGGTCGTGCTGGTCGGGATGGATGGAGTCCAGGCTGACCCCGACCCCTTGGAATCCCGTCGCTTGCAGGCGGGGCACCAGGTCGGCGGACAGCAGGGTGCCGTTGCTGCCCAGCACGATCGACAAACCCCGCCGGGTGGCCGCTTCGGCAATCTGCCAGAGATCCTCCCGCAGCAGGGGCTCCCCGCCGGTCAGGATCAGCATGGCCCCGGGGCAAAAATTCCCCAACTGCTCCACCACGGCCAACGCCTGTTCCGTCGTCAGATCATCGCGCCCCCCGTCCAATTGGGCGGCATCCAGATAGCAATGGGGACAGCGCAGATTGCAGCGCCGCGTCAGGTTCCAGGAGATGAGAAAGGGCGGAGGGTGCATGATGTTCCATTCAAGCCAATTGTTTGAAAGTCAGGGAGTGGGGCCAGTCGATTTTCATGGGGTTATCTGGAGAGTTGTGTTTTGAGGCAGGTTTGGTTATTTTTGTCGGTCTTTTTGGAATGCTGACATTTGTTTGTTGAATAGCGACAAAGCGGTATTCGCAGTGATCGAGAAACTGTGGCGCGTTCCAGAAGGTCTTGCCAATGGCTTGGCAATATTTCATAAAACACTCGGCGCCACGCAGTTGTTGTTTTATCTCAGTCAAGTCGCCTTTCGTCAGTTTCATCTCGATGCAAATAATGAGATTTTTTTCACAACTGATGATAGCAAAGTCTGCGCGCTTGCATTCTCCTAGATTACCATTGAAAATGCCATCTGGAGGAGGAAAACAGTCCACTCTTATAACCAGTGTATCAGTCGGCACATGCAGGATCTCTACAGATGATTCAGATGATTCAGATGATTGAGTTTCAGTCAATATCACCTTGTGTTTTTCGTAATGTGGTTCTGGCTTGATGCAGGCGGCATCTTGGATCATCTGGAGGAGAATGGTTCTGTCATCCATCATTCATCTCCTCCCCAGACAATCTCATCCTGGATACGGTTCATTTTTTCTATAGTCGTATCAAAACTCCTGGCTTCAATGCCTGTTTCAGGATCAATTTGTGCTGGTATCAATGTCTGACAAGTCGTCTTTCTGCGGGCCCCCTCTTGCTTGATTGATGCCCGTTCTGCGATATAGACCCGCACCTTTCCGGCGTCGAGTAATTCTGATGGACGATAACCTTCACGTTCTGCAATATTTTTGAGACGTGCATCATTTTGATTGAGCATGATGAGGGTGTTGAGCTCTTTGATGATGTAATCACTATGGGTTGTGATGAACACCTTGACGCCAATATTGATCAGTCTGGCAAACAGTCTGGCTACCCGACATTGATTTTCCGGATGCAGGTTGAGTTCTGGCTCGTCAACCATGAGCAGATCGCCGGGAGCAGCCACATGGTGCAGATAAAATCCGATATCCAATAACGAGCGCACAGCGCTGGAGCTTTCATCCATTGTCAATTGGACGGATGTTCCTTTCGGACGGTAATATAACTCATCATTCTTAGTGACATGATATCTTCCACCAATAATGTCTGCAAAATCTGCCAGTATGGCAGGGTGATGTATGGCAATATCACTTTCTTTTTTGGACAGCTCTTCCAGCTGTCTGGTAAAATTTACATTTGCCTTGACTGGCAGTGCATAATCAGAGTACACACTCGAGAGCAACTTTAATGGATTGATATCCTTTTCTCCTGATCCCATTTCTTCAAGCAACCTGTTGCGTGCGAAATTGAGTTCTTTCCGGAAAATGGCCGCACCGGTACGTTCTGCACTGGCAATGAATGGCCTTGGGAAGAGATGTCCAAAAACGATGTCCTTTAATGCATCTCCGATAATATTATGAATGAGATCTCTGGGCACCCTGACTTCCTCTTTCTCGACCAGCAGAGAAATGGATACCAAAGGTGAATCCGATTTTTTTGATATGGATAACAATTGTGTCTTTGCCGTTCCCATAATCCGTTCATAGTTGATCTTCATATCATCCACAACATCCAGCTCAACCATGAAGCTGCTGCCAGAAAAATGTCTTTCCGGGGAAGCAAAGACATGTGACAATTGCCCAGAGAATGCTTTGCAACTATTTTCCAGAATGTTTCTTGAATCGTTGATAGAGTTTTTGATATCCAGTTCAACAGATCCTTCATTCAATAATTTCTGTATTGCATCATCAGATACGTCTATATAAAATTTTTCATGCCAGAATGACAGGAATCCGAACAGTGCATACGTCGCATAAGTCTTTCCAGTATTGTTCTTGCCACAGAGAATGGTCAATTCACCCAGTGTAAATTCTGCCTGTTTGATTGGTCCAAGATTTTTGATTATAATTTTCATGGATATTGCCTCTTTTATGCCTGTTGCATTCGTCTTGTGGACCCTGACCATCATTTTGTCCAGATACATTCCAGGGTAACCATGTTGGGACTGCGGGTCCAGGACAGGTCCTTGGGATTGTGCTGCCAACTATCTGGAGGGGGCTGAAGATTTGTAGGACGAAACGGCTTTCCACTTAAGCCGGGACAAATTATCAGGGGGTCCAGGGGAATTATTCCCCCTGGTGGGGTCCAGGGGCAA
>JAMOAX010000098.1:0-11697 GCA_039908555.1 Magnetococcus sp. DMHC-8
TCCCAGACCCATCCCATGCACTTTTATTTATCAACCTGTCCCGGCTTCAGTGGGGGGTCGGTCATTGTGTGCCAGGCGCGCCGAATCGGGTGACGGTTTATGCCACGACCACCCCGTCCGTGGGCCGGAAGGCGATGGTGGTGGTGGCCAGGGCCGTGCCGAGGTATTGGACCAGGTTGCCTGCGGTGGCGGGTGTGGTGGCCGTGGCGGCGCCGGGGGTGGCGGCACTGAGAAAATAGCGGGTGCCGCCGGTCAGGCCGGTCAGGGAGTTGTTGGCGCCGTCAAAATAGACGTCCACGCTCTGTCCGGCGGTGGCGCTGACCTTCACGAACCCGTGGGCCCGTTTGCCGCCGTCGGTGGCGTCTGCCTTTCTGGCCTTGGTGGTGCCGGAAGCATCGAAAAGATTGACAAAATCCCCGGCGGCCAGATTTTCGAAGGCGATCATGCTGTTCAGCTCCGGCCCGACCCCGGTGGGCATCATGTTGAGGGCCAGTTTGCCGTTGCTGTCCAGTGCCACCCCGCGACCGGCCGAGCCGACCCCGGCGGAAGAGTCGAGCAGGGCGACCTCTTCTTCGCCGCCGGTGGTGTGATTGAGTTTGAGAAATTTGTCTACGGCCATGATGAATCACTCCTTTTGTCGATGGTGTCTAGGTTGTTTGCAGGGTAATGGCGGGTTGAATGTCGATGAACAGTTGGGTTGCCGAGAGGCAAAAGCCCACCACGCACACAAACCCCGAGCCGGGCACGGTCTGGGTGAGGGTGCCGTTGCCGGAGAGAAAGAGGCGTGGTTGGTCCGGGTCCCAGTGCCAGCCGGGATCGGTCATCAGGCCGGCGCGACGGACGGTGACCGCCTCGCCGGCCAGGGCGCTGGTCAGGGTCAGGCCGGCGATGCGCCCGGCATGTCCGGCCATGGTGTGGTCGGCATGGAGCACCTGGCCCTGGCTGTTGACGGTGACCACCCGTTGTCCGCCCACTGTTGCACCGGCGATGAAGAGGGTGGTGGTGGCATTGCTCACCAGATCCAGGCGGCGTATGATGGGGTTGTACTGGTATTGGTCCATGCTGTCCTCAGGCATAGCTCAGGTTGAGTCGATCCGCCCAGACCTGATCGAACACGGCCCTGCCACCGGCGAACAGGGTGGTGGTGGTGCCGTCTGCGGCCACGCTGGTGCGCTGGATCAGCCAGACACTGTCCGTCTCGTTGCTGCCGGGGTAGGCAAAGCCCAGGTAGATGGTCTGGGTTGCGCCGACCTGCACGGTGGCGGTGCGGGTGGTCAGGAAGAGGGTGCCATCCATGGAGATGGGCACCAGTCGGTGCTGCAAATCGGTGCGATTGATCATGGTCACTCCTTGTGTTGCGCCAGCCGGTTGGTGAGGCATTGCCTGTTTGCCCGGCGAGGTGCGGTGGCACCGGGCAAGGTGACTGTGAATTGGCCTGCATTGTGGTGAACGGGGATGAACAAGGGAACCGGAAGCCATTCAACAGGGCAGCAGCGGGACGATACCGGGTTGTTGCCGCCCCTGACGCTGTACCTGCATGTGCCGTTTTGCCGGCGCAAGTGTCCCTATTGTGATTTTCACTCCCGTGGGACAGCCGTTGTGCCCGAGGCGCGTTATCTGGCGGCGGTCCGGCAGGAGTTGCAGTGGCGCCGTCGGCAATGGGCGGCGGATGTACGACCGCTGTCTGCCATTTATGTGGGGGGAGGCACGCCCTCGCTGTTGACTTCGGCAACCATTGCCGGTCTGCTGGAGGCCATTGTTGCCCTGTGGCCGGTGACGACGGATTGCGAGATCACCCTGGAGGCCAACCCGGAGTCGGCCAGTCTGGCCAAAATGCGGGACTGGCGACAGATGGGCATTCGGCGTCTCAGTCTGGGGGTGCAGGCCCTGGATGGGGTACGGCTGCAATTTCTGGAACGTCCCCACGATCTGGAGGCGGCCCGGTGCGCCATTCGCCATGCGCTCCAGGTGGATTTTGCGACGGTCAATCTGGATCTGATTTATGCCACCCCCGGCCAGACCCCGGCGGCCTGGGAACGGGAGCTGGCGGAGGCCATGGCGTGGCAGCCGCACCATTTTTCCTGTTATCAACTGACCGTCGAGCCGGGTACGCCCTTTGCCGGACGTTCGCATGCCGCCGGCTGGCAGTTGCCGGACGAGGAGACGGCGGTGGTGCTGTTCCGGCAGACCCGGGAACAATTGGCCCGGGGAGGCTGGCAGGCCTATGAGACGAGCAGTTTTGCCAGACCGGGCTGTCTGTGTCGTCACAACACCAACTACTGGTCGTTTGGCGACTATCTGGGGATTGGCTGTGCCGCCCATGGCAAGTGGACGGATGGTGCCGGGCGGATCTGGCGCAGCCGGAATCCGGAGGGGGTTACTGCCTACATGACGGCCCTGGAGCACGGTGCGGCAACCGGGCCGGCGCCGGCCTGGTTGTCCTGGCAACCGGTGACACCTGTCGAGGCCGGGCGGGAGGTGTTGCTGATGGGATTGCGTCATGCGGCGGGGGTGGATCG
This sequence comes from Magnetococcus sp. DMHC-8, assembly GCA_039908555.1. Classification (GTDB taxonomy): domain Bacteria; phylum Pseudomonadota; class Magnetococcia; order Magnetococcales; family Magnetaquicoccaceae; genus Magnetaquicoccus. The sequence goes on from JAMOAX010000098.1 coordinate 2,520, forward strand.
GCGGCTTTATCAGCGGTTGACCGGCATGGATCTGGTCCAGCAGCATGCCGTCCGTTTCGGGCAGTGGCAGGAGGCCGGCTGGCTGCGGGTGGCGCCGCAGCGGGTCTGTCTGACCGACCAGGGCATGTTGTTGCTGGATACCCTGCTGTTGGCGTTGTGGTGACGGCCTTGATCATCGTTCTGCCCCTCTTCACCCCCGGAACATCATACTACAGGGATTGCGGGTCCAGGGGGGTCACCCCCCTGGCGGGTCCAGGGCAGAGCCCTGGGATTTTGCTGTTGCTTTTTCTTTTGCTGTTGACCTTCAAAAAAGCCGCAGCCGGTTTTTGCTGCGGCCTTTGCAACATGCGCCGCAGGCAGACTGCAGATGACTGCGGGACCCAAAATATTCGCCAGTTTGCCTGCGGCGCATGCTGAAAACGCCGACGCAAAAACCGTGCGTCGGCTCCTTTTTAAGGTCAACAGCAAAATCCCAGGGCGCTGCCCTGGACCCGCCAGGGGGGTGACCCCCCTGGACCCGCGAACGATTTGACAGGTGGAGACGATGATGAACAACCTGCCGACCATTCATGTCATAGGGGCCGGACTGGCCGGCTCCGAAGCGGCCTGGCAACTGGCGCAACGCCGGATACCCGTCCGGTTGTACGAGATGCGTCCGGCGCGGAGCACGCCGGCCCATCACAGCGGGGATTGTGCCGAGTTGGTCTGTTCCAATTCGCTGCGTTCGGACGACGCGGCGCGCAATGCCGTCGGCCTGCTCCATGCGGAGATGCGTCTGCTGGGCAGCCTGATCATGGAGGCGGCGGCCCGGCACCGTCTGCCGGCCGGGGGGGCGCTGGCGGTGGACCGGACCGGTTTTTCCGCCTGGATCACCGAGCAACTGGTCAACCACCCCCTGGTGACGCTGGTGCGTGCCGAACTGGCGCAACCCCCGACCGATGGGCTGACGCTGCTGGCCAGCGGTCCCCTGACGGCGCCGCCGCTGGCGGCCTGGCTGGCGGACCTGTTGGGTCCGCATCTGGCCTTTTTTGATGCCATCGCCCCGATTGTCTCGCTGGAATCCATCGATTTTTCGGTTTGCTGGAAGCAGTCCCGTTATGACAAGGGCGGGGATGATTACATCAACTGTCCCCTGGACCGGACCCAGTACGAAGCCTTTGTCGATGCCCTGCTGGCTGGCGAGCAGACCCCGTTCAAGGATTTTGAGAAGGAGAACTATTTTGAAGGCTGCCTGCCCATCGAGGTGATGGCCGCCCGGGGCCGGGAGACGTTGCGTTTTGGCCCGATGAAGCCGGTCGGATTGTTCAATCCGCACCAGGGGGGGAAAGCACCCCATGCCGTGGTGCAACTGCGGCAGGACAACCGGCTGGGCACCTTGTGGAACATGGTGGGTTTTCAGACCAAGCTGACCTGGCCGGCGCAGCGGGCGGTTTTTCGGACCATTCCCGGTCTGGAGCAGGCGGAGTTCATGCGGCTCGGGGCGATCCACCGCAATCTGTTCATCGACAGTCCGCGCCTGCTGGACGGCCATTTACGCCTGAAAAGCCGGCCGACCCTCTTTTTTGCCGGGCAGATGACCGGGGTGGAAGGATATGTGGAATCGGCGGCCAGCGGCCTGCTGGCGGGTCTGTTTCTGGCGGAGTTGGCCTGTTCGGAGCGCCTGTTGGCGCCGCCACCCCCCACCACTGCCCATGGCGCGCTTTTGACGCATGTCACCTCCGGCGCCATGGGACCGTCATTTCAACCGATGAACATGAATTTTGGTCTGTTTCCGGACCTGACAGACAAAACACGCAAAACGGACCGCAAAGCAGCCCTCTCCCGGCGGGCTTTGGAGGACCTGCAGCAGTGGATTGCACAAAACAGCTTGACAACTCCTTTTTTATGTAATAGAAGGCTTGATTGACTGGTGGGGAGAAAGCGTCGTTTTGAGGGTTCCAGCATCCGTTAATCAACAAATGGATCAATAATTGCTTAAAGCAAGCCAGCCTGTATTGTCCTGCATGTTGCACCAATCTGATGACTGTGAGTGAACGAAGAGGTCATGTTCATGTTTCGGAAGAACTGTCGGGTCCTGCATATCAACGGGGGTTACACCATTCCGGTGGAGATGCGCCGATCTGCCCTGTACAGGGCGCGCCCGTCGCGTTTACGCCGGTTGTTGTTCACTCTGGTTGCCATCGTGTCACTGACGCTGGTGCTGGTGCACCAGGTATCGGATGCCAGTACCCGATACAGTTACAGTGCATCGGACTATCTGACATGGTTGCTGCGTGGTGACGGGTTTCACACCGACAGCAGGGATGCGCGACCGGTTCCTGGCGCGGTTTTGTTGTCTTCCCTGTCGAAGACGCCGACCGGGCGGGGGGAGCCGGCGTTGCGGGTGGATATGGGCATCACCCGTGCCGTTATCGAGCAGGTGGAGCGTGGTGACACGTTGTTCAGTGTGTTGCAGCGTCATGGTGTGGCGCGGCGGGCGGCCACGGAGGTCGTCCGGGCGGGCGGTGCGGTGGCCCGGCGCCACAAGGTTGGCAATCTGACGCGACCGTTGCAGGCGGGCCGGTTGCTCAAACTGACCTTTGACCAGACCAACCGTTTGACTTCGCTTCAGTATCCCCTGGACAACGCCCGGGCGTTGCATGTGGCCCGGAAGGATGACGGGGCTTTTGCTGTCGAGGTGCGGAAATCGTCGCTGGGTGTCAAGACCAACGAGACCGGCGAGGCCGGAGAGGCCAAAGCGGTCAGTGCCGCCAAAGAGGCCGGAGGGGTCAACGAAGCCGGGGGGACCGACGCAGCCACAGAGGCCAAAGCGGTCAGTGCGGTCAGAGAGTCCAGGGAGGCTCCTCGGGTAGTGCCGGTCTCTGCCTCTGCCCTGTTGCCGGCGGTGCCTGCGCCGTTGCGCACCCAGGATTTATTCACTGGTTCTGCCCGGCAGATTCGGGATACGGTTCGGTCGGGAGATCTGTTGACCACCCTGCTGGCCCGGCATGGCATCAATCAGGCGACGGCTTATCGGGTGGCGACGGCGGCCAAGCCGGTTTTCAATCTGGCGCGCATGATGAAGGCGGGGCATGATGTCCGCATTGCCGTGGACCAGGATGGGCAGATGCTCGGCATGACCTATGCCATGAACCCGGAGACAGTGCTCTGGATCATGCGGCAGGGTGACGGTGCCCAGTTCAAGTCGCACCTTCAGAAGAAAAAATTTGATACACAACTCAAGCAGGCGGCAGGTTCCATTGGCGAGGATGGTTCGCTCTTTCTGGCGGGCAAGGCGGTGGGTCTCTCGCATGGCATGGTTGCCAGGCTGGCCAATTTGTTCGAGTGGGATATTGATTTTGCCCGGGACATTCACGCTGGCGACCAGTTTCGGGTAGTCTACGAGGCCCGGTATTATCAGGGGCGCCATGAACGGGACGGGGAGATTGTGGCGGCCGAGTTTGTCAACCAGGGGCGTGTGTTGCAGGTTTTCCGCTATGTGGACCCGGCGGGCCATGCCGGGTATTATGATGCCAAGGGGCAGAGCATTCGCAAGATGTTCATTCGTGCGCCGGTGGATTTCACCCGCATCACCTCCGGTTTCACCAGGCATCGTGAGCATCCCATTTTTGGTTTCACCCGTGCGCACAAGGGGGTGGATTATGCGGCTCCCCAGGGCACGCCGGTGCGGGCGGCGGGGGATGGGCGGATCACCTTCGTCGGCCACAAGGGGGAGTACGGGCAGCTTGTGTCGATTCGCCACAATGACAAATACAGCACGGCCTATGCCCATTTGAGCAGCTTTGGTCGTGGCCTGCAGGTGGGTTCGCGTGTCAAGCAGGGGGATGTGATTGGGCGGGTCGGCGCCACGGGGACGGCGACCGGTCCGCATCTTCATTATGAAGTGCTGGTGAACGAACAGCAGGTCAATCCGCTCTCGATCCAGCAGGTGACGGCCAATCCTGTGTTGGCCCGGCATGCCGACGATTTTCGCCTGCAGACGGGCCGTTCTCTGGCCATGCTGCACAACACCCGGGATGCCAAGGTGGCTGGTTTGTTGAAACCTGCTGCGGTGGCGGATTGATTTTGTGGACGATCCGGCTTTTGCAGGAGTGGAGCGTTCCCTGGTTGCAGCAGCGGGGTATTGACACCCCGCGTCTGGACAGTGATTTGTTGCTGGCCGATGCCCTGGGTGTGGAGCGTCTGGGCCTGTTTCTGGACCCGCACCGGCCTGTGGTTGGTGAGGAGTTGGCTGTTTTCAAGCGGCATCTGCAGCGTCGGGCCCGGCGTGAGCCGGTTGCGCACATTCTGGGCCACCGCGCCTTCTGGCAACACGATTTTCTTGTCACCTCGGACGTACTGGTGCCCCGCCCGGAAACGGAATTGTTGATCGAAACGGTGCTGGATGCCTTGCCTCCCGATCAGCAACAGACCCCTTTGACCATCCTGGAGTTGGGTGTTGGCAGTGGCGCTGTATTGTGCACGCTGCTGCTGGCGTATGGTGATGCCGTGGGGGTTGGGGTGGATCTGTCGGTCGCCGCCCTGGCGGTGGCCGAGGAGAACGGGCGGCGATTGGGATGTCTGGCGCGTCTTTCGTTGTTGCAGGGTGATCTGACGCAGCCATTGCATACCTCTTTGCATGCCGAGGGGCGTTTTCAGGTGGTGGTGGCCAATCTGCCTTATATTGCCACGGCCGACCTGGCCCGTCTGGAGCCGGAGGTTGCGGTCTGGGAGCCACGGCTGGCCCTGGATGGCGGGGCGGACGGGTTGGCGGTTGTGCGGCGTGTGCCGGATGCGGTCTGGCCCTGGATGGCGGAAGGTGGGTTGTTGGCCCTGGAGGTTGGGGCGACGCAGGGGGATGCGGTGGCGGAGCTGTTGCGGGTGGCGGGGTGGCAAGGCGTTGCCCTGCGCCTGGATTACGGGCGACGGCCACGGGTGGTGCTTGGCTATCGCGGCGGGGCGTGACCATACTTCTACTTCCTGTTATCACAAAATTTTTTTTCATTATTACGGGTCCAGGGGGATTATCCCCCTGGCGGGTCCAGGGCAGCGCCCTGGGACTTGGCTGTTGCTTTTGCCGTTGCCGTTGCCTCTGGCGCGCTTTTACAACAAGCCGACGCGGTTTTTGCGTCGGCGCAGCGGGCCCAATATGCGCCGCAGGCAGACTGCAGATTACCGCAGGACCCAGGATATTCGCCAGTCTGCCTGCGGCGCATGCTGAAAACGCCGACGCAAAAACCGTGCGTCGGCTCTTTTTTAAAGTCAACAGCAACGGCAACAGCAACGGCAAAGTCCCAGGGCGCTGCCCTGGACCCGCCAGGGGGGTGACCCCCCTGGACCCGCAATCCTGGTCAGGCCCGGCCTGTCAATCCGGCCTGTCCGACTGGCGGGCGGCGGCAACCGTCAGGGCCTGTTGTGCGGCCCTGATTTCGTTGCCCCGGGCCCACTGGTCTGCTGTCTGGAGACCATCCTCTGCACTGTGGCTCAACACCTCCCGGGCCTGAGCCCGCAGTTTGCGCAATGGCCAGACCACCCACCAGGCGAGTCCCGCCCCCACCAGCACCACTGCCAGCAGGGTAAACCAGGCTGCCTGGCGAAATTTTTTCTGGCTGCGGTTCAAGATTTTGGTGGCCGACTGCAACTCGATGGGGACGATCAGGCAGACCATTTGATCCAGCAGTTGCAGGGGGGCATAATACAGGTTCCAAGGCAGGCGTATGTTGTCATCAAATTTTGCCTTGTTGGCTTCGATGGCCTGTTCGATATAATCGGGGTTGAGCAGTTCCGGATCGCGGGCGACGGGGTCCGAGCCCAGCAAATCCTCATCGGTGGCCAGCAGAAAGGTCAGGTCCGGGTGATCCGCCTCCAGTTGCGCCACCATTTTTTCCAGGTATTGACCAAACACCACCAGGGTGGTGCTTTTGGCTTGCTCGTTGGGCAGGTAGGCAAAGACCTGGATGGCCAATTGCCCCTCCATGCGATCCAGAGTCATCCAGGTGTCATGGGATTGCAGCTCCTGTTTGGCCGCTTCCAGCACTTCCTTGGAAAAGGGGGGGTGTTCCGACAAGGTGTCCGGCAGTTGGTGCAACACCTTGCCGGACTGGTCCAGAACCAGCAAAAAATCCATCTGCCAGAGGGGAAAGAGCTGCCGCACTTTTTCCCAGCGTTCCTTGAATTGCATGGTGGCAGAGGTATTGTCCGGTACCGGACGACTGCCATCGACCGGGGGCGCTGGCAACCAGGTCAGGCTGTCCACCCAGGATTCCTTGAAGAGCGAGGTGTGGTTGATGGTCTCTTCCACATTCTTCTGGATGGCATCTGCCACCCATTTGGCCTTTTCCACCATCAGGGTACGCCGCACATCCCGATGGACGGCCAGACTGACCATGTACCCCAGTCCCAGTTCGACGCACAACACGAACAGCAACAGCGACAGCAAGGGATAGATCACACTTTTGTTGCGCCACATCATTTTTTTACCGGACAGTGAACGGGATCAGGGTGGGGAAGGGGGCACAAACGACGGGGACAATATACCAGCATTGGCCCCTGTCACGAAAGCAGGAATCGGGGTTGAGGGCCATATCTTTGCGTGGCCGGTGGCGGTCCGACCGGGCGGATGACAGAACCCAGGGGTCCGGAAGACCCCTGGGTTTGTTGTGAACACGGCAACCGGTGTGTCAGGACGAAGCCTGGTACAACAAGCCTTCCAGATCGCGCATCTGTTTGACCAGATCCACCATTTGTCGGCTGGGCAGTTGGCGAATGACCTTGTTGGTCTCCCTGTCCACCACCCGCACCACCACATGTTGCCTTTCCTGATCCATGCTCAGTTGCAGGCTTTTGAGACCGGACAGGGTGTGGGTGATCTCGGCAGCCAGGTTTTTCAAGCCCGGGGGTGTCGATCCCAGTTGCTCGTCCCAGAACGCCAACTCGGCTTTGGCCAGTTGTTCGTCGAAGGTTCCTGACAAAGGCGGGTCCGGGGGCGGTTTGCCGGTAATGATGCGCACACCGGCACTGACCGATTCCCTTTGCACCGTGTTCATTCCGCAGGCGGCGATATTCTCCATCGAATCTCCTCCTTACGCCGTCCCTGCCGCGACTGCGGGAGGGACGGCGTGCACGGTAAGGTCTTCCGCTCCGGGTTCTCTCTGGCGACAGACCCCGGGGCGGCTGCCGAACAATTCGGCGGTGGCCTTGTAAACCTACTTGAGCAACTGCAAAATGACTGCCGGTTGCTGGTTGGCCTGCGCCAGGATGGCCGTACCCGCCTGCTGCAGAATGCTGTTCTGGGTCAACTTGGCCGTTTCCGCCGCCATGTCCGCATCCAACACCCGCGACCGGGCATTCGAGGTATTCAGGGAGACGTTGCTCAGGCTGTTGATGGCCGCCTCGAAGCGATTTTGCATGGCACCCATGGTGGCACGCATGTTGGTCACCGACTTGATGGCCAGGTCGATGATGGTGATGGCATTCTCGGCCAGCACCTGGTTGGTGGCACTCGTGGTGGAGTTGCCGAAGTTGATCCTGTCGGTGCTGACGCCCAGCGCCCTGGCGGTCATGTTGGTGATGGAGACCATGATGGTCTGACCGCTGTTGGCACCCACATGGAACACCTTGCCGGCGGAGAAGGCACCCGACAGCAGGTTCTGGCCATTGAACTGGGTGTTGACGGCGATCCGCGTTACCTCGCTGATCAACTGGGTCACCTCTTTTTGCATGTCCGACCGGTCGGATTGGACAAAGGTGTCGTTGGCCGAGGCCACCGCCAGTTCCCTGATCCGTTGCAACGCGCTGGTGGTCTCCGTCAAGGCACCTTCCGCCACCTGGATCAACGAGATGGTGTCGTTGGCGTTGCGCACCGACTGGTTGAAGCCGCGAATTTGCGCGGTCATCCGATCACTGATCGAAAGACCGGCTGCATCGTCGGCTGCACTGTTGATGCGCAGGCCGGAAGAGAGCCTTTTGAAGGTGTTGCTCAGTGCGTTGGTGCTGCTGGCCAAACTGCGCTGAGCGGTCATCGACGAAATGTTGGTGTTGACGACGAAAGCCATTGTTCTGTCCTCCCAAAATCCGTGGGCATTTCTTGCCCACAATCAATCCGTCCCTGGCTGGAGGTGGACCGTTCGTTTACAGTGACCGGTCCGATCACCCGTAACAACAAGCGTTGCATCCGTAGTACGGACGAACACAACGCGGATTACGCCCAATACTTCCGCAAGAAAGCCGATACGGTGGTGCCGGGGCCCCAGATGGCCAACGGGCACGCAATCGGTGGCGGTGGTGTTGCGGTGTCCGGGAGTAGACACCGCAGCGCTCGGAGAGTCAGCCGGACCGACAGGTCGGGCAGGCCTCTCCCGGTCCTGGCGGCGACCGGTTGCCGTGGCATGGTGCGCCACGGCTGGAGATCGCGGCCCAGACCGCCGTTTTCTTGCGATTTTTCTCACACTTCACTCTGTCGTCATCTCGAACCGGCAGATTCCTCCTTTGTCATGCGTTTTTTCCTGTCAATGGTGGGGCTGATGCCGCCGTTCCCGGCGGGGGGCCCAATCCTTCAATAAATATCTGCCATCCGGTCCCGGGGGATGATGATGCCCCTTGTCCCGGGATTGCGGGTCCAGGGGGGTCACCCCCCTGGCGGGTCCAGGGCAGCGCCCTGGGACTTTGCCGTTGCTGTTGCTGTTGCCTTTCAAAAAAGCCAAAGCCGCTTTTTGCTTTGGCGCCTTCAGCATGCGCCGCAGGCAAGCTGGCAGACCTCAATGCCCTGCCGAATAAAACAACGTTGCCTTTCAAAAAAGCCAAAGCCGCTTTTTGCTTTGGCGCCTTCAGCATGCGCCGCAGGCTGGCTGGCGGACCTTGATGCCCTGCCGAATAAAACAACGTTGCCTTCCAAAAAAGCCAAAGCCGCTTTTTGCTTTGGCGCTTTCAGCATGCGCCGCAGGCTGGCTGGCGGACCTTGACGCCCTGCCGAACAAAACGATGACCAAAACTTCCACTGGACCGACAAACCCGAGTTGACGGGTGCAAACCATTCCAGCATCGCCAGATTGCCTGCGGCGCCTGTTGAGGGCGCCAAAGCAAAAACCGCTTTGGCTTTTTTCTGAAGTCAACAGCAAAAGCCACGTCCCAGGGCGCTGCCCTGGACCCGCCAGGGGCTTTGCCCCTGGACCCCACCAGGGGGATGATCCCCCTGGACCCG
>JAMOAX010000099.1:0-11558 GCA_039908555.1 Magnetococcus sp. DMHC-8
ATTACCCGCTCCCGCAACCATGGCCTGATGATGGCCGGTATTTTTTCGGTGCTGGCGGTGTTGATGGGGTTGCTGCTGACCCGTTCCATCGTCAAGCCTTTGCAGTTGGCCGCCAACATTTCCGATCAACTGGCCCAGGGTGTGATGAAGGAGATCCAGCTTGACACCCTCTCCCGGGATGAGACAGGGCAAATGTTAAAATCGATGCAAAACATGGTGGCCAACTTTCGCGGCATGGTGGGCAAGGTCACCATCACCGCCGAGCAGGTGCAGTCGTTGACCAACAGCATTGCCGAGGCGGTCACCGAGGAGGTGACCAGTGCCACCCAGCAATCGGCAGCGGTCTCGGAGATTACGGCTTCCATGGAAGAGTTGTCGGCGACCTCCAACCAGATCAGTGAAAATGCGGCATCGGTGCTCTCCGTGGCAGCCCAGACCCTGGAGGTGGCCGAGCAGGGCCGCAACGCCGCCGAGCAGGTGATGCAGAAAATGCGGGAAATCAACGAAGAAAACCAGAAAAACATCAACGAGGTGGTGGAGCTGGGCAAAAAATCTCAGGAGATCAACAAGGTCATGGTGATCATCAACCGGATTGCCGACCAGACCAAGCTGATTGCCTTCAATGCGGCCATTGAGGCCTCGAGTGCCGGTGAGGCGGGCACCCGTTTTGGGGTGGTGGCGGTGGAAATCCGCCGCCTGGCCGACAGTGTCATGGAGTCCACCAGTGAAATCAGCGAAAATCTCCAGGAAATTCAGGAGGGCGTGAACCGTCTGGTGGTGGCCTCCGAGAAGGGTTCCAAGGGGATTCGCGAAGGCAGCGAGTTGACCGAGGGCACGGCCCATTTCCTCGATGAAATTCTCTCCGGGGCCCAGGCCACCAACGATTCTGCCAAACAGATTTCCCTGTCGACCCAGCAGCAGAAGACGGCTACCGCCCAGGTGGTGGTTGCCCTGCGGGAAATCGAGGACGGCTCCCAGTTGATTGCCAACTCGGTCAACAAGACCAACGACACCTGCAATGCCTTGATGCAGTTGTCCAACAATTTGAGTGAACATATCAATCGGTTCAAATTGAACTGATTGTGCACGCATCTCCTTGCCAGGGAGTGGTCATGGTGGAACAACACGAGACAACGGGTCTGCTTTCCCGGGAACAGTTGCAGGAATGGGCCAAAAGTCGGCAGGAACGCAAAAAGACCGTCAATGTGCAGGAGGAAAAGCTGCGCATCATCCTGTTCCGTCTGTCTGATACCTGGTTTGCATTTCGGGGGTCAGACGTCAAGGAGGTCATCGAGGTCGGCACCCGACCGGTTACCCTGGTGCCCGGCTCGCCGGATTTTGTCCTGGGTGTCATCAATCTGCGGGGCATCATCGAATCCCTCGTTGATCCCTACCGGTTGCTGGGGGTGCACAGGGTGGCTGAGCTTCCTCCGCGGCACGCCGTCATCATCCATCAAGGCGACCTGCGCACCGGTTTTTGCGTGGATGCCGTCGAAGAGGTGGTGGATATTCCGGTCAGTGCCCTGGACAACGGGACCGAACTGGCCATCGACAATGCACTGCGGGAGCTGATTGCTGCCAGCATTCCGTTTCGTGGTCGACCGGTGGCCATCCTGAATACTGCCCGGCTCTTCCAGCGCATCGTCCAATGAAGGTGACCACACAGCGTGGCGTGCCGGCCCGTGTCGACATTCTGTTGTTCAGAATGGGTGGCCTTTCCCTGGGGGTGTTGCTGAATCACCTGGACGCGGTGACCTCCCCCAACCCGGAGGAGATGGCGGGCAAAGGAGTGCTGCTGTTGTCGGATTTACTGGATTTTCGGGGACTGGTCACCGCCTGGCGGGCCCCCAGGGTGTTGCGTCTCAAGGGCGGCAACGGTCGTTGTGCGGTGCTGATCGACCGCCCTGAAAAAATTGTCACCATTGCCGTGGAAGATGTGCAATTCCTGCCGGACTTTCTGACGGTCAACCATCGGCGTGGCGCCTGGCTGGGCGCTTTCATCGCCAGCGATGGCTTGCCGGTTCTCCTGCTCGACCTGCCGATCCTCTGCGGCGGTACCGGACCAGGGAGTGCTCGGGTTTCGCAACCAGGGGACGCAGAATGAAAAATACCATTCAGGTGCTGGTGGTGGATGATTGTCCCTCTGCGCGAAGCATCATTCGGGCCATCCTGGAACAGGATGAGCAGATCCGGGTGGAGGTTGCCGCCAACGGCCTGGAGGCCCTGGAACGGGTTGAACGGGGCGCGGTGGATATCATCACCCTGGACGTCCACATGCCGGTCATGGATGGTCTGGAGGCCATTGCCCGCATCATGGCCGTTTGCCCTGTGCCCATTCTGGTGATTTCCGATGTGGCGGATGCGGAAATGGCCTTCAAGGCCCTGTCTGGCGGCGCTTTGGAGGTCATGGCCAAGGCCGGCATCGACCCCGAGCACCCCGAACCCTTCATCAGGCAGGTCAAACTGCTCAGCCGGGTCAAGGTCATCCGGCATATCGGCGGCGAGCGCTCCTATGGTCACAAGCGACCGGACAAGCAGCTGCGGGCCGGCCGGGACTTCAAGGTGGTGGTCATCGCCTCCTCGACTGGCGGCCCCAAGGCCCTGGCCGGCATACTTCAGCGCCTGCCGGCCGACTTTCCCTGCCCGATTTTGATCAGCCAGCACATTGTGCCCGGCTTTCTGGGCAGTCTGGTGGGGTGGCATGCCGGTCTGGCCCGTCTGGCGGTCCAGGTGGCCGAGGTCGGCCTGTTTCCCCTGCCGGGCCATGTCTACTACGCCCCGGCCGACCGGCACATGACCCTGGACAGCCAGGGCAGGATCACCTTCACGCCCCCCACCCCCAAAGAGTTTTTTTGCCCGTCCGGCGACAAGCTGTTTGCCTCGGCAGCCAGATTGTTCGGCAAAGCCGTCCTGGCGGTGGTGTTGACCGGGATGGGCGACGACGGCGCCAAGGGAGCCGCCCAGATTCGCAGCAAAGGCGGGGTGGTCATCGCCCAGAATGAGGCTTCCTCCATCGTCTATGGCATGCCGAAGGCCGTGATCGACGCCGGGCATGCCGACCATCTCCTGCCGTTGGACAGGATCGATCTGGAACTGGTGCGGCTGACCGGCGATGGTGGGGGCCATGGTGCAGGAGAGGGGTCCAGCCGGTGAATCTGCCCTGGTTTGAACAGATGGTCAAGGAGCACTGCGGGCTGATGTTCGATGGCGCCCGACGCAAGGTGCTGGAACGGGTCATCCAGGAGCGCATGACCCGACTGGCCATGGAGACGCTGGCATCCTACGCCGCCTGCGTGCAGGGCAATCCCCTGGAACTGGAAATCCTGGTCAGCCATCTGACCATCAATGAAACCTATTTCCTGCGCGAACCGGCCGCCATCGATCTGCTAACCGAACGGCTTTTTCCGGACATCATGGCCCAGCCACTGGACGGACGGAAAATCGTGATCATCAGTGCGGGATGTGCCACAGGGGAGGAGCCTTATTCCCTGGCCATCCGCCTGCTGGAGAAGTTCGGCGCTGCCGTGTTCAACTTTACCACCATTCTGGGCCTCGACGTGGATGTCCGGGCCCTGGAAATCGCCCGTGCGGGCATCTACGGGCGCCACTCCTTTCGCGGGGTGAACCCGGATTTCAAAAAAAATCACTTTGACAGAATCGGTCCGGACCGCTTTCAGATCCGGGAGATATTCCGGAAGAATGTGGCATTCCATGCATGCAATTTGTTGAAAAAACAGGAGATAGACAAACTGCAAGTCCGGGCGGACATTGTCTTTTACCGCAATGTATCCATCTATTTCAACGATCCGGTCCGGCGGGCCATTTTTGAAAACTTTGCCACCATGCTCAACGAGGGGGGGTATGTCATCGTCAGTTCCGTGGAAGTTTTGCACCACGACTTTGGCATTCTGACCTTGAACGAGCAGAACGGGGTGTTTTTCTTCCAGAAACATTTGCAATTGCAATTTCAGGATCGCAGACAACCCGCCGCAGCAACGGGCCAACCCGCCCCGCTGCAGCGCCCGGGTCGACCGGGAGGGCGAAGCCCTCCGACCGGCAACCGGGTGGTTGGATCGCCACCGGTGACCGCCCCCCCCGCTGTCCGACAGAGCGGTGTGCCCCGCCCCGCCTGTGCCTGTGCGGGTGTTGTCCAACGGGAGGAACCGGCCAAAGACGGGCGGCAACGGGAGAAGGGACAGGGTTTTGAACAGGCACTGGGCCTGGCCTTGCAAAGCCGGTTGCAGGAGGCGCTGCCCCTCATTCGGCAGTTTGTGCAGGAGCACGACCAGATGGTCGCCGGGCATGCCCTGCTGGCGGCCATCCTGGTGGAGCTGCAGCAATACGAGGAGGCCAAAACCCGCTGCCGGACCATCCTGCAGATGGCGCCCTGGCACGTCGAGGCCCGTCTGTTGCTGGGGCTGGTGGCCCGGCAGGAGGCCGACGGACCGGAGTCACTGGCACAGTTCACGGAAGCCGCCTACCTGGACCCGCAGTGCTGGCTGGCCCACTTTTATCTGGCCGAGGCCTGCCGCCTGGTCGGCAACCGGGAGCGGGCGATCCGGGAATACCGTATTGCGGAAAACATCCTGAAAAACGGCGGCAAGCCCAACCACGGCCTGACCCTGTTCCCCCTTTCCTGTTCCGCCGAACAATTATTGCATCTTTGTTCATCCAGCATGACCAGTCTGTGACAGGCCAACCGCCACACCCCTGCACCACCGCCTCTCAGCGCAAGAAGTTCAACACCACCTCCGTATCCACCAGTATGGTATGCAGGCCATCCACGCTCTTGTGCACCACATAGGTGTCATCGCCGATGGTGGTGTGGCCGTTGGCGTCGGTCGCGTGGTTGACCCCATCCATGACCACGCTGGTATTGGCCCCCAGGCAGGTATTGATCGCCTGCTGAACATTGACCACATCCCCCGCATCCCCCTTGATCAGCAACGGCTGATCGCTGCCGGAGAAGTCCAGGATATCATGGATGTTCAAGGTATTGTTGCCTGCACCCGTCATGTTCACCTTGTCCACACCGGCCAACGCCTTGTTGGCCAGCAGGTTGGTCAAATCCAGGGAAGAGCCGTCATCAACCAGTTTGACAGTATCCCCCTCCCGTTGCAGGGTGACGCCATCCCAGTTGAGAATATCGGCATACTGGCCGGGATTGGGCAACGTGCTGCCCGTGGCCGGGGTGTCGCCGCCCGGCTGAGTGCCCGGGTCGAGGAGCATGGCCGGCTGGGCCGGATTATAGGCCAGTTGCACCTCGGCCATGTTGCCCTGGTGGCCGTCGGCATAGGTCACGGTGGCAAAGCCGGTCACCGCATTGCCGTTGATGGTCAACGGGTTGGTCCGATCGGCAGCCAGACCCAACCCGGTAATACCCAACCGGGAGAGGGTGTGCAACTCCTGAACGGTGGACAGACCGTCCTGATTCTGGTCCACCCAGACCTGCAGATGGCTGAAGTCGGCATCGCTGGCGTCCACATGGCCGTCATGATTGCTGTCCAGGGTGGCCAGGGCGGCCAGACTGGAGGTGGCATTGGGGGTGGTGAACTGTTCGGAAATCACCTCCTGCAGGCCGGCAATCCGGCCATCCCCGTTCCGGTCCAACACCAGCAACCCGTTGCCGGAGCCAAACCAACCCGTGGGATCGGCGATGCCATCCCCGTTCATGTCAAAGCGGGCGCCTGCACCTTGTGCAGTCAAATGGATGCCATGGCCATCGAGGTCCAGCACCAGGGGATCACTCATGCCGGCAACGCAAAAATCGGTTCCGACCAGGTCGCGCCCCAGGTTTTTCAGCAGAATGGTCACCTGATGACCGGTACCATCGGTAAAAATCACGCTGCGGTCGGCGCCGCTGACGACCTGGGCGGCGACCAGTGCATCGCGCGTGGTGACATCAATCGTCGTGCCGGCCACCGTCAACCTCAGTATGTCTGTCTCACTGTTCTTGTCAAAGTCCCACACCGTGTCGGTGTCAGCTGCGCCGGCATCGTTCAATTCAAAGACAAAGGTATCGTTGCCCCCCAGACCGAACAGATGGTCGGAGCCGGCGCCGCCATCCAGCACGTCGCTGCCGGCCCCATAACCGCTCGTGGTTCCGGCAGTGCTGGTAAAGATGGTGGCCAGGTTCGTATTGACGTAGCTGTAAATGGTGCCACCTGCGTCACTCAGTGCGACGACCGACGTATCACCGGCGGTCCCCGCTGCACTGGTGCCGCTGATTTGGCTGCCACCCTGGCCACCAGCACCACCGGTGCCCGCATCCAGGCCCGCGCCACCGCCACCGGCACCGCCTCCAAAAAACTGACTGGAGGGAGGCTCCCCGCCCAGGGCGCCCACACCGAACGCGTTGCCGATAGCCGCTGCACCACCATCACCACCCGGACCGGCCTGTGAACCATCGCCCATTGTTCCCGCTATACCCGCACCACCACCGCCAATGCCGCCAGCACCCCCCGGACCGGCTGGGAATGTGGCATAATAATAAATGGGTGCACCGCCGCCACCACCACCGGCCCCAATTCCTCCTGCGCCGCCACCCGTTCCATAATATCCGACACCGGTGCTGTTGACGCCTCCAGAACCACCGCCGCCACCGCCACCACCCAGGCCGCCCGCACCACCAGCGCCCAGGACGACAGAATCGAAAGAACCCGATGCGCCGTTGAAACCATCGCCAAACAGGATGTCATTGCCCGCCCCGCCCCGCAGGATGTCATTGCCGCCACCAGCTGCGCCACCACTGGACGACCCACCACCGCCACCACTGCCGTCGCCAAAGATGACATCATTGCCGGTGGAGCCGGTGATCATATCGGTACCACCGCCACCGGCCCCGCCGGCACTGGAGGAAGTATCCTGGTTGCCACCACCACCACCACCACCCGACCCGTCACCCACAATGAACATGGCCGAACTGGCCTGATATATCTCCGGCGAGGCCACTGCCGTGGCCA
Organism: Magnetococcus sp. DMHC-8; assembly: GCA_039908555.1. Classification (GTDB taxonomy): domain Bacteria; phylum Pseudomonadota; class Magnetococcia; order Magnetococcales; family Magnetaquicoccaceae; genus Magnetaquicoccus. The sequence continues at coordinate 6,963 of JAMOAX010000099.1, forward strand.
CCTGCAGCGTGGCCTGCCCCTTTGTATAGACGTGATAGGTAATACTGCTGATGGTCACGTCACTGCCCGTTGTCCAACCGGACCCCATGCTCAGGAGATCCCCGGCATCGCCGTTGACCGTCAGGGTATTGGTGGTATCAGACATATTCAGCACATCCAATGCCGTCAAGACCAGGATGTTGCTGCCGGACCCGGTCAGATCGACAATTTCGATGGAAGCAAGATGCCCCTGCAAGGCAGCCAGATTCAGGGTGTGGCCGGCGCCCAGCAGTGACAGGGTATCGGTGCCGCCGCCCCCGTCCACCAGTTGGAAGGCCGTATCCGAGACGGAGATGGTATCGTTGCCAGCCCCACCATGGAAGGTATCTGCGCCGCCACCGTCGAACAGGAGGTCGTCACCCCCACCGCCAATGTAATGCTCTGCGCCTGCCGCAGTCCCGTTCAACACATTATTCGTGCTGCCACCCAGGTAGGTGACGGCGCCGTTGGTGTTGCTGCCAAAGATGATGTAGCTGGCACCCGCATTGCTGTTGGCCGCCGAGGCGCCCACCACCAGGTCGGCAAAACCGTCGCCGTTGAGATCCCCCGCCGAACTGACCGCACCGCCTGAACCGCCCGCTCCCTCCAGGCGGAACCCGTACTGACCGGTCAGGGCAGAGGCATCGATGGTGGCCGCGAAGCCGCCCGACTGGCCATACACCACATAGCTGGCGCCGGCGCCGCTGTTGGCTGTTGCCACGCCGATCAGCAGGTCATCCAGCCCGTCACCGTTGACATCCCCCGCCGAACCGACCGAGGTGGCCGGTGCCGTGCCGTCCAGACGGAAGCCACCCACGCTGGCCAGATCGGAGACGTTGATGGTGGCCGTGAAGTGCGAGGCATGATCGCCGAACAGCACATAACTGGCATTGACCCCCGACGCCCCCACGATCAGGTCATCCAGCCCGTCCCCGTTGATGTCCCCGGCCGAGCTGACCGCACTGCCCAGATGACTGCCCGCCGCCCCGTCCAGGCGGAACCCGTTGCTGCCGGCGAGGCTGGAAAGATCCAGCAGGGAGGCAAAGCCCGTCGCATGGCCAAACACCACATAGACGGCGCCTGCACCGCTGTTGGCCTCGCTGGCCCCCACGATCAGGTCGGCAAAGCCATCGCCGTTGAGATCCCCGGCTGCACTGACCGACCCACCCGACCAGTCACCCGCCACACCGTCCAGACGAAAACCGGTCGTCCCGTCGAGGGCAGAAAGATTGATGGCGGAATTGGCATCGGTCGCGTGACCGAAAACCACATAGGTGGAACCGGCGTTGGCAGAGCTGGAGGTGGGCGCCCCGATGACCAGGTCGGCAAAACCGTCACCGTTGACATCCCCGGCCGAACCGACCGACCGGCCCGCCTGCGCACCCGCCGCACCATCCAGGCGGAAACCGTCGGCCGCTCCCAGGCCGGACAGGCTGATGAAGGAGTTGGCGCCCGATGATGCGATTGCATGGCCATAGACCAGGTAACTGGCGCCGGCGCCACTGGTGGCACCGTATGCGCCGACAATCAGATCACCAAAGCCATCATTGTTGACATCGCCGGCCGCGTGGACCGAAAAGCCCAGCAGATCGCCGGCCGATGCACCATCCAGGCGAAAACCGGTGCTGCCGTCAAGGGTGGAGAGATTGATCGTGGAGGCCATGCCCGAGACCTGGCCAAACACCACATAGCTGGACCCGGCACTGGCCTGCGCATCCGGGGCCCCGACAATCAGATCGTCCAGACCATCACCGTTCACGTCACCCGCCGAACTGACCGACCAGCCCGACGATCCCTCCGTACCGTCCAGACGAAAACCGGTGCTGCCATCAAGGGTGGTCAGACTGATGACGCTGGCGGGCGCTGGAGCGACGACCGTGACATCGGCCGCCACCTGCACCATCGCCCGACCCTGCGTATAGATGTGGTAATAGTGATAGTTGTCGAAACCACCATCCGTCCAGCCGGCCCCGATATTGACCACGTCCCCGGCATTGCCATCGACCGTCAAGGTATGCATCGCGACACCAGACAGATTCAGCAGCATGACCTCGGACAGATTCAGCACGTCCAACGCCGTCAAGGTCAGGGTATTGTTGCCGGAGCCGGTGAGGTCGACGGTTTCGATGGAGTCGATCCTGCCCCGCACATTGGCCAGGGTCAGGCTCAGACCCGCGCCGGACAGGGCCAGGACATCATCGCCCGTGCCCCCGTCCACCAACCGGAAGGTCGTGTCCGCGACACGGATTGTGTCGTCGCCCGCCCCACCGTGCAGCGCGTCCGCCCCGCCACCGCCGATCAGGATGTCATCGCCGGCCCCTCCCGCAAACTGTTCCGCAGTCGGGGTGATCAGGTTGCCCAGCATGGTATCGTTGCCGCTGGTGCCAAGACGATACGTTGCCGCCCCCGCAAAATTATCGCCGTAGATTATATAGGTGGCGCCCGCATCGAAAGAGTTGGTGTAATAATTCGTGTAATTCCCCCGCGCCCCGACCAGCAGGTCGGCAAAACCGTCGCCATTGATGTCCCCCGCCGAACTGACCGACCAGCCTGCCCCATCATGCGCCATTTCACCATCCAGCCGGAAACCGTTGCTGCCATTCAAAGCGGACAGACCGAGCACGGCGCCGAATCCCGACGAACGACCAAACACCACATAGCTGGAACCCGCATCGGGCATGCCGTTCACATTGGCGGCACGGGCCCCGATCAGCAGATCATCAAACCCGTCGCCGTTGACATCCCCCGCCGAACTGACCGACCAGCCTGTCTTGTCGCCCACCGACCGCCCATCCAGCCGAAAACCGGTGGTGCCATCCAGGGCGGACAGGCCGACCGTGGCAGCGAAGGAACCTGTGTGGCCAAACACCACATAACTGGCCCCTCCGGCACTGTTGCCGACAGGCCCCGGCGCTCCGATGATCAGGTCATCCAGGCCGTCCCCGTTGACATCGCCGGCCGAGGCCACCGAATAACCCACCATGTCTCCTGTCAACGTGCCGGCCAGACGAAAACCATTGCTGCCATTCAAGGTTGACAGTTGCACACCGTCCAGGGCGCTGAAACTGCCCGAATGACCGAACACCACATAGCTGGCGCCCGTGCCACTGGCAGAAGAATCGCCAATGATCAGGTCGTCGTAGCCATCGCCATTGACATCCCCCGCCGAGGCGACGGCGGCCCCCGCACCGTACAAACGAAAACCGGTCACGCCATCCAGGCTGGAAATCTCCAATACGGACGCGGAGGGCAGTCCCACATTGCCGAAAACCACATAACTGGCACCGCCACCGCCATGCCCGCCCGGTGCCCCGACGACCAGGTCGCCCAGTCCATCGCCGTTGATATCGCCCGCCGCACTGACGGAAAAGCCCATCCAGGCACCCGCATTTTCACCTTCCAGACGAAAACCGTAACCGTCCGTGAGACTGGAAAGATTGACCGACCCCATGGAACCACCGAACACCACGTAACCATAGCCGGCGCCCAGGTCGGCCCCCGGCGCTCCGATGACCAGGTCGGCAAAACCGTCGCCGTTGAGATCCCCCGCCGAATGCACGGCAAAGCCCGCCGCATCGCCAGGCGACCCGGTCAGGTGAATCTCAGCGTAGTACAGAGAATCACGGCTGCCAAAGCCATCCACACTGCCCAGCAGGACGTGGGCGGTGCTTGCGCCTGGAGAACCGACCACCAGATCGGCAAAACCGTCACCGTCGATATCTCCCGCAGAACTGACCGACTGGCCGGCAAGCTCTCCATTCTCAACACCGTCCCAGCGCGTGCCACCTGTGCCGTTGAAGGTGGCCAGGTTGATGACGGCCGTCACGGCGCTGCCGGAAGAGTCGGTCGGTGCGAGGAGAACGTTGCCGCCACCCAACTCGGCAAAGACCGGCCAACCCATGGCCACCAGTTCCTGCAAGGTACCCGTGATGGTGAGTTGGTCCGTATCGGCGAACTGGAGCCCGGCACTCAGCACCCCACTCACTTCGGCCACCGTCAGGGAGACGGCATTGTCGGAGGCATCCAGGAGGAGATGGTCACCCCCGAAAACGCTGGTGTTGTAGTCGGCCAGATCAAGGGCAAGCAGCGCCGCACCGGTCCCGGTCACAGAGATCGTATCGTCGGCGGCCAACCGGATGCCGGCATCATGGGCCGTGTTCAGGGCGGATGCGGACAGACTCCAGCCATTGTCGGTGGCGTCCAGGGTCACGGTACTGCCGCCTGCCAGCGCCGTGGTAAAACCGGTGAGGGCACCTGCCTCGCCGCCAGCGGCAATATCGGTCACCGTCACCGTGTCGGAAGTGTCAAACCGGATGAGGGCAGCCGCAGCCACCAGGTCTGCCGCGGCCAGGGTCCAATTGCCGTCTGCAGCGTTCAAGACCACGACAGCCCCAACCGGGGTCGTGAGCAGGGCGGTGATGGCAGCGTCCTCGGCGGCATTGTTGGCAATCAAGGTATTCACGACCACCGTATCCGAACTGCCAAACCGGATACCACCACCCCGTGCGGTATTCAAAGCGCCTTCAGACATCGACCAGCCATCGTCTGCCGCATCCCGGGTTATGGTGCTGACAAACA
>JAMOAX010000267.1:0-2219 GCA_039908555.1 Magnetococcus sp. DMHC-8
CTCTGATGGCCATTTTGCTGGGGATGGTACTGGCGTGGCGCATTTCCCGGGGCATCTCCCGCCCGGTGGTCGCCATGACCCGGGCCTTGAGTGATTTGGCCCAGGGGCGCGTGGTGGACGAGATTCCAGGCCGGGGCCGCCGTGACGAGATCGGGTCCATGGCCCAGGCCGCCGACGTTTTCAAGCAAAAAGCCGATGCACTGGAAAATGCCAGCCGTTACAAGTCCGAGTTTCTGGCCAACATGTCCCATGAACTGCGCACCCCGCTGAACAGTCTGCTGATTCTTTCCCGGTTGTTGGCCAGCAACCGGGAGGGCAATCTGAGTGATGACCAGGTGGATTCGGCACAGATCATCCACGACAGCGGTTCAGACCTGCTGGCCATGATCAACGACATACTGGATCTCTCCAAAGTGGAGGCCGGACGCATGGATGTGGTGGCGGAATCCCGGGATGTGGACCGCTTTCTGGAGGGGGTGGAGCGGCAGTTTCGGCATCTGGTCACTTTGCGGGGGCTGACGTTGCGCATCGTTGTGGAGCATCGCGCCCCGCGCGCCCTGGTGACCGACTGGGTGAAGGTGGAGCAAATATTGCGCAATTTGCTGTCCAATGCCTGCAAATTTACTGAAACGGGGGGGATCACGGTCCGGTTCGGGGCTCCGGATCGGCGGGTGATATTCGGCAACCGGGCGCTGGAGGAGCCGTCGGTGGTGGTCTTCACCGTGACGGATACGGGCATCGACATTCCGCAGGACAAGCAGGCGTTGATTTTCGAGGCCTTTCGCCAGGTGGATGGCACCACCAGTCGCCGGTACGGCGGTACCGGTTTGGGACTGACCATCTCTCGCCAGTTGGCCCAACTGCTGGGTGGCGAGTTGCAGGTGGAGAGCAGAGTGGGGGAAGGCAGCCGCTTTACCCTCTGTTTGCCGGCATTGTTTCCCTGGCCCGACAAGGTGGCCGGTGCGCATGTCCTGTCGGATGCGCCGATGTCGGAACAACCCTCGGTCGATTTTGCTGCGCCTCATGTGACTGTACTGGTGGTGGATGACGACGTACGCAACTGCCAGGCGATCGACAAACTGTTGCATGGCCGGGTGCGGCGGGTGATGACCGCCGGCCAGGGTGCGGAGGCTCTGCGCCTGCTGGCGGCCGACCAGGCGATTGATCTGGTGCTGATGGACATCATGATGCCGGTCATGGATGGCTACCAGGCCATCCAGGCGATCCGGCAGCAGCAGCGCTTTGTGCATTTGCCTGTCATTGCCCTGACGGCCAAGGCCATGCCCGGTGACCGGCAACGCTGTCTGGAGGCTGGCGCCACTGCCTATCTGTCCAAACCGGTGCGTATTGAACAATTGTTTGCTACCATGCGGGCACTGCTTGAGCTGCCGTCGACCGCTGCGCCGGTCCGGGCAGTGGCACCGGCACCGGCCGGACCGACCGGGTTGGCCGCGCCGTTGCCGGTCGTGCCGTTGTGCAGCAATGGGCGCCCTCTGACCGTACTGGTGGTGGATGACGACCTGCGTGCTGCATTTGCTTTGGCCAGAGAGTTGCAAACCCGTGTTGCCCATGTCCTGCTGGCGGCCGACGGGGCGAGGGCGCTCGGGGAGTTGGCGGCCCACCCGGAGGTGGATGTCATTTTGCTGGACCTGTGCATGCCCCATCTGGACGGCTATGAGACCCTGCGTGCGATTCGCGCCGACGACCGTTTCCGCCATGTCGCCCTGCTGGTCCTGACTGCGCTGGCCACGCCGGGCGATGCGGAAAAATGCCTGGCGGCCGGTGCGGATGCTTACCTGACCAAACCCGCTGCCATGGAGACGATCTGGTCCAGACTGGAGGAGGTGTTGGCCGTGCGGGCTGCCAGGGGAGAGAAGGAACCGACGACATGAACACCCTGATGCCCCATCTGCTCGTGGTGGACGACCACCCGGGCAACCGGTTGGCGATTCGGAAACAACTGCGCATCATGCCGGTGCAGGTGCTGGAGGCCGCCTCCGGTCCCCAGGCGCTGAAGATGCTGCTGGACCATGATGTCTTCCTGGTCCTTCTGGATGTGGACATGCCTGGCATGGATGGTTTTGAGGTGGCAGAGGCCATCAGCCAGGTTCAGCGTACCGCGCACATTCCCATCATTCTCCTCACCGCTGCTTTCAAGGATCGTCATCATCATCTGCGGGGGTATGAATGCGGTGCCGTGGACTATCTGGAAAAGCCGT
>JAMOAX010000268.1:0-2215 GCA_039908555.1 Magnetococcus sp. DMHC-8
CATGTCCACAGAGAGGACACTCCCGGACGGCCAGGGGAACGGTGGCCTCGCATTCCGGGCACTCTTTGGTGGGGGCTTCGCCAGTGCCCGCACCGCCATCCAGATCCACCTCCTGCTCCAGGGAGCCGTGCAGCAGGGTGGAGATGCCGAAGTCCAGGACGACGCAATCCGTTTTGACGACTCCGGGGTGTTCGTTGGGGTCTACTGTCCGTAGACCCCGGCCCACCATCTGAATGAGGGTGGACTTGTACGAACTGGGCCGCAGCAACACCACGCAAGAGGTAGGCGGATGGTCCCACCCCTCCGTCAGCACAGCCACGTTGACCACCAGCCGGGCATCACCTTTTTCAAACCACCGCAGCACCGCCCGCCGTTCGCCATCGGGCAGTTCCCCATGAACCAGTACCGCTCTCTCCCCCGATGCGTTGAAAGCATCGGTGACGTTCTTGGCATGGTCCACGGTGGAGCAAAACACCACGGTCTGGCGGTTCCCAGCCTGCTCCTTCCAGTGTCGGATGACCGCCTCGGTGACCGGTGCCTTGTTCATTATCCGGTCGACTTCGGCCATGTCGAAATCGTCGGCGGTGCGTTTCACCTGACGCAGGGCATCGCCGGTGCCGACGTCGATGACGAAGGTCCGGGGCGGCACTAAGTGGCCGGAACGAATCAACTCGCCCAGACGCACTTGGTCCGCCACGTTGGAAAAGATGGGGCGCAGGGCCTTTTTGTCGCCTCTCATGGGGGTGGCAGTCACCCCGTAAAGGCGGCATTGCGGATTGCGCTCCCTGGCGGTATCGATGATGCGACGATAGCCCGCTGCGGCTGCATGATGAGCTTCGTCGATCACCAGCAGATCCAGCGGCGGCATGTTGTCCAGATTGCTCTGCCGCGCCAGGGTGGGCACCATGGCAAAGGTGGTCCGCCCCCGCCATGATTTGGTTTCCGCATCCACGATGGAGGTGGAGAGGCCGGGGTTGACCCGGCAGAATTTGATGACGTTCTGCCGAGTCAACTCATCCCGATGGGCCAGAACACAGGCTTTTCCACCATCAGCCAGCATCCGTCCGACGACGGCGGACAGCATGATGGTCTTGCCGGCCCCTGTCGGGGCTACCGCCAGTGTGTTGCCATGCTCGTGGAGGGCCTCCACCGACCGATCCACAAAAACCTGTTGCCTGGGCCTGAGAATCATCCCCTGTCTCCCCGATTACTGAGCCCACGTCGGGCGGGCGAAAGTGCCACCAGCGTTCTGCGCCTGGGCAGGTGCCTGCTGCTGGGGCTGATACCCGTTGGTTGCAGGTGCCGGTTGCTGCTGGGGTTGCGCCTGCGTCTGAAACGCAGCCTGGGGTTGTGCCTGCGTTTGAGAGGGAGCCTGCGCCGGTGCCTGGAACACAGCCGAAGCCTGTGCCGGAGGTTGAGAAGTGGACAGACCCTGTGCCTGAGGCTGAAACCCGGATGGGGCCTGAACCCCTCCAGCCGCCGGACGGAACGAGGTGGACGGTTGGAACTTTGCCGATGCCACCGGGACACCCCCGGCCTGGAAGGCGGAATACTCCTTGTGGTCCGGGGTAACAGCGAACTTGATGACATTCTTGGGCTGATCATTTTGATCCTTCTCCACATCAATCTTGGCCAAAAACTCGATGCCATCCAGATCAGCAAACCCCTGGATGCGACGCGCCTCCATGGCGCGAGGCGATGTGTCCTTATCCGACAACCCCTTGGCAGAATTGAGGATGCCACGGATGAACGAACGGCCCATATTGGCCCAATCGGGGCCCTTGGGACTGTAGAGGCCAATCAGGCTCCAGACCTTGCGTTTGGCGTATTCACCCTGGGTCACCACAAATTCGCAGTTGAGGTAGACCGCATCGCTCTCCTTGGCCCCGCTGGCATAGCCCCCGGTCCAACCCCGACTGTAATCATCAAGACCGCCAGGCTTGATCGTCATGCGTACAGGCGCAATCGTCCCCTTCGGAATAAGATCAAAGTTGTTCTGTGCGTCAGCGTCATTGTAGTCTTGCCATGCAGACATGGTAAAATCTCCTATGTGTTGTCGTTAGTTGGTTGCAGTATTGGCCTCGGCGGGAGCCGGTTGGCCGTATTCAAGACGCTCCTGGATGGGGCGCACCGGACCGCTGATTTTGGCCATCAGGCGGCCCAGGTGGGCTTCCTCCACCATGGCCAAACGTCCAGACCGGTCTTTGGCGGGGTA
>JAMOAX010000005.1:0-44648 GCA_039908555.1 Magnetococcus sp. DMHC-8
AGCTACGACGACTTCAAGGTGCTGCATAAACCGCCGTATACGGAACCGTATGTACGGTGGTGTGGGAGGACGGCGGGGGCGACCCCGCCTCCTACCCGATGCCTTTCAAGCAAGCCGCAGCCGCTTTTTGCTGCGGCGTGTTTCAGCATGCGCCGCAGGCAGGCTGGCGGGATTTCCTGTTGCCTTTCAAGCAAGCCGCAGCCGCTTTTTGCTGCGGTTTGTTCAGCATGCGCCGCAGGCAGGCTGGCGGGTTGCGACACCCTGTCGGACGAAACGGTGTCAATGCCTGCTGTGCCCGTCCTTTGCTGTTCCTCTTCCTGCCGGCCCGCCTTGCCGGGTTGGCTCCCATCTGCCGGTCAGCGGTTTTTGCGGGAAACGCCGTACCCCCTTTACTGGAACCATTGTCAGTCGGAAGCATTTATATTATGTTGCAATATGGGTTGTTGTGTGCATCCACCCGCAGGCGGGGCCTCGGCGATCCGGCACACAAAAATTAACATTGGCACCCGGTGGGGCAGCTCGTTACAATGCGTGGCTGTTTTCATGTGTTGCGGGTGTCGGGTGGCTGTCCCCTGTCAGGCCGGGCGCAACCGGCCCCGGGGATGGCATCCTGGCTTGTCTATCAATCAATTTGTAAGGAGACACAACATGGCTGAACTCTTTTCCGCAGACTGGATGAACCGTTTCCAGGAGGAATGGAACAAAGAGCCTGAACTGTTTGATGCACTGGGCAAAATCGGTTTCAACTCGACCATCGCCTACGGGATCGAGGGCGAGGCGGCGCCCCGTGGCGTGCTGGTGGTGGAACAGGGAAAAGTGGTCAAAAGTGGTGCCTACAGCAATGAATCCCTCAACTGGGATTTGCGTGCCAGTCAGGAAAGCTGGGAAAAATGGATTGCCAAGGGGATCGGCATGATGGGGCTGGGCATGGCCTACACCACCCGCAAGCTCAAGTTTGAAGTGGGCGACTATGGTGCCATGATTGCCGACCCCCGCATGGCCGGTCCTTTCATCAAGACTTTCGCGGTCATGGGACGGGTTTGATCTTTCGGTCTGCAAACTGTCAAGAAAAAAGTGTAAGGGGACTGGGTGCCATGTTGAAAAAGAGTCGATTTTTCCTGGGGGTATCGGCCGTGTTGGCCGGTTCGCTGTGGTGGTCCGGCCTGTTGGCCGCGGGCAATCCGGCGGCTGGTACGGCCTCTGTCATCACGGTGGAGGCCAGCCCCATCGGGGCCACCACCACCCTGGGTGGCACCGTTGTTCCCTACAAGGAGGTGGCCTTTGCCGCGCAGATGCCTGGTCGTGTGGTCTATCTGGCGGGTGTCGAGGGCGACTGGTTCAAGAAGGGTGACATCCTGGTGGCCCTGGACAATGACGACCTGCTGGCCAAGCGGCGTGCGGCGCAAGCCGCTCTGGCCCAGGCAGAGGCCAACTGGCGCAATGCCCGGGTGCAATATACCCGGCAGGTCTACTCCGGTTCCAGCATGGGTTCGGACAACACCGGCATGGCCATGCCAAAAATGTTTGACCGGATGGTCACCATGCCGTTCAGCGACATGATGGGCACGGACAGTCCGGAACTGGCGCGGCGTGCGCAGATTTATGCGCAGGGTACCGCCATCGACCAGGCCCAGCACAGTCTGGCCCAGGCGCAGGCCGGCATCCAGGAACTGGATGCCAAACTGCGGGATACCCGCTCTGTGGCTCCCTTTCCCGGGGTCATCATCACGAAAAACGTGGAAAAGGGTGACACGGTCCAGCCCGGCATGCCCCTGATGAGTTATGCCGATACCCGGACCCTGCAGGTCAAAGTGGACATTCCGGCGCGTCTGATGCCCGGCGTCAAGAAGGACATGGTGCTGCCGGCCAAGCTGGATGTGGGTGATACCCGCATCGAGACCCGGGTGGCCCAGATTTATCCGATGGCCGATCCCCAGCGGCATACCGTGACGGTCAAGCTGGATTTGCCCAAGGATGCGCCGGGTGGTCCCGGCATGTATGCCGAGGTGATGATTCCGGACGTGACCACACCGGTCAAGAACATGCCGATTGTTCAAAAATCGGCGGTATTGTGGCGTGGCAGTCTGCCGGCGGTCATGGTGGTGACGGCGGGCAGGGAGCCGGAGCTGCGCATGGTCCGTCTGGGTGGTTTTGTGGATGACAAATCGGTCAGCGTCCTGTCCGGCTTGCAGGTGGGTGAGCAGATTCTGGCCAATCCGGCGCAGAGTGCAGCCGCCTCGGGATGGAAGGAACAGGCCGGCACCGACAGTGGCCGGCCGACCGCCCGGTAATCCGGTGGTGCAGACGTTGGGCGGTGGGACGGACACCGGGGCCGGGTCGTGGGCCTGGCGTGGGGGTGCCGTCGGGATGTCGAGGCAATAATCTTTCTTTGAATGGAACTGGTCAGGAACCGATGGGCAAATTTTTCAGCAAATCTGACATGCCACCTCCCCCTGAGGAGCGACGGAAAAGCGTCAAGCAGCTTGGAGTGGCCGGCAACATGGCCAGGGTTTTCATTCATTCCCCCCTGTCGCCGTTGTTGCTGTTTGCCTGTCTGGGGATGGGCATCCTGGGATTGATTTTTACCCCGCGTCAGGAAGACCCGCAAATTTCCGTGCCGATGGTGGATGTGTTTGTCCAGTATCCGGGCGCCTCTGCCGAGCAGGTGGCAGCCCTGGTGGCTGATCCACTGGAACGGATCATGAGCGAGATTGCGGGTGTCAAGCATGTCTATTCCGCCTCGCAGCAGGGACATGCCATGGTGACGGTGGAGTTTGACGTGGGGCAGGACATGGAGGCGTCTCTGGTCAAGCTGTACGACAAGCTGCACTCCAACAAGGACAAGATACCACCCGGTGTCACGGAGCCGCTGGTCAAACCCAAGGCGGTGGATGATGTGCCCGTGGTCACCCTGACGCTCTGGTCGGCCGATGTGGACGATGCTGCCCTGCGGGTGTTGGCGTTGGATTTGCTGCAGCGGGTCAACGAGGTGCCGAATACCAGTCAGGGGTTTGTTGTGGGTGGCCGGTCTGAGCAGATCCGGGTCGAAGTTTTCCCGGAGCGGCTCTCCGGGTACGGCATCAGCCTGGACCAGATTGCCCAGACCATCAAGACCGCCAACAGCGAGACCGGACTGGGCAAGGTGGAGTCGGGTGACCAGGGTTTCAGTGTCTACACGGGGGCCTTCTTGAAGACCGCCCAGGATGTGGGTCGTCTGATTGTGGGTACCCGGGGGGCTTCACCTGTTTATGTGCGTGATGTGGCGGATGTGTTTGCTGGTCCGGAAGAGACCAGTCAACTGGTCACCTATACCACGGGTTTGTCCCGTGTGCCGGAAGCGGCCGTGGCCGATGCCCTGCCGGCGGTCACCATTGCGGTGGCCAAGAAGAAGGGTTCCAACGGTGTGACCGTGGCGCAGGGGGTTCTGGACAAGGTGGAAGAGCTGAAGGGGCGCCTGATTCCCAGGAATGTGCAGGTCTCTGTCACCCGCAACTATGGGGAGACCGCCAACGAAAAGGTGAACGAACTGCTGTTCAAACTGATGATTGCCACGCTGGCGGTGACCCTGCTGGTCTGGTATGCCCTGGGTCTCAAGCCGGCCATCGTCACCCTGGTCGTCATTCCGGTGGTGATCCTGATGACCGTGTTTGCCGCCTGGGTCATGGGCTATACCATCGACCGGGTGAGCCTGTTTGCCCTGATCTTTTCCATCGGCATTCTGGTGGACGACGCCATTGTGGTGGTCGAGAACATTTACCGGCGCTGGCTGCTGGAGGACAAGTGTTGCCCTGTCATTTCCATCGATGCGGTGCGCGAGGTGGGAAATCCCACCATTCTGGCCACTTTTACCGTGATTGCCGCCCTGCTGCCCATGGGGTTTGTCAGCGGCATGATGGGGCCGTACATGCGTCCCATTCCGGCGTTGGGGTCGGTGGCCATGCTGTTTTCGCTGTTTGCCGCCTTCATTTTTACGCCCTGGCTGGCCATGCTGATCAAGCCGAGCATGCGTTCCCTGCACAGCCATTCGGAGAAGGAGCACGCCACCTCGGAAAAACTGGAAGGATTTTACCGGACGGTCATCAACCAGTTGCTGGACAATCCCCGCAAGGGGTGGGGATTCTTGGGAGCCCTGGTGGCGGGCTTTTTTCTGTCGCTGCTGTTTTTTTACACGACGGCGGTGACGGTGAAGATTCTGCCACTGGACAACAAGCCGGAATTTGATGTGGTGCTCAAACTGGAGGAGGGGACTGCCCTGCCCAAGACGGCCAATCTGGCCGCCCAGTTGACCACTCTGATTCGCGACAAGGTGCCCGAGGTGACGGCCCTGCAGACCTATGTCGGCACGGCATCTCCTTTCAATTTCAATGGCATGGTGCGCCATTACTATTTGCGGCGCAACTCCTGGGAGGCAGACATCCAGGTGCAGCTTGTTCACAAGAGCAAACGGAAACGGACCAGTCACGACATTGCGGTCGAGGTGCGGGAGTTGCTGACTCCCATCACCAGCAAGATGAACGCCGTGCTGCAGGTGGTGGAGATGCCGCCTGGACCGCCGGTGCTCCAGTCGGTGGTGGCCGAGGTGACCGGTCCGGATGCCAACACCCGGCGGCGGGTGGCCGAGGATATGGTCGGCCTGTTCAAGAAGACAAAAACCATTGTCGATGTGGACAGTTACATGCAAAAGCCCCATGAGATCTGGCGGTTCGAGGTGGACACGGAAAAGGCGGTCCGCCGTGGCATTTCCGTGGATGCCATCAACCGCAATCTGGGCATGGCCATGGGGGGTGCCCAGTTGGGGGATGTCAAGCGTGGTTCCGTCCTGGAACCCACCTATATTGTCATCCAGGTGCCGATGGAGGTGCGTTCCCGCATCTCTTCTCTTGCCGACCTGCCGATCAGTACCCCCAAGGGCGATACCGTGCCGTTGGGTGAAATGGGGCGGTTTGTCAAGGGCAGCAAGGATGACCTGATCTATCACAAGGATTTGCGTCCGGTGGAGTATGTCACCGGCGAGGTGACCGGCAAGCTGGATGCGCCCATCTATGGCATGTTTGAGGTGGAGGAGTTTCTGAAACAGTACACCACGCCGGACGGGGTCAAGATGCATGGCGAGTTCATGGGGCCCCCCAAGAGTTACAGCCGTTCCGGGTTTGAATGGACCGGCGAGTGGACCGTGACCTATGAAACCTTCCGGGACATGGGCCTGGCCTTCGGGGTGGCCTTGATCCTGATTTACATGCTGGTCGTGTGGGAGTTTGGCAATTTCACCCTGCCGGCCATCATCATGGCGCCGATTCCCCTGACCCTGCTCGGCATTGTGCCCGGGCACTGGTTGCTGGGTGCCAAGTTCACGGCCACCTCCATGATCGGCTTCATTGCCCTGGCCGGCATTATTGTGCGCAACTCCATTCTGTTGGTGGACTTTACCCAGCAGGAGATCCTGAAAGGTGTTTCGGTCCGGGAGGCGGTCATTCTTTCCTGCAAGGCCAGGACCCGTCCGATTGTGATCACGGCGTTGGCCCTGGTGGCGGGCTCTTCGGTCATTCTGGGGGATTTCATCTTTCAGGGCATGGCCATCTCTCTGCTGTTTGGCGCGCTGATCTCCACCCTGTTGACGCTGCTGGTCATTCCGCTGGGTTGCGTCAGTGCGCAGCGGGCCTTTGTTTTTCCCAAGGCGCCCTATCCCAGGTCGGTGCGGGTGGAGGCCCATCTGCCGGAGACGGTCAAGGGGGGGCGCGTCACGGTTGCGCCTGCGGCGCCGGTTGTGACCGTCCCGGTTGATGCGGGTGGCGTCCGGGAGGTGGCCGATACCGCCCAGCCTGAGGCCATCCCGTCGCCGCCGCCCGTTGCCACCGAGCCCCCGTTCCGGGAAACGGACCCTCTGCCGGCAGAGCAGTTGGAGCAAGAGCAGCAACAGGCCGGAGAGTCGTTTGGTTCTTCACCGGCCAGAAAAGAGGGGGGCGGTCGCCGGGGCATTCGTTTGAAGCCGGCACGCAATGAACCATCCAGCGGAGAGTCCAACTAGATGATACGGTTCCGGGCCTGTTCCAATGCATTGGGCAGTCGGTCGATGGCGGGCGTGGCCAGGGTTGCCGGCCATGGGGCGCGGGCGTGGCGAATGGAACCGTCGGTGATGCGGGCCGGGTCGCCCGCGGCCAACAACGGGATATCCTGGTCATGACCACCACCGGTCTCTTCATGCGGGTGGCGCTGCGCCTGGGCCGTTTGTTGGTCTTGCTGCTGGGAGGGTTGTGGTGGTGGCCGCATCCGGTACTGGCCGGTTCGCCCGATTGGGGAACGGGATTTTATCGGCTCAATCCGTCCAGGGAGCCGGCGTTCACTGCGGAGCAGAACCGCGAAGAGGAGCGGCGCCGTGTCGAGCGCAGTCGTCCCCAGGCCGAGCCGCCGCCCGTCCGTCCTGATTTCCGCAAGGCACCGCCACCGCCACCGCGGGAGTGGCCGGAGGATCGGGAGCCTGCCGACAGCCGTCGTTATGACAACCGTCCCTGGGGTGATGTGCCGCCGGAGTGGCGCAACGAGGATCTGGACCGTCGAGTCCCCCGGGAGGGTTACACGGGCAATCGCCCTGCTGCCCGTTACCGTGATTTTCCGGATGATTCTGCCTGGCCGGAGGGGGGATTGCGCAGTGACCGTAATCCCTGGGAGTACCCGTATGCGCCGGATCGCGACTATCGGCGCCGTGATTTTTACCCCTCATCTCCCTATTATTACGACGACCGGTTTGGCAGTCGCCCGTATCGTCGTCGGCTGCCGTCCTACTACTATGATGGCGGTGACGGATGGTGGGATGCACCATGAAAAGTTTTATGTTGTTCATGCTCTGTCCGTTGCTGGGTGCGCTGCTTTTTCCCGCCAGTGGTGGCGCCGTGCCGCAACAGGTGGTGGAGTTTTCCGCCCAGGTCACCCGCAGCGATACCGCCCATTCCGTTTCGCCCAGCAACGGCATGATGTATGTGGGGCGTGAGGGTATCCGCACCGAAATCACCCAGAACGATCAGCCGGTCTGGATGATTTTCAAGCCGGCCAGCAAGGTGGTCTGGACGATCTTTCCCAAACAGCAGACCTACATGGAACGTGTCGGTCTCGCCCTGGAATGGCCGCCGCTGCCGGAAGATGAACACAGTCCCTGTCGCAACAAAAAATTCCACTGCAAAAAGCTGGGCCTGAAAACGGTCAACGATCGGTCTGTCATGCACTGGACCATCAGCATGGTGGGTGACAAAGGGGAATCCCCTTATGCGCAACTGTGGGTGGACCCGCGTCTGAACATTGCCATCCGTGAAACCTATGCCGACGGCTTGACCGTGGAGATGCACCGCATACGCGAAGGGGCCCAGTCTGCCCAACTGTTTGAGCTGCCTGCCGGGTTTACCAAGGTGACGCTGCCTGCCAAACCCGCTTCCCCGGCGGAGACCGCCCCCAAATAAAATGGTCTGTGCCGCCTGACCGGCCATTTTTTTTGTTGCAATGGGGGTTCGCGGGTGGTATATTAGATTTTAATAATATTCTGATGTTTCGGTTTTTCATTTTATCCTGGTATTGTGTTGCATAAGTGTTGATAATCAGGGGGTGAGGGAGGTGTCTTTTTCGCTGATCAAGTGCTGCGCTTTCCTGAAGACAACATGAAAAACCCATTACGACAGATTTTCTCTCCCGGTTGGCCGGTGCTGTGGTCCGCCGCTGTTGCCCTGATGGTGGTGTGGATGCCCCGGTCGGTACTGGCGGTTGACCCGCCTTCCGAGAAGGAGCTCAGCACCATGGGGCAGGGTTTTGGCAAGTTTGTCGGGTCGTTCATGCGCCAGATGCAGTCCGAGGAAGAGAAGAAGGGGGTTGTTCCCGAGGAGCGGCGTGCTGTCGACCGGGTTGCGCCCGGTCAC
Organism: Magnetococcus sp. DMHC-8; assembly: GCA_039908555.1. Taxonomy (GTDB): domain Bacteria; phylum Pseudomonadota; class Magnetococcia; order Magnetococcales; family Magnetaquicoccaceae; genus Magnetaquicoccus. The sequence goes on from JAMOAX010000005.1 coordinate 7,899, forward strand.
GGGGAGTGGCCAACTCGGCGGGATCGGGAGGAGGATCGTGCTGTTCGGCCCGGTCCGGCCCCGGCGAATAGTGAGCGGCGTTCTCTGCCCTATCGGCTGTACGATCCCTGGGGATCTGCCCGTTGGGGAGATCCCGTGTTTGGTTTCGATCCCTGGGAACGCAACAACAGTTGGGTGGATCACGATTGGAACCTGCGCAAGTGGCAGTACGGATGGACTTATGGGGGCACCCATCCCTACAGTGGTGGTCATCCCTATGGTGGCGGCCATCCCTATTACGGCGGAGGCCTCTATCCGGGTGGGGAAGGATGGCGCCCTGTTCCGCCGGGTGGCGACCGCTACCGGGATGAATGGGAGCGGGAGGGGTATGATCAGCGATCCGGGGAGGCGTTCGGTTACCGACCGTATGCACCCTCCCCCTGGTCGGGTGCCCCGTCGGTGTCGCAGGAACGGGGGGCATGGACGGGTCAGCACCGCTAGTGGCTCCACCGGGCTGATTTGACGGGCTTTGAAAAATGGCTGCGGGTCCAGGGGGGTCACCCCCCTGGCGGGTCCAGGGCAGCGCCCTGGGACTTTGCCGTTGCTGTTGTTTTTCAAAGAAGCCGCAGCCGCTTTTTGCTGCGGCGGTTTCAACATGCGCCGCAGGCAACCCGGCGATTCTGGAACGGCTTGTACCTGTCAAATCAGGGTTGGTCGACCCACTGGTCCGGCCGGGCAGTGGACCGGTTCGACCTTGACAGGCCGCAGGGGCCGTGCCACCCTGGCGACGGTATCTCTTTCTCCTGAAGAGAAAAGGGGGCAAATGGAATGAAATACGCGGTTCGGGTGCTGTTGTTGGCGGTGGCGCTGAGTGTGGGCAGTCTCTGGGCGGCCGGTCCGGCCCAGGCCTGGGGTGGATGGCCGGGGGGGGGGCTGGGGTGGTCCGGGAGGGTGGCCGGGCAACAGTTGGGATGCACCCTGGTCCAATAACGGCAACGGTTATTGGGGCAACAATGATTGGTGGAACGGCCTAGTCAACGGGCGGGGCCGGTTCAACTTTCAGGTGGAAGCCGACGTGGATGGTTGGATGGATGATTTTTGGGGCAACGGCTGGAACAACGGCTGGAACAACGGCTGGAACAACGGCTGGAACAATGGCTGGTATCCGGGTGGTCATCCAGGTGGATGGCGTCCCGGTTGGGGTGGTCCCGGCTGGGGCGGTCCCGGTTGGGGTTGGTAGGGCATGCTGATTTCGGGTTTATTCGCCTGTTCAATGTCTTCCCTGTCTTTCTGTAATTGTCAATAATTTAACGGAGTTATCTAAATGAAAAAAAGTCTGAGTGCATTGGCGGTGGCCGCCATCCTGGGTAGTGCGGCCTTTTTCTCCTCGGGTGATGCAGCGGCCTGGGGTCCGGGTTGGGGCAACAACGGCTGGGGCAACAACGGTTGGGGCAACAACAACAACTGGGGCAACAACATGGCGGGCAATGGCAACGGCAATGGCCGTGCCAATGGCAATTTTGGTTTCAATATGGGTGGTGATGTGGCCGGGTCCGGCAACGGCTATGGCAACGGCGCCAACAACTGGGACAACCGCAACACCTGGAACAACGGCTATGGTGGTGGTTATGGTCCGGGTGGCTGGGGTGGACCGGGCTATGGTGGACCGGGCTGGGGTGGACCGGGCTATGGTGGACCGGGTTGGGGTGGACCGGGTTATGGTGGACCGGGTTATGGTCCGGGCGGCTGGGCAGGTCCCGGTGGTCAGCCCGGTCAACCGGCGGCCCCCCAGGCGGACGATCGTTCCGGCAAGTAGTGGGCATGCTGACAGTCGAGTGATGGATGGACTGGCAACAGGAGGAGGGGTGGCGGGGTTTTCCACCCCTTCTTTTATTTTTGGCCGTGGTGCTGATTGGCGGTTTTCAAACCCCCCCCGAACCATGTACTCTCTTGCGCGTACTGTGTGCTTCTCTTCGGAACGGCATCTGGGCCGCGGCTGAGCTCGTCCGGGAACGACCACCATGATCACTGTGATTGGCAATTTGAAGGGGGGATGCGGCAAGAGCACGATCACCTTCAACCTGGCCATCTGGTTGGCCGGGAAGGGGGAGAATGTGGTTGCCTTTGACCTGGACCCCCAATCCACGTTGAGCGATGTGGCCGAGGTGCGTCGTGAGGAGGGGGTGTTGCCGGTCATCACGGTGTTTCGCCCGGAGAGCAATCCGACCAAGATCATGCGGGAGCATCAGGGCGAGGTGCTGGTGGATGTGGGGGCCTCCAATCTGTGGGCCATGCGGCAGGCCATTGCCATGGCACAGCGCATTCTGGTGCCTGTGCCGCCCAGTCAGGCGGATGTCTGGTCTACCGCCCGTTTTCGCGATATCATCAATGAAACGGTGATCAACAGAAAAGAACGACCGGAGATTTTGCTGTTCATCAATCGGGCTGACACCCATCCCGGCATTCGGGAGTCCCATGAGACGGAGGGTGCCCTGGCCTCATTGGCGGGTGTGACGTTGCTGGATACCCGGATTTGCCAGCGTACCGCCTATCGGCGTTCTTTCAGTGAAGGTCGGGCCGTGTTTGAGATGTCGGCGGGCAGCAAGGCTTCCGAAGAGTTTATGGGCCTGGCGGCGCAGCTTTATCCCGAGTTGGCCTCCCCGCCCAAGGGAGCAACCAAGGTCAGTGATTAACCAAGGAGTTGATTCCATGACGGATGACAAGTCCCCTGCGGAACCCTCTGCTGCCCAGCGTCCCTGTGCGGACGAGGCGGGTCGGGCCGAGCGTGATCATGAACGGCCACGAGGACGCAACCTGTATCCGGTGATTCCTGCTGGCAAGTTTGCCGAATGCGGCGACTGTTCGGGAATGGTGCTGGCGGAGTTTGCCAAGAGTTTTGACAAGAGCGCCCGGCGCTGGGAATTGATCGTCTATCCTTCCCTGTTTGCCTTTATTATTCTGGCCATGTATGGATTTTTCCTGATCTACAGTCTGACCCAGGACATTCGCACGATGGCGGCCTCCATTGATCCGAAGATGGGGGTGAACATGGGCAGCCTTTCTGCCAATATTGGCATGTTGTCCAACAATGTCGAGCTGATGTCCACCCATCTGGAATACATCAGCGACAACATGGAGACCATGTCGGTGGATATGCAGAGTCTGTCCACCAATGTGGAGCAGATGACGGATACCATGCGCACGATGGGCACCAATGTGGCCCAGATGGACCGCAGTGGCGGCGATGTCAGTCGCAACATGGTGACCATGACCAAGACCATGGAAGCCATTTCCACCAAGCTGAACCTCCTGGTCCCCATGTCGAAGGATATGTCTGCCCTGACGCAGGCCATACACGTCATGGCGGGGGCCGTCAACATCATGAGTTATGACATGAATGGCGCCACCCGTCCCATGAGTTTCATGAACAGGTTCATGCCCTGGTAGGACATGCGTTTGATGGCCTGTTGCCTGTGACGGTCGTTCATTCAACCAGCAAGGAATCCACACCGTGTCCACATCCGCTTGGCATCCCCAGTCGTGGAGAAATTTTGAGGCCCTGCAGCAGCCGGAATGGCCTGATCTGCGTGTTCTGGAAGAGGTTTATGCCAATCTTTCCCGTTATCCTCCCCTGGTGTTTGCCGGTGAGGTGCGCGATCTGAAGGCCCATCTGGCCCAGGTGGCCCGGGGCGAGGCGTTTTTGTTGCAGGGTGGGGATTGTGCCGAATCGTTCAGTGATTTCACTGCCAATGCCATTCGGGACAAGTTGAAGGTTTTGTTGCAGATGGCGGTCATTTTGACCCACGGTTTGTGCAAGCCGGTCATCAAGGTGGGTCGCATTGCCGGTCAGTTTGCCAAGCCCCGTTCCAGTCCGGTCGAGGTCCAGAACGGGGTGGCCCTGCCCAGTTTTCGTGGTGAATCGGTCAATGATCCCGCTTTTGCCGAGGATGCGCGCATTCCGGACCCGCGCCGGTTGGAGCGGGCCTATTTTCAGGCAGCCAGCACGGTCAACCTGTTGCGTGCTTTTACCTGTGGCGGTTTTGCCGATTTGCGGCAACTGCATCACTGGAACCAGGATTTTGTGGCGCAGAGTCCCCAGGGCCAGCGGTATGCGCTGCTGGCGGACCAGTTGGGGCAGACCCTGCGCTTCATGAAGGCCATCGGCATCAACGGTGGTCAACATGGCTCGGTGCTGCACGAGGTGGAATATTTCACCAGCCACGAGGCCCTGATCCTGGAGTACGAGAGTGCCCTGACCCGTTGCGACTCCCTGACGGGGGACTATTATGACTGTTCGGCGCACATGCTGTGGATCGGCGAGCGGACGCGCCAGTTGGATGGTGCCCATGTGGAATTTTTGCGTGGGGTCAAGAATCCTCTTGGGGTCAAGATCGGACCTGCGGTGACGGCGGATGACATTCTCGGGCTGTGTGATCGGCTCAACCCGGACAACGAGCCGGGCCGGTTGACCCTGATCAGCCGCTTTGGTCACAACCGGATCGAGCAGTCCCTGCCGCCGTTGTTGCGTGCCGTGGCCCCGGCCGGTCGGTCCATTGTCTGGGTATGTGACCCCATGCACGGCAACACCTACGAGGCCCCGGGCCGGATCAAGACCCGCTCCATGGACCACATCCTGTCAGAGCTGAAAAGCTTTTTCACCATCCATCAGGCAGAGGGCACCGTGCCGGGTGGCGTGCATTTCGAGTTGACAGGGGACAATGTCACGGAGTGCCTGGGTGGTTCCCATGAGATACGCGAGGAACACCTGACCGAACGCTATGAAACCACCTGCGATCCCCGGCTCAATGTGGCACAGAGCCTGGACGTCGCTTTCCTTGTGGCCGAGATTCTGCGTGGCTCGGCTTGATCGGCCAGCGCCGACTGACGTGGATACCCAGGCGTTTGCCGCCCTGTGGAAAGAGCACGGGCGCATAGATGCAGGGATAAATCATTCAGACACCTGCCCTTTCTGACCGGAGATCGGTGGAGATCCGGTTGGCATGTGCCGAAAAACCGGGTTTGAGGCTGGACCAGCGGTTGCGCACATGCAGCATCGGGGCGTGGGGTGTCGCGGTCGTGGTGCGCGCGGCCATCCGGTCCAGCAGACCGTTGCCGTGACGGCGGGCTTGACAAACCTGTAGTTCTTCCATGCTTGACTCCTCCTGACAGGGTGTGCGATAGGGTTGATGCCAATCGACCGGGGGTTCGGGGGGCCGGACGCCTGTCGGTCGGGTGTCGGGCCATGTCCCGATGGCGACGTTAATGCAAGCCGCTTGCCAATTGATGAAGGTAAGAAAAACGTGTCGGTATGCGGATGGGATGGCGTCGGCTTGTCGGAACCCTGACGGATGGGTGGCGGTTTTTGACGCAGGGGAGGGGGTCAGCGGATCAGGTTCGGGGTGCGATGGATGGAGGCGGCGTCCAGCAGTTTGCTTTCGATGATGGACAGCAGGTAGACGATTTCCCGGCTGGCCGTCAACATCTCCGCGTAGGCCTGTTCGGCCCGCCGATCCTGTCGTCTCTGCAGGCATTGGACGGTCTTGTCCGCCTGGGCGTGAAACTGTTGATGGGCCTGGTCCAGCATGGTCATTTCGGCCAGGTCGGCATGTCCGGGCAGACCCACGTTGCGGACCCAGTTGCCCAGGACGCAGTTTTCTTCAGCGTCCATCGGGAAGTGCCGGCCGCGGTGACGGAAGGATTTGCACAGGTTTTCCTGCCAGCGTACATGGGCCAGGCGGGCGTGACTGATGTCCAGGATCTCTGTTTCGCCAGACGACATGGCGGGGTGATCATCGAACAGGCGGTGCAGTAAATTTTTCAAGGGGTGGGCCAGCCATGCGCTGCGGTGCTGTTCATTCAGGTAGGCCAGTTCCAGTGAGGTGAGCAGAAAGACCATGTCGCGGCTGAGCAGGCGGAACTGGGCCATCTCCTCTGCCAGGCGTGATGGTGGCAGGGTGGGGGGGGTGACGGTCAGGTGGTGGATGACCCGTTCTGCCTTGTCGTGAAACTGGTCGTGGGCCATGACCAGTTGCAGGTAGGCATCCCGTTCGACCAGGGCGTGGGGCGGTTCATGCTGGCCCAGCCAGAGCCCCAGTTCGCAACGATGGCGGGCAGGCAGGGCGAATGCGCCGGGCCCGGTCGGGCCTTTGCCCTGCAGCGCGGTTTCCAGTTGTGCCTCCAGCATGACGTGGGCCAGGCGGGCGAAGGTAATATCCAGTTGCGGTGTCATGGGGGGTCAACCTCCGATTGACAGACAAACGCCGACGATGGAATGATTGTCACATATTGACCGGCGTGTTGGAAAGCAGAAAATCCCTGCATGGTGGTCCCGTTCTTGCGGGCAATGCGAAGGCGTTTTTGAGGAGAAACAGCAACAGCAAAGATTCCGACGGCTTGCCTGCGGCGCATGTTGAAAAGCCGCAGCAAAAACCGGCTGCGGCGTTTTTGAAAAGCAACAGCAACAGCAACAGCAACAGCAAAATCCCAGGGCGCTGCCCTGGACCCGCCAGGGGGGATGATCCCCCCTGGACCCCGCAGATGTTTTTGGGTTGTTCCGTTGGTGGAGAGAAAAAGTGCCCGTTTACCCGTATCGGGGGGTGATGCCCTCCATTGATCCCACCGCTTTTGTCCATCCCGATGCGGTCGTCATCGGTGATGTGCACATTGGTGCCGGCAGTTCTCTCTGGCCTGGTGTGGTGATCCGGGGCGATGTCAACCGGGTGCGTATTGGCGCCCGCACCAACATCCAGGATGGTTCCGTGTTGCACGTCACCCGCCCCACGGCGGACCATCCCGAGGGGATTCCGCTGTTGATCGGTGACGAGGTGACCATTGGCCATCAGGTGACCCTGCATGCCTGTCACCTGCATGACCGCAGCATGGTGGCCATCGGTGCCATTGTGCTGGATGGGGCGGTGGTGGAAGAACAGGCCATGGTGGGGGCGGGCAGTCTGGTGACGCCGGGCAAGCGGGTGGCGGCCGGTGAGTTGTGGATGGGATCGCCAGCCCGGCCTGTGCGGGTGTTGGATGAGCGGGCCCGGCTGGCCATGGCGGCCACCAATGCCAACTATGTCCGTCTGGCGCAGGAGTATCTCCACCCTGTTCCCGGGGAGTAAGGGGAGGCATGGACCGGATGGTGACACACTCCACGGTGGAGCCGGCGCGGCTGGGCCGTTATCAGCTCGTCAGGATGTTGGACCATGGGGGGAGTGGTCTGGTTTATGAAGGGTGGGACCCGGTTCGGCAGCAGCAGGTGGCCATCAAGACCATCCACCCCTCCCTGCTGGCCGGGCCTGACGGGCAGCGCCTGCGGGAACGGTGCCGCGACGAGGCCCGGATACTGGGGGCTTGCACCCACCCCAACATTGCCACGCTGTTCGAGTACGGCGAGGAGCAGGGGGCGCCGGTCATGGTGCTTGAGCTGCTACAGGGGCGCACGCTCAAGGAGTGCCTGGAGGCCGGTCTGTCGTTCGAGGTGGGGCAGTCGGTGGACCTGTTGTACCAGGTGCTGGATGCCGTGGCCTGTCTGCATGCCAACGGCATCATGCATCTGGACCTGAAGCCGGCCAACATGATTCTGTTGCCCGGGGAGCGGCTCAAGGTGATGGATTTTGGTATTGCCCGGCGGGAGGATGCCCCGGACGCGTGGCATGGCACCATCACGGGGACGCCCGGTTACATGGCGCCGGAGCAGTTGATGGGCCAGCCCCTGGACCGGCGCAGTGATCTGTTTGCCACCGGGGTCATTTTTTATGAACTGCTGACCGGGGTGAAGCCGTTTCCCGGGCGGCAGGTGCCGAACATTATCCAGCGGGTGTTGAACCTCTCTCCCGACCCGCCCTCCCTGCGCAACCACCGGGTACCGCCTGCCCTGGATGGCGTGGCACTGCGGGCCCTGGCCAAACAGCCGACCGACCGTTTTCAGGACGCCGAATCGTTCCGGGATGCCATTCGCCAAGCCCTGGCCCAACCGACCTGACGAATGAAAACAGGCGCGGGGTCCAGGGGGGTGACCCCCCTGGACCCACAGCAATTTTTCAAAGCCTGTCAAATCAGCCTTGTCGTCCCACTAGTAGAATCCCTTTCTGCCGGTGCCGGGCAGTTGATTCAACACCTCCTGAATCAGGGCCCGGATGGCCCGACCGACCGACTCGGGGATGGGCACCGTATCCTGTCTGTTCAACATTTTGAAAGCCTGGTCAATGGCGCTTATGTTGCCCAGATCGACGGCATCCCTGCCGGTCACAGATCCGGACCGCTCTGCGCTGGCCGGCGACCTGGCGGTGCTCCCCCGGGTTGTCACGAACCGGCCACCCTGCTGAATGGAGTCGTACTGACCCACAACACTGGCGCTCATGTTGCCACCTCTTAATCGAATGCATTGTTCCTGTGCCGGGAGAGATCGATCCGATCCACCCCCTTGAGCATTTGATCGGTTTATTGCTTCCCAGACTGAAGAAAAAAAGCGATACTTCCCGCCCGGTCATGGCTTTTGATGGCCGAAAAGTGTTGTAAAACGGCTGTCTGGTGTGCTGCCGGGCCGGGCGGCTTGTCCGGTTGGTCGATTCATTTTTGGGTATTTAAAAAAAATCAGCAAAACCAAAAAAAGTGTGGTACGATGATCAGCCTGGGAAGTGTCTGTCTGCTTTCCGTCGTGGCACACCCCATGAGACCATCCGGGCAGCAAGCGGTCGGGCGCGGCCGTCTGCCTTATTTGCTCCATCTTTCCTCGGGAGGGAAACGTTATGAGAACGCGTTTGTTTAAAATGGGAATTTTGCTGGTACCGTCCCTGTGGCTGGGTTTCAGCATGAATGCCTTTGCAGGAGGCGCGCCCGTGGCCATGTTGACTCAGGTGCAAGGCGACGTGCAGGTCAGCAAGGACGGCAAGGAGTGGAAAAAGGTTGATCGCAACAAGTTTTTGTTTGCCGGCTACCAGGTCAAAACGGGTGCGGATGGTGCGGGCAAGCTGGTCAACCAGACCACCAATCTGACCCGGGATATTGCAGCCGGTTCGGTGGTGGAGATCACCGAGACGGATGCCAAGGCGGTGGCCGGCAAGTTGTCGGAAGCCGCCCAGGATTCCGGCAACCTGGTCGACGGTGTTGGCCAGCGGTTTGACAAGGCGCAGCGTTACACCACGGTGCGCCGGAGCGTCGAGAAAAAGGCGACCGAGGTCAAACTGGATACCATCGGCGAGATCACCCTCTCGGCCGCCCATCCTGACCTGATCTGGTCCGGCATGGGCAAGGAGTATGCCTATCGACTGGTGATTGATGGCAAGAGCCACAACGTGGCCGCCACGGACAGCGATCTGGTGCGCTTTACCGTGCCTGCCCTTACTCCGGGTGAGCACGAATACCGGGTGGATGTGTTGAAGGGCAGCGAGGCGGTGTATGAGCCGAAAAAATCCGGCAAGATCAAATGGTTGAGCAGTGACGAGGAAAAACAGATCGCGGCGGGACTGGCGCAGATCGACAAGACCTCTCCGAACGACAACCTCTCCAAGGCCGTCTTCCTGGATGGCAAGGGCGTGGCTGTTTCCGCCATGGATCACTATCGGAAATATTTTGACAGCAACGCGGACGATACCGACATGTATCCCATGCTGATCAAGGCCTACCATGATCTGAAGCTGGAAAAACAGAAAAAAGACAGTGCCCTGAAGCTGCAGGACATGCTCAAGGCGGCTGGGCAGAGCTGATTCCGGCTTTCGCTGTACGCCAGCCATTTCATCCTCGGCTGGATTGGATTACACTCGACCTGAGGGGGACTTTCGCCCCCTCAGGTCGATTTGTTTTGTCCGACCATTGACCATCCCGGCAAAGAGGCAACCGACATGAAAAAATTACTCGGCCGCTACGATTTGTGGGCGACTGTGTTGCTGTTTTTATTGGCTGTTCCGGCCGAGCACAACGAAATGTTTGCCCTGCTGGAGGAGCAGACCATCTCTTTCCGGCAGTTGCTGCGCATGAGCATGGCCAAACCGGAACAGACCCGGTTTTCCAAAGATGCGATTGTCCTGGTCAATACGGACGAAAAATTTTTCAAGGAGTATGGCAGTTTTCCCTTGCGGCGCACGGATGTGGGCAAGATTACCGAAAATTTGCGGTCTCTGGGGGCCCGGGTGGTGGCGGTCGACTTGTTGATGGATTTTCCGAGCTCCTATGGCGAGGACCCCCCCACGGCGGAGTCGTTCAAGAAAGCGGGCAATGTGATGGTGGTCTCCCAGGCGGAGTTTCGCAAGAGTGCCTTTGTCAAACTGAACAAGGCCACGCCCGTCCTGGATGCGGTGACCAAAAATGGCTATACCAACATTGGTTCCCAGAGCGCCATCGTCACCTCTCTGTCCCGTCTGAAGGTCTATGACACCGTGGTCGATCAGAACCGGCGGGTTTGGCCTTTTGCTGTCCAGGCATTGGCCATGTATCTGGGCGTGGAACCGCGTCTGGAGAACAATGTCCTGAAACTGGGCAACGACATTGCGGTGCCCCTGGACCAGTTTGGCAATTTTTATATTGATTTTCCCGCCCTGCCGAGCGGCAACAAGTTTTTGAGTCAGTCGGCCGGGTTGAGTGCCCTGGATTTTATTGACATTGACAAACTGGACGAGGATGACCGGTTGGAGCTGTCTGCCTGGGTCAAGGACAAGCTGGTCCTGCTGGGTGATACCTCGGAGGTTTCCCACGACTGGTTTGACACCCCGGTGGGTATGGTCTATGGGGTGGAGATCATTGCCGATGCCGTTCACACCCTGCTGCGCAATGCCCCGTTGCGACCGGCGACAGGGCAGATGGAGATGACCGTTCTGTTGACCCTGCTGGCCACCATGCTGCTGGCTGCCATGATCGCCAGCCCCCTGGCCCGTTTTCTGGTCTCTTTTCTGGCCGCGGGGGTATTGGTGGCGGGCAGCACCTGGGTCTACATCCATCAGGGGATGGTCATCTCCCTTTCCTACAGCCTGACCGCCGGTTTCCTGAGCTTTCTGATTGTCAGTTTGCGCTATTACATCCTGGAAATGGGCCAAAAGCAGATGATCAAGGGGGCTTTTGGTCAATATTTGTCGCCCAAGGTGGTGGACATTCTGGTCAAGGACCCGAGCAAGCTCAGCCTGGGCGGTGAATCCCGGGAAATGACGGCCTTTTTTTCCGATGTAGCCGGTTTTTCGACCATTTCCGAAAAGTTGACCCCGGAAGAGCTGGTCCAGTTGCTCAACGAATACTTGACGGCCATGTGCGACATCATTGCCCGTTATGACGGGACGGTGGACAAGTTTGAGGGGGACGCCATCATTGCCTTCTGGGGTGCGCCGCTGGACCAGCCCAATCATGCCACCCTGTGCTGTTATGCCTGCATTGACATGGCCAAGCACATGGTGGGGATGCGGACCAAGCTGGCGGCGGAGGGTCGGCCACGCATGACGGTGCGCATGGGGATCAACACCGGACGCATGGTGGTGGGCAACATGGGCTCCAAGCAGCGCATGGACTATACCATCATGGGGGATGCCGTCAACCTGGCGGCCCGCCTGGAGGGGGCCAACAAGTTTTACAATTCCGGCACCATGATTTCCGACGCCACCTACCAGCATGCCAAGGATTTTGTCGAGGCGCGGGAACTGGATATTGTGCGGGTGGTGGGCAAGAATGAGCCGGTCACCATTTATCAGCTGCTGGATCGCAAGGGCGAACTGGATGCCACCACGGCGGAGGTGCTGGCCCGCTACAATCATGCCCGGGAGGCGTACCGGGCCAAGGATTTTGCCACAGCTTTGCAACGGTTTGAAAAAATTCTGGAAGTGGACCCCAACGACGGTCCCGGTCTGGCCTATATTGCCCGTTGCAAGGAATACCTGGAAAATCCGCCGCCGGCGGATTGGGATGGTGTTTTCCAGTTCACCTCCAAAGGATAGGTTGTTTGCACCGGGAGGGGGCGCAAGACCGTGGAGCGTGGAACCACTCTGGCTGGCCGCTATGTCGTTCAGGAGGCCGGGCACCGCACCGTGTGTGGCGATTTTTACCTGGCCCGGGATCGGGATGCGGGCTTGCCGGTCGTCATTCAGACCGTGCCCGAGTCGATTGCCCGGCAGGCCCGGTGGCTGGCCGGGTTGCGTCACAACGTGGCGCTGTTGCATGCCCTGGACCATCCCCGTATCGCCAAATTGCATGGTCTGGAGTATGACCCGGAGCGCCAGTTGCACTTTCTGGTGCGGGAGCATGTCGTCGGCGTCAGCCTGCTGGAATATCGTCTCTCCAGACCGGGGCATCGGTTGGCCGTCGACGATGCCCTGGCCATTTGTCGGCAGCTTGCCGACGCCCTGGACCATGCCCACCGTCTCCTCCTGCATCGCAATCTTCGCCCGGACAATGTCATCCTGACGCCCGATGGGCGCGTCAAGTTGTGGAATTTTGACCTGATCCCCTTTGAGGCACAGTGGGAGTTGCACCGTCTGGCCGACTGGGATGGTGATTGTCCCGAAGCCCGCAGTGCCTGTTACCGGGCGCCGGAGCAGTGTATCGATCCCGCCGCCGCCTCGCCGTCTGCCGATTTGTGGGCGCTGGCGGTGCTGTTTTATGAACTGGTGGGTGGCCGGTTGCCCTTCGACGCGACCGAACCGGAGGCGTTGGTCCAGATGATCCGTACCAGCCCCCCGGCGGCGGTCAGGGGGCTGGGGCGTCGCCGCAACCGGGTGCTGGTCAGGGCCCTGGCCAAAGATCCCGGGTACCGTTTTGGGTCCGCGCATGCCTTTATCGAGGCCCTGGAGAGTGGCGGGTGGCCCCATTCGATGGTGGAATGGCGCCGTCTGGCGACCGTCACGCTGCCGGTCGTCCTGTTGTTGACCCTGTTGGTCTGGGACATCCTGATGCGGGTGCTGCCGGGACCGGCCACCGGGCAGGCCCCTCGCCCGGAAGCGGTCCAGGCGCAGATGGTGACCCCCGACCTGAAGAAGAGCCTGTTGCTGCAGGTCGAAAGCCGGCCTACGGCGGCCACGGTGGTGCTGGATGGCAAGCGGTTGGGAACGACGCCGTTCACGGTGGGGCGCGTGGCGCCGGGCGCCTACCATCTGTGGCTGGAAAAGGCCGGTTTCAAGCCGGTGGACATGGAGATTGACCTGACCCAGGACACCATTGTCAGCATGAATCTGGACCCCTCGGCGGCTTCTGAACCGGCACCGGGTGCCGCCGCGACTGCGGCCACGGACGGGACGGCGCCGGCTCCCCCGGTGGCCCTTTCCGCCTCTGCGGACACAGGGGCGCCGGCTCCGGTGCCAACCAGCAAACCGTTGGATGTGCAGCCTGTTCCCCCTTCCTCGCTGTTGACGAAAGCCAGTCTGCCCTCTGCACCGGACCCGGGCGTTACCGCGACCGGGGTTCCTGCCGGTCAGGCGGAGGGGCGCCTTGCCTCTCCCGTGCCTGCTCCGGTGGTCCGCGAAGAGATGCTGCTGCAGGCCACGCAATGGATCGAGGCGGCCGATGCCGCGATCAAGGCGGGCCACCTGACCAAACCGGCGAGGCGCAATGCCTGTGACAAGCTTCAGGCCGCCTTAGCCCTGCACCCCCGTCATCCGGACCTGGGTAAAACCATCCACAAACTGGTGGAGCGCTATCTGCCCTTGGCCAAGTCGAAGCAGATACCGCAGCCGATACTGACCTTGCTGGACCAGGCGGTTGCCGCGTTGCCGGACGATGCGGATGTGGCTGCGGCACGGCAGGCCTTGTCGTTGCCGGTGCCAGCCGTGCCGGCCTCGCCACCCGCCCGAAGTGGCCCGGCCACCGTCCCGGGGCCACAATCGGCGGTGGGGCCGGGAGATCCTGCGCCGGGCAGTTCCCCGACCGAGCCAACCCCCTTGCCCCCCCTGTCGATCGTGGCCACCCCCGTTGTCACCCTTTCCCAGCCGGACCAGAATGCCCTCAAGACCTGGCGTGATCCTGTCACCCACCTGGAATTTGTCTGGATTGACCAGGGTTGCTTCCAGATGGGTTCCGCCCAGGGGGACGAGGACGAGGGACCGGTGCATCCGGTTTGCCTGAAAGGGTTCTGGCTGGGACGTCACGAGGTGACCCAGGCCGCCTGGCAGCGGGCCATGCCCCAGGCGACCAACCCTGCCCAGTTCCAGAAGGGAGGCGAGTATCCGGTGGACTCGGTATCGTGGGAGAGTGTGCAGGGGTTCATCCGCCACCTCAACAGCCGCAGCGACCAGCGCTTTCGGTTGCCCACCGAGGCAGAGTGGGAATATGCCTGCCGGGCCGGGAGCCAGACACCGTTTCATTTTGGCAATTCCATCCACGCCGGCAAGGCCAACTTTAATGGTGAGCGCACCTTTGGCGAAGGGACCAAGGGTTATTATGTGGGCAGCACCCTGCCGGTTGGCCTGTTTCCGGCCAACCGTTTCGGGTTGTTTGACATGCATGGCAACGTGGCCGAATGGGTGGAAGATGTGTACCAGCGCACCTATTACCGGGAGTCGCCGGTGGACAACCCGTTGGTCCGTGCTGCGCCCGCGGGTCAACCGGGGAGTGTGCAGCACGGCCTGCGCGGTGGTGCCTGGTACAGTTCTCCCCACCATTTGCGTTGCGCTGCCCGGCAGCGGGGCGAGGCCACGCAGAGGGACCATGGCCAGGGTTTTCGGTTGGTGCGGGAGGTTGGTGCGTAATGGGGGCCTTGGTCATCGTTTCGTCCATGCTCACCTCGGGGAACTGTGCCGGGATTGCGGGTCCAGGGGGGTCACCCCCCTGGCGGGTCCAGGGCAGAGCCCTGGGGTTTTGCTGTTGATTTTAATAAAAAAGCCGAAGCCGGTTTTGCTTCGGCATCCTCAGCATGCGCCGCAGGCAATCTGGCGGATATGTCATGGCTTATACCCATCATGGGCACCCTCGGCATGCGCAGCAGGCAGGCTGGCGGGTTTTGACACCCTGTCGGACAAAACGATGACCAAGGACCGGAAGAGGCACAGATGAACGATACGCCGCACACCCCGATGGTTGCCCAGTATCTGGCCATCAAGGCGGAGCATCCCGATGCCCTGTTGTTTTACCGGATGGGCGACTTTTACGAGCTGTTTTTTGAAGATGCCAGGCAGGCTGCACCTGTGCTGGATATCGTGTTGACCCAACGGGGGCAAAGCGGTGGCCAGCCGGTCCCGATGGCCGGTGTGCCCGTTCGTTCGGTGGAGCAGTATTTGCGCAAGGCCATTGAGGCCGGTTACCGGGTGGCCATTTGCGAGCAGATGGAGCCGTCCGGGCTGGGCAAGGGACCGGTGCATCGGGAGGTGCGCCGCATTATCACCCGCGGCACGCTGACCGAGGAACACCTGCTGGTGCCCCGGGCCAACAATTTTTTGGTGGCGCTGGCCCCGGCGGGGGTGGGGTCGGGGGCGCGCCGGGAGCAGGGCAGCCGGGCGGGTTTGTCCCGGGCCTCGTTGGGGTTGGCGGTTCTGGATCTGTCGACCGGGGAGTTTCAGGTGGGTGAACCGGGCGAGTGGGATCAGACCCTGGCCGCCATTTCTGCCCTGGACCCGGCGGAGGTGATCATTCCCGATGACTGGGAGCCGCCCCAGGAGTTGACGGCCCGGTATCGGGTATTGACCCGGCGGGCTGCCTGGGAGTTTGACCCGCAACAGGCGGCGGCCCTGCTGAAAGAGCAGTTCAACACCCTGACCCTGGCGGCCTTTGAGATCGAGCAGTCGCCCCGCTGTCAGGCGGCGGCGGGGGCGTTGTTGGCCTATTGCCGGGAGACCCAAAAGGGGGCGTTGCGGCATATTACCGGTCTGACCCGGACCCGGGCGGATGCCTTTTTGCTGTTGGATGATACCTGTCGCCGCAATCTGGAGATCAATGTCAATCTGGTGGATGGCGGACGGCACAACAGTCTCCTGGGCGTGCTGGACACCACCTTGACCGCGTCGGGTGGGCGGTTGTTGATGCAGTGGCTCAATCGGCCCCTGCAGTCCGTCGAGGCCATTCGGGGCCGCCAGGATGGGGTGGCGTGGCTGCTGGCCGATGGCGGGCGCCGGGAGGCGCTGCGTGCCCGTTTGCGTGGCATGCAGGATTTGGAGCGGTTGCTGGGCCGTATTGCCATGGGCCGGGCCTCTCCCCGGGATCTGGGGGCGTTGCGCGCCACCCTGGTCCGGTTGCCGGAGCTGCTGGTTCATCTGGTGACCCCGGCGGACGAACTGCCGCCGGTGCTGGCCCGGGTGCAGGAGGGGCTGTCCGGGCATGATCTCCTGCGGGAGCGGTTGCAGACCGTGCTGGCGGACGAGTTGCCGGTGTTGTTGCGGGATGGGGGGGTGGTGCGGGACGGGGTGCATGCCGAGCTGGACAAAATGCGGGAGCTGGCCAGGGATGGCAAAGGTTTTCTCTTGCGTCTGGAGGCACAGGAGCGGGAGGAGACCGGCATCACGGCCTTGAAGATTCGCCATCATCGCACTTTTGGCTACAGCATTGAGGTCAGCCATGCGCAACGCCACAAGGTGCCGTACAAGTACCAGCAGACCCAGACCATGACCAATGCGGCGCGCTACATCACGCCGGAATTGAAGGAGTACGAGGAGCAGATCCTTCATGCCGAAGAGCGTCTGGCCACCCTGGAGGCGGAGCTGTTCGAGGCGTTGACCCGGGAGGTGGCGGATCATGCGGCGGCGCTGCAGCAGACGGCGGCGGCCCTGGCCACCCTGGATGTCCTGGCCTCGTGGGCCGATTCGGCCTGGCAACGTCACTATTGTCGTCCGGAGGTCAACGAGGGGACGCGCCTGGTGATCCGGCGGGGGCGGCATCCGGTGGTGGAGGCGGCGTTGGCGGTGGGGGAGTTTGTGGCCAACGACACCGAGTTGGACACAGGCGACAGGCGGGTGGTTCTGCTCACCGGGCCCAACATGGCGGGCAAGTCCACCTACATGCGACAGGTGGCGCTGATCGTGTTGCTGGCCCATACCGGTGCGTTTGTGCCGGCCGAGCAGGCGATCATCGGGGTGACGGATCGCATTTTCACCCGGGTGGGGGCGAGCGATGATCTGGCGGGGGGACGTTCCACGTTCATGGTGGAGATGACGGAGACCGCCCATATTTTGCATCATGCCGGGCCCCGTTCGCTGGTGTTGCTGGACGAGATTGGTCGGGGCACCTCCACTCTGGATGGGTTGGCCATTGCCTGGGCGGTCATCGAGCGCATCCATGCCCACTGTCGTGCCCGCACCCTGTTTGCCACCCATTATCATGAGTTGACCGAGTTGGAGCGGTCGATGCCGGGGGTGATCAACTACACGGTGGAGGTCAAGGATGATCGGGTCAGGCCATTGTTTTTGCATACGATTGTCCGTGGCGCCGCGGACCGTTCTTATGGTATTCATGTGGCGGAGATGGCGGGCATGCCTCGCCCGGTGGTTGAGCGGGCCCGGGCGGTTCTGGCCCAGTTGGAGGTGGCCAACGGGCACAAGCCGGCCCGCAGCATTGCCCCGCCGGCGCCCCGACCGGCGCCCCGGGTACAGTTGAGTTTGTTTGTTGACCCGGTGGCCGAGGCTATTCTGGAGGAGCTGGCGGCCATCGATCCGAACGAACTCACCCCCCGGCAGGCAATGGAGGTTTTGTTTCGTTTGAAGGGGTTATTGAAAACCGCCCCCTGAAGTACTCTGTCCTGGCGGTCACCCGGCAAAACGTATGCGGGTCCAGGGGGGTCACCCCCCTGGCGGGTCCAGGGCAGCGCCCTGGGATTTTGCCGTTGCTGTTGCCGTTGCTTTTCAAAAAAGCCGCAGCCGGTTTTTGCTGCGGCCTTTTCAGCATGCGCCGCAGGCAGACTGGCGATGCTGGAAGGAGTCGTCTCACCCGTCAGCTTGCCTGCGGCGCTTGTTGGGCGCGCTGCGCCGACGCAAAAACCGCGTCGGCTTGTTGTAAAAGCGCGCCAACAGCAACGGCAACGGCAAAATCCCAGGGCTCTGCCCTGGACCCGCCAGGGGAGATAATCTCCCCTGGACCCCATGAAACTTGGCCTGTCCCTTGCGCTTTGTTACCTCCCTGATCTGCCGGGCGACACGATGATCACGGCCATAAAAATTTTTCCAGATAACCGAGCAGTTTGGCATCATTGTAATGCTGGCGGGCGAAGGCGTTGCCGCAGCGCCGGATCTCTTCGGCCTCGGCCGGGCGTTCGGTGATAAACCGGGCGATGGCGGCCAGTTCCGCCACCGAGCGGAATTCCAGGTAGTGTTCCCCGGGAATGAAAAAGCGGTGCATGTCCGGGGCATGTTCCTGCACCAGCAGTGCGCCCATCAGGGGCGCCTCGAAACTGCGATGGGTGACAATGACGCTGTGCATGTCCCGCTTGCGGGTAAAATGCAGGCAACAGGTGGCCTCCTGAAGCCGTTGCATGTGCTGGCGATAGCTCTCCAGTGCCGAGGAGCCCTGCATCTGCCGGGGATCGTGTGCGAACAGATGGTCCTGCTGCACGATGGGCAGACCAAGCCGGGCGGCGGCGAGCAGCCAGAACGGCCGGGACCAGAGCATGCCGTCCAGAGCAGTGCCGATGAACTGCATCCGGGGCAGCAGAGGGCGGTCCGGTTGTCCCAGATGGCCGGCATGGGGCAGATGGGCGTGCAGCACCTTGCCGGCAAACAGGGGCTCATCCCAGCTGGACAGGGAGGGGGAATCGGAGGTCCAAATGGCGTCCACCATGGCCAGCATCGTTTGATACAATGGGGTGTGCGGACCGTCCGGTTCGCCATCCACCAGTCCCTTGCGCAATGCCCAGGCATCACAGGTCAACAGGACCACCTTCATGGCGGGCTGTTCATGCTTCAAGGCGGCCAGCAGTTGGCAGATGCCCTTTTCCAGGAGGTGCACCACCTGGCTGAAATCCATGATCAACAGCTCCGCCGCCTGTTGGCGACACAATTCCAGGACGATCCGGCCATCGACCGGCAGGTCCACGATCCAGTCCGGTTTGCCATGGAAGGCTGCCGACCAGCCATGGGCTGTCATGGAGGCGAGGATGCGACGGGCCAGATAATTGTCCTTCATGAAAATGACCACCCGTCGGCGCGGTCGGGGCGCGTCGACCGCCGGCGCCGGCAGGGTGATGAGCCGCGCCTGTTCCCGTCCCTGCTGCTGCAACGTCGCCAGGGTGAGGGCGGGTGCAGTGGCCTCCCAGTCGAACAGGGTGCGAAAGGCGGGAATGGCCCCCTGACAGATGGCCAGCAACCGGAAAAGCTGGGCATGGGTTGGTGATGGAGTGGAGCGGATCAGGGCCCGCATGATGGGATGGATGATGGTTTCCAGCAGCACGAGCCGCTCTTTTGCCGACAGGGCATCCATCTGTGCCGGTAAAAGGGCCAGTCCGCGGGCCTCCTGTTCCGGTTTGTCATAAAAAAAGCCGCCAAAACTCAGGGCAAGGGAGAGGAGGGCATCCTGCTGGCCTCCCCCTGTCATCAGGGTGGCCAGCACAAAAGCGGCCCGCAGACGGACCCGACCGAGCAGGTGCCGGAGCAGGACCAGCATCTCCCCGTGCTGCCAGGGCCTGGCGCCGAAACAGTGAACCAGGGCATTGACATCGCCCCCGTCATCCGTGGCAATGACGGTGTCAAGGAAGTGGGAGAGTTCATCCTGGTCTGAGGTGGACACCTGTTTCCGGAGCCTCGCAAAAAGCGGGGGCCCTGCCGGCCCCCGCACATGTTTGTACCAGTCAAATCAGGTCGATTGATCCACTACCGGCCAAAAAAGTGATTGGTCTTGGCCTTTTGCTCATCCGTCAACAGTGCCCACAGGCTCTTGAAGGCGGTCAGGGTGAGATTTCTCTGCTCGACCATCTGGGTGGCAAAGCGGGTGCGTGTTTCGGCCATGGCCAGCGCCGAGTCCGGTTGGCCCTGGGTCATGGCACCAGTGCCGCCGTGCTGGTTGGTCAGGGTCAACGCCGCCTCGGCATACCCTTTCCACGCGCTCTCCTGTTCCGGCGTGATGGCCAGTTGTCCCTTCAGGAAGGTTAGGGTCTGCTCTGCCATGCCCGGGTGGCGGCCCAGCATCAGCGGGTCCAACGTCCGCATGCCCATGGGACCCATGCCGGCGGACCGCATGCTGCACATCTTGCAGGGGCGCCCCGTCTCGCCACCCATGCCTGGCCCTCGCATGTTGCACATTTTGCAGGTGTGCGCCGCGTCACCCCCGGCGCCTGCTCCCTGCTGGTTGCACATTTTGCAGGTGTGCCCGGTGCCGCCCGGGGCGCCCGGTCCCTGCTGGCTGCACATTTTGCATTGGCTGCACAGAGCACAGGCTGTGTGCTGTTCGCCGGGTTTGTGCTGCAGGCACATCTTGCATGCAGGGGATTGAGCCGGATTGGCACTGTTCGGTCCGCCCATCATGCCTGGCCCGTTTTGTCCGCCCATCATGCCTGGTCCATTCGGTCCGCCCATCATGCCTGGTCCGTTCGGTCCGCCCATCATGCCTGGTCCGTTCGGTCCGCCCATCATGCCGGGACCATACGGTCTGCCCATCATGCCGGGACCATACGGTCCGCCCATCATGCCGGGACCATACGGTCCGCCCATCATGCCGGGGGGAGGACCATACGGTCTGCCCATTATGCCGGGCGGCGCATAGGGGCCACCCGGATTGCCCGCGCCCGGTTGACCGGCGCTGGCCTCCGACGGTTGCGCGCCGCTCATGGCGCCATGATCATGCCCCGGTGGGTGCGCATCATGCTGTGTGCCGCCGGGTCCGGTCATCTCCTGCGCGGTCGCCGCCCCGGGCGCATCGCCTGCCATCACCTGACCGATGCCGGTCATGGCCACGGCCAACCCGCCGGCCATGGCCACGGCCAAGACCAACCATTGTTTCATCCTGTTGCCATTCATGCCCATCTCCTATGACGATTGAATTCACGCGCCGCCCAGTCTCCTGGCGGACGCCAGACCCTCTCCCCTGCCAGCAGAAGAACAATGCCTGAAACATTGCCTTTTTCAAAGAGTTTAATTGCACTGGGACCGGATTTTTTCATCATTTGTTCCCTGTTTTTGCAAAAAAATTTTCATTCATAATGGGTTGATCCACCTGCTTTCCGTTCCGACCACCGACCGGCGCAGAGGATGGCAGGTCGGTGTTTTCCGGGGCGGCACGGTGCAGGCCCTTGCGCATGTCCCGGTTCTTCCGCTACCGTGACTGCCATGATGTCGGTGCTTGTCCCGTTCGGGGCTTGATCGTGATTGCGTCCGTGTGCCAGGATTGCGGGTCCAGGGGGGTCACCCCCCTGGCGGGTCCAGGGCAGCGCCCTGGGACTTTGCCGTTGCTGTTGCCGTTGTTTTTCAAAGAAGCCAAAGCCGCTTTTTGCTTTGGCGCCTTCAACATGCGCCGCAGGCAAGCCGGCGGAATGTGACATTCTGCCGGGCGGCACAATCGATCATGGCCCCCGTTTGCCAAGATGGGTGTTGACATGCCTGTTGCGGTGCCCACCGCCCACGCCCGATCCTCGCCGCACGGAGACAACCAAACCATGGCCATCCAACTCACACCCGAGCGTATTGCCACCATGTTGCTGGAATTTGCCATCAGCAAACTCCAGGCGGGCGCCTCCCCGTCTGCCATCGAGCAGGAGCTGCTCCGTCAGGGCGCACAGCCCGACGTGGCCAAACTGCTGGTCAGTCGGGCCGTGGAGGCCATCAAACCCGGCTGAACCGCCTGGTGGGTCAACCAACCTGATTTGACCGGTACGGGCCGTTCCAGAATCGCCACCGCCTGGTGGGTCAACCAACCTGATTTGACCGGTGCAAGCCATTCCAGAATCGCCAGCTTGCCTGCGGCGCATGTTGAGAACGCCGCAGCAAAAAGCGGCTGCGGCGCCTTTGAAAAACAACAGCAACGGCAAAGTCCCAGGGCGCTGCCCTGGACCCGCCAGGGGGGTGACCCCCCTGGACCCGCAATAAATATGAAACAAAAGGAAATATATAATGTTGGCGCCTATGGGGGGCTGCCCTGGACCCGCCAGGGGGGTCACCATTTCCGGCAACTGGCTCGCACATCGGCATAGCTTTGCGGTGTATCAATGGCCGCCTGGGCGGCCTTCTGGGCCTTGTCCAACTGCCTGATCTCCTTTTGCACCCCGGCCTCCATTTCATGCAGGATCTGCTGCTGCGCCTGTTGCGGGTTTTCGCTCAACAACGGACGCTGTGCCTGGGCGCGGGCCAACGCTTGCAACCGGGTGCGCCAGGCGGGCAGGGCGTTTTCCTGATGAGCGTTGAGAATGCGTACATGTTCCATCTCGTGCCGGTGGATGGCCTGATAGGCGCAACCGCCCGGCGGATACCCATCGGCAATATAAATTTTGGTGTTGGGATAGCCCAGCTCCAGGGAGACGGAGCGCAGATGGACGCAGCGCGCCCGGCGGTTGGCCGTGGCGCGCACTTCGAAATGGGCCGTCAGGGTATGGGCCAGCCGGGAGACGGTCAGGCCGATGGGATGGTGCAGGGCCCGGGCCGCATTCTGAATCCAGGCGGCGGATTGGCTGTCGTCCACAAACGGTTGCGCCGGCGCAAATCGCACCTCCACCTGCACGGCCTGCTCCGACACGGGACAAACAGCCTGCTCCCGGGCGGTTGCCACCTGGACCGGCAGCAACACTGCCAACAGCAGCACCAGCAAAAACCCGACCGGGTTTGCGGGTCCAGGGGGGTCACCCCCCTGGCGGGTCCAGGGCAGCGCCCTGGGACTTTGCCGTTGCCGTTGTTTTTCGAAGAAGCCACAGCCGCTTTTTGCTGCGGCACCCTCGGCATGCGCCGCAGGCAATCTGGCGAAACCTGACACTCTGCCGGACGAAACGATGATCAAGGCCCCGGCGCCGCCCCGCTCTGGATGGCCTGATGCACGATCCGACACAATTGGGTGCGCTGCATGGGACGATCCAGACAGTAGACCCCGGCCAGCTGTTCCATGCGCTCCCGCTGCGCGGCGGGCAGATTGCTGAACAGAATGATAGGCAATCGGGCCAAAGCAGGCTCGAGGCGCAAACGGGCGATCTCGTCCACCCCCCCCGCCCCCATGCCGATGCACTCCAGACACAAAAAATCCCAGGTTTCGCGCTGATGTTTTTCCTGCAATTCACCGGGGGTGTGGCAATGGCCCAGTTCGCTGACCTCCAGGCCGAGGGAAATTAATAATTTTTTCAAAATTAACCGGTTGACCGGGTTTTTGCCCACCACCGCTGTTTTCAGACCGGCCGGCAGGGGAGTGGCCGATTCCGTACCGGTAACCGGTACGGGCAGATCGAAGGGGATGGTGATGCTGAACACGGAGCCTTCATGCTCCCGACTGGTGAGACGAATCGTTCCCCCCATCAACTCGATCAACCGTTTGGCGATGGTCAGTCCCAGTCCGGTGCCCTCGTGGCGTCGCGACGAAGAGGCATCCACCTGGGTGAACAGGTCAAAAATGGTTTGCTGCTTTTCTTCCGGGATGCCAATCCCGGTGTCCGCCACCGTGAAGCAGACCGTTCCCGGTTCAACGCAGCGCCCGGCCTCCTGCCCCACGGTCAGGCTGATCTGACCTGCCTGGGTAAACTTGACCGCATTGCGCAACAGGTGAATCAGGATTTGCCGCAGACGGAGCGGGTCGCCCCGGACCCGGTCGGGCAGCCCCGTTTCCATCTGACAGGAAAACTGCAACCCTTTCTCCCGGATCGACTCCCGCACCGTCTCCCCCACGGTCATCACCAGCGACGGGAGGTCAAAAAAACTGTTTTCCAGGGTGAACTGCTCGCTGTTGACCTTGGAGAGGTCCAGCAGATCGGAGATCAGAGCGGCCAGGCGTTCGGTGCTGTTTTGAATGTTGAGCAAATATTTTTGCTGGCTCTTGTTGAGTTCTCCCAGTTCCATGTCCAGCATCACGGCGGTGCAACCGGCAATGGTGCTGAGCGGTGTGCGCAACTCATGGGAAATGTTGGAGAGAAAATCATTCTTGACCTGGTTGACGGTTTCGGCGGCCTCCTTGGCCTGCTGCAGGGCCTTTTCCATGGCAATGCGGGGCGAGATGTCCTCCTTGATGGCCAGATAAAAGGTGGCCAGGGGGTCGGAGGCCGCCACCGTCAGGTCGGGGGAGTGGTCCTGATGCGGGGCGCGAATATGGGAAATGGTATTCAACTCCCAATAGACCGAACCGTCCTTGCGCCGGTTGTGCAGTTCACCGTGCCAGACCTGGCCGCTGGCGATGGTTTGCCACAGGGACTGGTAGACGGTGGCCGGGGTCTCCCCGGATTGCAAAATGCGGGGATTTTTGCCCAGCACCTCCTCTGCCCCATAGCCGGTCAGACGGGTGAATTGTCTGTTGACATAGATGATGTTGCCGGTCAGATCGCAAATCATGACGGCGGCTGGACTCTGTTCAACCGCCTGGGAGAGTTTGCGAATTTCCAGTTCGGCCCGTTTGCGCTCCTCCAGTTCGGCCTGCAGGGTGTCCCGGGTCTGGATGATTTCACGGGCCAGGGAGTGAAACCGTTGACGCAACAGGGAGAGCTCGTCCCGGGTGCGGCTCTTTTCGGGCTGGCTTCCCAGCACGTTGCGGGAAAACTCCATGATGTCATGGGTCACCTGCCGGATGGTGTGGGTGACCCACAGCAGGATGAGCAGACAGACCAGGACCAGCACGGAGGCCCCGATCAGCCGTTGCTGCCGTTCCACCTGCAGGATGGAGCGGGTCAGCGAGTCGAAGGATTCCGAGGAGACCAGGGTGATCAACTGCAACAGCAGATCGGAGGCGCCATAGTCAAAAAAAGACTGGCCCGCCACCAGATAGGAACCCAACAGCCGCTCCAGGGGGGCGCCGGGGGGGGCGACCTGCGGCTTGTTGCTGGCGATGATGCGTTGCTGGCTCCCCTCCAGCAGGGCGACCACCCCTGTATATTGACCGCCCAGACCCTGGGAACTGGCCAGGAAGGCCCCATCCAGCGGCGAGGCCAGCATCACCAGTCCCTTCGGCAGGCCATCCCGCCCGGGCACCAGCTCCGAGGTCAGCAAAAACAGGGTGCCATCCACGGAGGTGATGAAAGGTTGGCCATGACTCAACTGGCGCAACAGGAGCGGGGGCTCCAGCAGGGTGGGCGGCGGTGGCTCCAGCTGACCCCGGAATACCTCCCGCACCCGGCCATCCATGTCCATCAACAGGACATAACGCAACGGAATCATGCCCCGCAACACCGACGGCTTGGGCAGCCAGACGGGTGGTTCGTTGTGAAAAATGATCTGGGTATACGGGCGGACCGGCCCGGCGTCCGGGCGTCCGCCCGGGTCATGCACAGGACGCGCCGTCCCCTCCACCACCCGGCCTGCGGGGTCGACGGCATCCCGTTGTTCCAGATATTCCAGCAGATTGCGTTGTGCCGCCAGCAGGTTGACCGCCTGGTGGTGCATTTTGACATGTTGATCGAAGACCACCCGGTTGATCTCCGTCTTTTCCCCCACCACCTCTTTCAACCGGTCCTGGAAGATGGCCTGCAGATGGCTGGTTTGCCATTGATCCAGCACTGCCCAGGTGGTGATACCCACCAGGGCAGTGGCCAGCAGAGCCTTCAGGGTGATGGGAAATCGCTGCAACATGCCGCCTGCGGGCCGCCTCCCTAATCGATCTCAAGTTGGATCTTCGGATTGGGCATGTCACCGCGCCCGGACGGGTTGGTAAACTGATCGTTCAAGTTTTGCACATACATGTCCGAATTTTTGAGCACCCGCTGCAATTTCATCTGGGCCAACCGGCCCCAGCCGACCGGCTGGGTGTGCAACACGGAATAAAGAGGCCCCGTGTTGCGTTCCAGACCTTTTTTCAAGTATTCGCGCAGGTCCGGTTGTTTGATGGTCTTGAGGAAGCTGGTGCCCAGCCAGCTGGCCGCCACTTTGCGGATCAACAGGTGGATGGAGAGCAGCAGCGCCATCGACCCCCCGGCAATCAGGTCCACCAGCACGGACTGCCAGGGCGTGCCGCTCATCCACAAGCCCATATCCAGCCAGGTGGCCAACGGCGGGTCGTGCACGAGAATGCCGCTGGCAACCCCGACGGCCACCAGGCCGAATACAATGGCATCGGTGATCAGCACCGACTTGCGCCAGCGGGTCAGCCACTCCCGCAACCGGGGAACACACTCATCCTGGATCAGCTTGGCGGTATATTCCAGCACGCCGATGATGCGATAGGCCCGCTCCACCTCCACCCGATGGATGCGCTCTTCGATGTCGTGCATGTCTTCCGCCAGCTTGGTCTCATACCGTTCGCGGAGCTGCTCATCCTCGATGGGACTGGCAGAGGTTGCGCTGTAAATCTGGTAGAAATGGCCGGCGGTCAGCCCGGACTGGGCCAGGGCCCGTTGCCAGGCGGCCACCACATCCTCCAGGTTGTCCTCCCGGGCCGTGCAGTCCACCTGGTTGAGGATGAAGAGAAACTTGTTGGAATCCGAACGGCTGATGGTGTTTTTGACCAGATGGTCCAGGGTATCCTTCATCGCCCCGGGTTCGGGGTGACGGGCATCAAAAAAGACCAGCACCAGATCCGACAGATCCATGATGTGATCGGTGATGCGCAGGGTGGCATTGCGTTGGGCATCGGCGTCAAAGCCGGGAGAGTCGATCAATATTTTGCCCCGCAACTTTTCCGTCAGGCAGGTTTTCAGTTGCAGATAGGCATCGATGCGCCGTCCTTCGCCCTCGCTGACATGTTCCAGCTCCCGGCTGATCTGGTAAAAGGGAAAACGGGGATCGGCATCCAGGGCCAGTCCCGGCAGGGTGCGCACATTCTCCTCCTTGCTGAAACAGATGACGGTAAACTTGTCATCCACCGCCTGGTTACCGGT
Source organism: Magnetococcus sp. DMHC-8 (assembly GCA_039908555.1). Classification (GTDB taxonomy): domain Bacteria; phylum Pseudomonadota; class Magnetococcia; order Magnetococcales; family Magnetaquicoccaceae; genus Magnetaquicoccus. The sequence continues at coordinate 34,678 of JAMOAX010000005.1, forward strand.
GCGCTGAATCTTCTGACTGAGATAATTGTTGATGAAGGTGGATTTTCCGGATGAAAAAGTGCCGAGAATGGAGATCATCGGCCACCAGGGCACCCGGGTGGCGAAGGACTCGGTCCGCGCCAGGATGCCCATCCGGTAGGCAATGGAATCCAGGTCCCGGAAACTCTGAACCACCTGCAGCAGGACGGGGTTTTCCTGCTTCAGATGCTTTTCCAGACCGTTAAGACGTCTTTCAACATGGCTGCTGGGGCTGTCAAACATGCGAACACTCCAAAAATTCCAGGAACGGTTGTACACAGGGGGATCAATCTTTAATATGGTTCCAGGTTTTGTGCAGCGCGGACCAACCTGGGGGTGTGCTTCTCGTGTCAATCCTTTTTAGACCAAAAAACGGGGTAAAGCCATGGCTGAAGATACAGTGACCATTTGCGACAATCGCACCGGGAAAACGATTCACCTGCCCATCATCCGTGGCACCGAGGGGGTTCCGGTGGTCGATATTTCGACATTTTACAAAGAATTTAACATGTTCACCCTGGACCCGGGTTTTCGTTCCACGGCGGCCTGCGAAAGCAAGATCACCTTTACCGACGGGGACCAGGGGGTTTTGCTGTACAGAGGATACCCCATTGACCAGTTGGCGCGCCAGAGCAGTTTTGTGGAGGTCTGCTACCTTCTGCTGTACGGGGAGCTGCCCACCCAGACCCAGTATTCCGAGTTTAAGACCATCATCACCCATCACACCATGGTGCACGAACAGTTGCTCAACTTTTACAAAGGCTATCGCCGGGACGCCCATCCCATGGCCATCATGGTGGGGGTGGTCGGGGCATTGTCCGCCTTTTTTCATGATTCGCTGGATGTCTTCAATCCCCGTCACCGGGAGATTTCCGCGCACCGTCTCATCGCCAAGATTCCCACGATTGCGGCGGCCTCCTACAAGTACTGGATCGGACAACCGTTTGTCTACCCGGACAACACCAAGAGCTACACGGAAAACTTCCTGAATATGTTGTTCAGCGTGCCCTGCGAGAAGCTGACCTTGTCGCCGGTGCTGGTGCGGGCCATGGACCAGATCCTGATCCTGCATGCCGACCATGAACAGAATGCCTCCACCTCGACGGTGCGCCTGGCGGGTTCCTCCGAGGCCAACCCGTTTGCGGCCGCCTCGGCGGGCATCAGTGCCTTGTGGGGACCGGCCCACGGTGGTGCCAACGAGGCAGTGCTCAAGATGCTGCATGAGATTGGCTCGGTGGAGCGGGTCGACGCCTACATCAAACGCGCCAAGGACCCGGACGACAATTTCCGCCTGATGGGGTTTGGCCATCGGGTCTACAAGAATTATGATCCCCGCGCCCGCATCCTGAAGGAGTCGGCCCATGCCGTGCTGGAAGAGCTGGGTCGGGAGGACGATCCTTTGTTCAAGCTGGCCCTGGAGTTGGAGCGAATTGCCCAGGAGGATGAATATTTTGTCAAGCGGAAACTCTATCCCAATGTGGACTTTTATTCCGGCATCATCCTGTCGGCCATCGGCATTCCCACCAACATGTTTACCGTCATCTTTGCCGTGGCCCGGACGGTGGGCTGGATCACCCAGTGGATGGAGATGATGACGGAAGGGCCCAGCATCAGTCGGCCCCGCCAGTTGTATACGGGGTATCCCCGTCGGGAGTATGTGCCTATCGAAGGCCGGTGGCTGACCGGGCAGGAACGCAAGAGCTGACGGGTCGGACCGGCAGGCGGACGCGGCGCGCAGGGTTCCCCTCTGCCTGCCCGGCACCTGTCCTGCCGGAACACGGTTACAGGGTTGATGCAATGGAAAAAACCACAAATCCCTCTTCCCAGTCGGTTGGGGTGGTCGCGACCCGATTTGTCGAACTGTTCACGGCGGACCGCCCCCTGCAACTGGATTGCGGTGCCACGCTGGGACCGGTGCAGGTGGCCTACGAGACCTATGGCACCCTCAACCGGGAGGGTTCCAATGCGGTCCTGCTGTGCCATGCCCTGTCCGGCAATGCCCACGCGGCGGGGCGGCATGACCCGGACGATCCCAAGAGCACCGGCTGGTGGGATCTGTGCGTCGGGCCGGGCAAGCCGTTTGATACGGATCGTTTTTTTGTTATCTGCAGCAACAATCTGGGGGGATGTGATGGTACCACGGGGCCATCCAGCATTGATCCGGCCACCGAGCGGCCCTACGGTCTGACCTTTCCCATGATCACCATCGCTGACATGGCCCGCTTGCAGAAAAGCCTGGTGGATCACCTGGGCGTGCGTCGTCTCATGGCCGTGGCGGGGGGCTCCATGGGAGGCATGATCGCCCTGCAGTGGGCCCTGGATTATCCCGACAGCCTGGACGCCGCCATCGTCATTGCCTCCACGCCCCGCCTGTCGGCCCAGAATATTGCCTTCAACGCCGTGGCCCGGCAGGCGATCATGATCGATCCCTATTTCAACGGCGGCAACTATTATGACCGGGAACGGCCCCGCAAAGGGTTGGCCCTGGCACGCATGATGGCCCACATCACCTATCTGTCCGAAAAGGGACTGCACGAAAAGTTCGGTCGCCGCCTCCAGGATCGGGAACATCTTTCCTTCGGTTTTGAAAACGATTTTGCCGTCGAGAGCTATCTGCACTACCAGGGCTCTTCGTTCGTCAAAAAATTTGATGCCAACACCTACCTGTACATTACCAAGGCAATGGATTATTTTGACCCATTTCCCGACGCGCGGACCACGGCAGAGCGGTTGGCACCGGTCACGGCCAAAATACTGGTCATGAGCTTTGACACGGACTGGCGCTTTGATACCTCCCGCTCCAAGGAGCTGGTCAAGATACTCAACTGGCACGCCAAGAAGGTGACCTTTGAGGTGTTTGCCTCCCCGTATGGTCACGACGCCTTTTTGCTGTATCAGCCATCGTATCAACAATCCTTGGCCTCTTTTCTCAGTCGCCTCTACCTGGAGCGGGTCGGCACGGCTGTCGATGCCCCTGTCGAGGTGGATGAAGGGATGGACGATATTGTCTAGATTGCGCATTGATCAGGCGGTCATCGCCAAACTGGTGGATGAGCACTCCCGGGTCCTGGACCTGGGCTGCGGCGACGGCCTGCTGCTGGAATATCTATTTCAACACAAACAGGTGCAAGGCTTTGGCGTGGAAATTTCCCACGAGGGAGTGCATGCCTGCATTGCCCGGGGCCTGCCGGTCTATCATGGTGATATCGATCAGGGATTGTCGGACCACCAGGATGATTCGTTCGATTACGTCATCCTCTCCCTGACCCTGCAGGCGGTGCGCCGCCCGGAATTTGTGCTGCGGGAGATGCTGCGGGTGGGCAAGCGGATCATCGTCTCCTTTCCGAATTTTGGCCATTGGCGCATCCGCGCCCATCTGTTGTTTGGCGGTCGCATGCCGCGGACCCGGTTGTTGCCCTCCTCCTGGTACAACACGCCCAATGCCCACCTTTGTACCATCTTGGATTTTCAGGATTTGTGCGCTAAGATGAAAATTCGCATCCTGCGTCAGATTCCGTTGGCGGCAGGGGGCGGTCTGCCCAAAGGGTTGCTCAAGAGGGGGGTTTCCAGATGGCTGGTGCCCTTGTCGGCGGCCAACCTCCTGGCGCCCGTGGCCATATTTCTTTTGGAAAGGGGAGAACCATGACCGTCGCCATTGCACCGCTCATCACCGAGACGGAGATCCGGACCCGGGTGGTCGCCCTGGCTGGTGAGATCGCGCCCCGCCTGCTGCCGGGGACGGTGGTGGTGGCCCTGCTGAAGGGGGCTTTCATCTTTGCGGCGGACCTGCTGCGGGAGTTGGCGCGTCACGAGCTGGATATCAATCTGGATTTCATGGTGCTCTCCTCCTACGGCAACGACACCCGCAGCAGTGGCCGCGTCCTGATCAATCTGGACTGCCAGAAGCTGGTGGAAAACCGGGATGTGCTGCTGCTGGACGACATTCTGGACAGCGGCAACACCCTGACCTTCGCCGTGGAGCACATGCGCTTCAAGGGAGCGAACCGGATTCAAACCTGCGTCCTGCTCGACAAGCCGTCGCGTCGTCAAACCGCCTTCCAGGCCGATTTTGTCGGTTTTACCATTCCCGACCTGTTTGTGGTCGGCTATGGCATCGATTATGCCGAACGGTTTCGCGAATTGCCGTTCATCGGCCATCTGCAGGAGTAGGATCGGGCATGGCACATGATGCGGTCGCTCCTGCGACCATCCAGGCAGTGCTGTTCGATCTGGATGGCACCCTGGTGGATTCGGCGCCGGACTTGTGCGGGGCCATGAATCATGTCCTGACCGGGCGGGGCCATCCGCCGCTGGCGCTGCAGCAGGTGCGCCATCTGGTGGGCAACGGGGCCCGCACCCTGCTGGCGCGGGGCTTCTGGGGGGAGGAGGCCGAACCGCCGGCGGACGATCCCGGGTTCGAGGCGGCCGTTGCCGATTTTTTGGACTATTACCGGGATCACCTGACCGACCACTCCCGGCCCTATCCCGGGGTGGAGGCGGCCCTGCACACCCTGCGGCAACGGGGCCTGGCCCTGGCGGTGGTGACCAACAAGCCGGCAGCCCTGGCGTTGAGCATGCTGGAGCGGTTGCAGTTGCGTGAACATTTTGCCCGGGTGGTGGGTGGGGATACCCTGCCCCAGCGCAAACCGGCCCCCGAGCCGTTGCAGCATGTCCTGGCACACCTGGGTGTTGCGCCCCGGCAGGCCGTGATGGTGGGCGACTCGGCGGTGGATGTGGAGGCCGCCCGGGCCACCGGCTGTCCGGTGGTGTTGATGAGCCACGGATACCGTCGGGGCGTCACCGCCTGGCAGTTGCACCCGGATGGGGTGTTGGACCATTTCGAACAGTTGCCGCACTGGCTGGACAGTGCCGGTTGCACAAAGGGAGATCGATGAACACACCATTGAAGCTGGGCATTCCCAAAGGCAGTCTGGAACAGGCCACTCTGGAGTTGTTCGCACAGGCTGGGTGGCATATCACACCGTTTTCACGCAACTATTTTCCTGCGATTGACGACCCGGAACTGGTCTGTTCCCTGGTGCGTCCCCAGGAAATGGCTGTTTATGTGGCGGATGGCATGCTGGATCTGGGGCTGACCGGCCTGGACTGGATCGTGGAGCGGGGGTGCGAGGAGCGGGTGACCTCCATTGCCACGCTGGACTATTCCAAGAGTTCCAACCAGCCCTGTCGCTGGGTGCTGGTGGTGCGCAAGGATGCCCCGGTCCACTCGCTGGCGGACTTGCAGGGCAAGCGGATTGCCACCGAGCTGGAGCAGGTGACCCGCCAGTATCTGCAGCGGCATGGGGTCGAGGCGGAGGTCATCTTTTCCTGGGGGGCCACCGAGGCCAAGGTGGTGGAGGGATTGGTGGATGCGGTGGTCGAGATTACCGAAACCGGTTCCACCATTCACGCCCACGGGTTGCGTATTGTCGAAGAGGTGATGGAGACCAGCACCCGTTTGATTGCCAATCCGGCGGCCTGTGCCGACCCCTGGAAGCGGGCCAAGATTGACCAGATCGCCCTGCTGCTGTCGGCAGCCCTGGCGGCGCGCCACAAGGTGATCCTGAAGATGAACATTCCGGCGGACCGTCTGGCCGCGGTGACCGCTTTTCTGCCCAGCCTGCAATCGCCCACTGTCAACCAGTTGACCGATCCGGCCTGGCTGGCGGTGGAATCGGTGGTGGACCGGCGGCAGGTCCGGGATCTCATTCCCCGCCTGAAAGGGGCGGGTGCGGTGGGCATCCTGGAGTATGACCTGAAAAAAGTGGTATGATCAGTAAACTGCATCGCGGGTTCCTGGCGAAGCCGCCGTGGAGAGTGCGGGGGCAGGGGCCCCGCAGTGTCGTTCCCTGGTTGCTTTTTTGAGTCGTGGTTGACGGGGGGCAGACGGGTCGTGTCATCATCCGAACTGATGTGGCGTGGGTTGGTGCTGGTATGGCTGGGCATGGGCGTGCTCATGGTCCTGATGGTCTGTCTGCGTCTGTTGATCGGACAGCTGTCCCGTTGGTGCGCACGGTATCGACCGGTCTCCGCCGTGCCACCGGTGGGGGAGGTCGGCCTGGAACCGGAGCGGGTGGCGGCCATTGCGGCGGCCGTCCATGCCTACCGTTCCCGGTCGCACCGTGGCCTGTGATGGCGGCCATGAATAGGCGGGGCGTGGGCTTCAATCGTTTTACCGGTCGCACGAGGAGTCTGGCATCATGGTAAAAAAACCCCTTGGGATCACGGAGGTGGTGTTGCGCGATGCCCACCAGTCGCTGCTGGCAACGCGCATGCGCATCGACGACATGTTGCCCATTGCAGCCCGTCTGGATCAGGTGGGCTACTGGTCCCTGGAAATGTGGGGCGGGGCCACCTTTGATGCCTGCATCCGTTTTCTGGGAGAGGACCCCTGGGAGCGGTTGCGTCGCCTCAAGGCGGTCATGCCCAGGACACGCATGCAGATGCTGTTCCGTGGCCAGAATATTCTGGGCTATCGGCACTATGCCGATGATGTGGTCGAGCAATTCGTGGAACGGGCCGCTTTCAACGGCATGGATGTGTTTCGCATTTTTGATGCGATGAATGATGTGCGCAACCTGGAAACCGCGATCCGGGCCACCTTGAAGGTGGGCAAGCATGCCCAGGGCACCCTCTCCTATACCATCAGCCCTGTCCACCATGTGGACTATTGGGTGGAGATGGGCAAGCGGTTGGAGGACATGGGTTGCCATTCAATCTGCATCAAGGACATGGCGGGACTCTTGAAGCCGTTTGTGGCCTACGATCTGGTGGCCCGGTTGAAGGAGACGGTGCAGGTGCCCATCTCCCTGCATTGTCATGCCACCACCGGGCTTTCCACGGCGGCCATTGTCAAGGCGGTCGAGGCGGGGCTGGACATGGCGGACACCTCCATCTCTTCCATGAGCATGACCACCGGGCATTCATCGACGGAATCGGTGGTGGCCATTTTTCAGGGGACCGAGCGGGATACCGGGCTCAATCTGCAACAACTGGAGGAGATTGCTGCTCATTTTCGCGAGGTGCGCAAGCAGTATGCCCCCTTTGAAAGCGGGCTCAAGGGAGTGGATGCCCGCATCCTGCTGGCCCAGGTGCCGGGCGGCATGCTCTCCAACATGGAGAGCCAGCTCAAGGAGCAGGGGGTGTTGCACAAGATGGACGCGGTCCTGGCGGAAATTCCCTCGGTGCGCCAGGACCTGGGCTTCATTCCCCTGGTGACGCCCACCTCCCAGATTGTCGGCACGCAGGCGGTGCTCAATGTGGTGCTGGGGGAGCGTTACAAGACCATCGCCAAGGAGACGCAGGGCATTTTGCGGGGTGAGTATGGCGCCACGCCTGCGCCGGTCAACGCGGCCTTGCAGGCGCGGGTCCTGAAGGCGGGAGAACAACCCCTCACCTGTCGTCCGGCCGATCTGCTGCCACCCGAGGTGGATCGCCTGACCGCCGAGTTGCAGGAGAGTGCCACCGCCCGGTCGATCCCCCTGGCAGAGATGCTCATTGAGGATGTGCTGACCTATGCCTTGTTTGCCCAAGTGGGTCTGAAATTTTTTGAAAATCGTGGCAAACCAGACCGTTTCGAGCCAAAACCCACCGGTTCGGTCGAACCGTCTCCCCGCCCGCCGGTCGCTGCCAGGCCCGCCGCCCCGCCGCCTGCGGCGGCGGGCAGGACGGAATTTTATCGTGTGGTGGTCAACGGCCAGGTATACGGGGTGGAGGTGGGGCCCGATGGCGAGTTGGCGGCTGCGCCGGTGGCGGTCGCGCCGGCCCGGCCCGGCCCGATGGCAGCGGGTGCCGCCAAGGTCGAGGAGGTGCCGGCGCCGCTGACCGGGACCATCACCCGGATTCTGCTCCAGGCCGGTGAACAGGTTCAGGCTGGCGGGGTGGTGCTGATGATGGAGGCCATGAAGATGGAGACGGAGATCCGCGCCCCCCATGCGGGTCGGGTCGCCTCGGTGGCCGTGCAGGTGGGTGATACCGTCCAGACGGGCGATATTTTGTTTTTGTTGGCCTGACGCCCCGGTTGCTTATGGAATCCTTGCTCCTTTTCTGGCAAACCACCGGCCTGGCCCAGTTGGACTGGGGGTCGTTGCCCATGATGGGGGTGGGGCTGCTGCTGCTGGCGGTGGCCATCCACCGGGAGTTTGAACCGGTTTTTGTGTTTGCGTGCGGGTTTGCCATTCTGCTGGCCAATCTGCCCGGTTCCTCCCTGGCAGAGCCGGGGGGGGTGCTGTACCTGCTGTACGAACTGGGGGTGGGCACCGGCCTGCTGCCCGGACTGCTGTGTCTGGGGTTGGGCTTTCTGGCGGATTTTGGCCCGCTGCTGGCCGTGCCTGCCCTGTTGTGGGTGGGGGTGGCTGCGCAGGTGGGCATTTTTGTCGCCCTGTGGTTGGCCCTGCTCCTGCATGCCGGGCTGGGTGTGCCGTTCGGTTTGACGGATGCGGCGGCGGTGGGCATGATTGGTGGCGCCAATCTGCCCGGTCTGGTCTTTTTTGCGGACCGGTTGGCGCCCGATCTGCTGGGCAGGATGGTGATGGTGCTCTACGTCGGCATGGCCCTGCTGCCGGTCATACAGGCTCCCATTGTGCGCCTGTTGACGACCGAGCGGGAGCGCCAGGTGATCATGGCGCCCATGCGCCCGGTCTCTCATCAGGAAAGAATGTGGTTTCCGGTGGTCATGATGCTGCCCTGTCTGTTGCTGTTGCCCACCATTGCTCCGCTGTTGGGGTGGTTGGCCTTTGGCAATCTGCTGCGGGAGTCCGGGGTGGTGGCACGTTTTGCCGTGGGCAGTCATGCGACGGTTCAGGCCCGGTTGTGGTCCAGCGTGACCCTGCTGCTCGGCCTGGCGGTGGGGGGTCGGGTGACGGCGGAACGGTTTTTTTCGCTGGAGACGGTGGCGATGTTCTGTCTGGGGATGATCGCCCTGGCGGTGGGCAGTGCGGCGGGGCTGCTGGTTGGCAAGTGGCTGCACCGGCGTGACGGACAGGTGAATCCCCTGGTCGGTGTAGCCGGTCTGGCGCTGGTGCCGCTGGCGGCCCGCCTGGCCAACCGATGGGGGGCCGAAGCCGCTCCCGATCCGGGTCGGATGCTGCAACACAGCAGCTTGCTGACCGCGGCCATGGCTGCCAACCTGGCCGGCGTGATCGGTTCGATCGTGGTGGCGGGCACACTGCTGGCGACTTTTGGCGTCAAGTGATGCCCGATTGACGGGGGGGAGGGCAGAACGGGCGAAGCCTGCGCCGCTCTGCCGTTGGACCACGCAGCGGCACGGTTTTTTTGTGCGGGGTGCGTGAAAGAAGGAAACTGTCAGGCACCGTGGCCACTCTGACCGGCAGGTTCGGCGAGTCGGGTTGCGGGTGTCCCTCATAACGTTTGGAGCGAGGTCCTATATGGAAATCAAGCTGGAAGGTCGCCAGGTGGAGTTGGGTGATGAATTATGTGAACGCATTCGCAGTCGCATGGAAAATCTGGATCAACGTTTCGGACCCATTACCCATGCCCGGATGAGTGTTGAACGCAGTGTGCGCAAGATTGAGCAACGTGCCAAGGTGACGGCTGTGGTCCATGTCTCGGGAACCACCCTGACGGTGACCAAGGAGACCCCCACCGTGGTGGCTGCCGTCAACGAGACCCTGGAAACCCTGGGGCTTGAGCTGGCGGAACATATCGAAAAGACGAAGAAAAGCCATCGCATCTGACCGGTCTGTCGCCGTTCCGAAGCGGGGTGCCTGTTATAAAATCCTTTTCACTGTTGCGGGTCCAGGGGGATTATCCCCCTGGCGGGGTCGGGGGCAGGGCCCCCGTTGCATGGTCCACGTACGAGCACTTCACAATCGCCGGATTGCCTGCGGCGCCTGCTGCACAAGCCGAAGCAAAAACCGGCTTCGGCTTTTTTTCAAAATCAAAATCAACAGCAAAGTCCCAGGGCGCTGCCCTGGACCCGCCAGGGGGGTGAC
>JAMOAX010000269.1:0-2154 GCA_039908555.1 Magnetococcus sp. DMHC-8
CTTTGAAAAGCAAAAACAACGGCAGGGGCCGCCAGTTTGCCTGCGGCGCTGCTGAAAAACGCCGCAGCAAACACCGCTGCGGCTGCTTTGAAAAGCAAAAACAACGGCAACAGCAACGGCAAAGTCCCAGGGCGCTGCCCTGGACCCGCCAGGGGGGTGACCCCCCTGGACCCGCAATCGTTTTTTATTATTCGCAGTCGGCGTAAAAAGATTCGAACTCTTGTTCGCGAAACAGCGGGTCCACCGAGCCGTGCCAGCGGTGCCGGTAGGCTTCGAGCAACCGCTCGGCGGGGGTCAGACCGCTCTCCGCCACCTGAAAGAGATGTTTGAGATAGATGGTCTCGTCGCAACCCTGTTCGTTGCGCCGGTTTTGTCTGGCCAACCCCTCTTTGGCCAGCAACAGCACCGGCCCGGCCAGATCCTGCAGGGTGCGCTGGCCGGGGATGGGGGTGCGCAGCGCCAGACGGGGCACTGCCCGGTGCACCTGGGCCCGCGCTTCCAGAGACCAGTCGGCCACCAGCGCCCAGGCGGCCTCCAGGGCCTGCTCATCGTAGAGCAACCCCTTCCAGAAGGCCGGCAAGGCACACAAGGTGGCCGAATTGCCCGCATCGGCACCCCGCAGCTCCAGATACCGCTTCAACCGGACGTCCGGGAAAAGGGTGGACAAATGAACCTCCCAATCCGCCAGGGTGGGATGCTGGCCGGGCAGACGGGGCAGACGGCCTGCCAGAAAGGCGCGAAAAGGCACACCATCTGCCGGCTGGTACTGCCCATCCCGGTACAAAAACAGCATGGGCACATCCAGGGCATACTCGACATACCGGGCAAAACCGAAGGCAGGCTCAAACACGAACGGCAGCCAGCCACAACGGTCCGGGTCCGTATGCCGCCAGATTTCCGAACGATAGGAGAGAAAACCGTTCGGTTGCCCATCCAGGAACGGAGAGTTGGCGAACAGGGCGGTGGCCAGGGGCTGCAAGGCCATGGACAGGCGAAATTTTTTGACCATGTCCGCCTCGCTGGCAAAATCCAGGTTGGCCTGCACCGTGGCGGTCCGGGTCATCATGTCCAGACTCAGGGCACCCTGGTTCGGCAGATAACGCCGCATCTCCCGATAGCGCCCCTTGGGCATCCAGGGAATAACGGCAAAAGGCCATTTGGGCTGGGCCCCCACCCCCAGAAAGGCCACCTCCATGCTGGCGCACACCTCGCCCAGTTGCTGCAGATGGTCGTTGATCTCCTCCTGGGTGGCATGGATGCTCTCCAGCGGGGCGCCCGACAGTTCCAACTGGCCACCGGGCTCCAGGGTGATGCTCGCCCGGGTGTGGCCAGGCAGTTGCTCTTTGATCAGGGCAATGGGGTGGCCATGCTCGGCCACCACGGTCCAATCAAAACGGGCGGCCATCCCTTCCAGCACGGCGCGCACACCGTGGGGTTCGTCGTAGGCGAGGGGCAACAGGGTCTGTTTGTGAAAACCGAATTTTTCATGTTCCGTACCGATCCGCCACTGGGACGGGGGCCGGCAGCCGGCGGCCAGCCAGGCAATCAGCGGCTCGCGGTCGACAACGGGATGACGGGATGAATCAAGGTGATCAGGCATGGAGAGAACCAGGGTGAAACGACTCGTTGGTGTGGGAACAGGCGTGCAGGAGTGGGACAACACGACCCCTGCCAGCGCCCTGGCGGGGATGCCGGCCGCCTTGCAGCCTCTCCTCTCGCCGACTTTTGCGGCCATCCGTACCCACCAGGGCGCGGTCACCGCGCTGCTGTGGGAAAGGCCGCCGACCCCCCTCCCTCCTGTCGACCCCGATCTGCTGCGGCAGGTGCGGGCCTGGCTGGCCGACTATTTTGCCGGGCTGCTCCGGCCGGTCTCCTTTCCCCTGGTCTGGGCAGGAACGGTTTTCCAGCAGCGTCTGGCCCGGCAACTGGCGGCCATCCCTCCCGGTCAGACCGTTTGCTACGGAGAGCTGGCCCGGCAGCTGCAGAGCGCCCCCCGCGCCGTCGGGCGGGGGGTGGGCGCCAATCCGTTGCCCTTGCTGCTGCCCTGCCATCGGGTGGTGGCCACCACGGGATGGGGGGGATTCAGTGCGCCGGGCGGCGTGGAGACCAAACGGTGGCCGCTCGCCTGGGAACAACGCTGGACATCATGAATCA
>JAMOAX010000100.1:0-11037 GCA_039908555.1 Magnetococcus sp. DMHC-8
TTTTGAAAAGCAACAGCAAAATCCCAGGGCGCTGCCCTGGACCCGCCAGGGGGGTGACCCCCCTGGACCCGCAGCCATTTTAAAGCCGCCGGCGCACATGTCGCCGGCGGCAAAAGAGGTGCCGGAAGGGCCAGGCAGCGCTCAGGCGCCGCCGCCAGCATTCAACAGTTTCAGCAGCGACTGGGATTGCATGTTGGCCTGGGCCATGACGGCAATGCTCGCCTGCTGCCGGATGCTGTTGCGGGTCATGTCCGCCGTCTCGGCTGCCATGTCGGTATCCATGATGCGGGAACGGGCGCCGGTATAGGCCAAGGACAGGGAATCAAGAGAGCTGACAATGCTGGACAGGCGACTCTGCATGCCCCCCAGCGCAGCCCGCATCTGGGCGACCGAGTTCAGGGCGGCATCCGCCACCCCGATGGCGGCACTGGCAGAACCCGCCGTGCTGACGTTCAACTTGGAACCACTCCTGCCCAGGTCCAACAATTGCAAACTGGCGCCGGCAATGGCCATGGTCATCGCCCGCCCGGCCTCGGCATCCACCTGCACGGTGGCGGTAAAAGCACCCCGCAGCGGCTTTTGACCAAACACCGACGTATCCGTGGCCAGTCGACTGATTTCACTCACCAACTGCTTGACTTCCGCCAGAGAGGCCGCCCGGTCATTGGCTGACTTGGTGCTGGTGGTGGCATCCACCGCCAGATCCCGCACCTTCTGCAGGGCATTGGCCGTCTCCCGCAGGGCCGCATCCGCCACCTGCAGCAACGACATGGCATCGTTGGCATTCTGCTTGGCCACACTCGTGCCACTGACCTGGGCCGCCATCCGCATGGCGACCGCCACGGCACTGCCCCCGTCACTGGCCGAGTTGACCCGCACCCCGGAAGCCAGCCGTTGAAAATTTTTCTGCAAGTCACCGTTCAATCTCTCCATCACCTGCCGGGTCATCAACAGGGTGGTCGAGTTGTTGATGGAAATGGTCATGGTGCATACTCCTGATCGCAAGGGAATACCGAATCACCCCACACAGCCACGGGATGGTTGATTTTGTCCGTACCGACGAGGCATCCAGGGATGCCACTCGACCCCATTGGAGCCCGAAACCGCGAAAAGTGTCAAGAAAAATATCTGCATTAACAAGCACTTTATTACAAGGAAAACCGCGTTGTTTTGGAGGGTGGTTGATTTTGACTGGCGGTGGTTGATTTTGTCCGTGCCACCCCCCTTTGCCGACCCAATCCGCTCCATGCTGTTTCGGACATTCCTGTCCGGTTTGCCGATCATCGGACCGCTGTCGGACTTTTTTGACCGATCCGAGACCATCCACAGGACCGCAGAAACCCCAACCGGCGCGAGGAGGCGGACATTTTTGACCGAAATTTTTTGCTAATGTCCGACATTTTTCGACCGATAAAGATAACGTGGCGGTATGTCCGGTTCGGAACATCGGGCCAAGTGGGCCGGGAGGCGGATTCCAGGTGGAAATGCAATTTTTTTATCCGGTCGTGGTCCGGCAAAAAAACGATACCGCGTTCCAGGCGGCCCTGCCCGACTTTCCCGAAATCGGCAGCGGGGGAGCCACCCTGGCAGAGGCCTTGACCACCGTGACCGCCGCGCTGGCCGCCTCGGTGGCCGACCGCATTCGGCACGACCGTCCCATACCCCAGCCCTCGCTGCCCCGGGGCAGGCACCACCACTGGGCAGTGCTGCCCGCCCTGCTCTCCGCCAAAACAGCCCTCTACCTGACCATGCGCCAGTCGGGCATCAGCAAGGTGGCCCTGGCCAGACGCTTGAACCATGACGAAAAAGAGGTCCGTCGTCTGTTGGACCCCGGCCACCCCTCCAAACTGCCCCGGATCGAAACGGCATTGGCGGCACTGGGCGTGCGCCTGGTGGTGAGCATGACGCCGCAGGGTTGATGCCGACCAACACATTGCTCGCCCCTCTGCACCCGGCCACACCCCTCCCTGCCATTTTGCCTTTGCGCGACCACCCAAGAGGGAGGATAATGCCCGACCGTTGGTGAACACCTACCCTTCTGGCCATCAAGGAGCCCGTATTGCCGTGTCAACCCAAGACTTCCCCCCGGAGCGGATTCTGGCCCAGGCCATCGATTCCGAAATGATTTCTGTTGAACAACTCGCCCTGCTGCTGCAAGCCCCTCCCCCCACCCTCACCCTGCTGGATGTGCGGACCCCGATGGAACACCGGCAGGGGGTGATCCCCGGATCGGTGCTGTTCCCCTGTGACCACGACCTGGACAACCTGGAAAACACCACCATTTTTTCGGCCAGTTTCCGGTCCCGGTTCAAACCCGAAGCCTTTGCTCCGGATCGACAGTATGTGCTCATCTGCCGCACGGGACCGCGCACGGCGATTGCACTGGAGGCTTTTTTATGTTACAGTCTGGCAGCTTGTGAGCTGCTGGGCGGTGTGACCGAATGGCGGAAAAAAGGGTTGGCATTGCAACTGCCGAATCTGGATGTATAAATCGTTTTGGAGAAGCCGCGTGCGCAAGAATTCAGTTGTCATACCGATCTTTTGTGCTGCCTGTTGCTTCTGGATGCTGCGCACGCCTGCGGCCCATGCGGAGGATTTGCTGCAGATTCACGCCCTGGCAGTCGAGCATGATGCCAAACTGGCGGTGGCCGGCGAAAAAAAGGCCATGGGTATGGAAGCGGTTCCCCAGGGGCTGGCGGCCCTGCTGCCCAGCAGTGCCCTGACCGTGCAGCACAGCACCGTCCGTCTGCAAAAACCGGTCAGCGACCGGTACAATGTGGACAGCTATACCCTCTCCCTGCAGGTGCCTGTCTTCCACTGGGACAGTATCAAGGGTTACGAAAAGGCCAAAAAAGCAGAAAAAAAGGCACTGGTGGAGTATGCTGCCGCCGAACAGGAGTTGATGATGCGTTCGGTCAAGCTCTACTACGAGGCCCTGCTGGCCATGGATGCCCGGCAACTGGCGCTGGCTGAAAAGGAGGCCATGGCGCAACGCCTGGCCAGCACCAAGGCCCGCCTGGAGGTGGGCTCTGCCGTCATGACCGACCTGCATGATGCCCAGGCGGCATTTGATCTGGCAGAAACCGGGGTGATCGGCGCCGAGGATCAGTTGCAGGGCCGACTGGAGGCACTGGCCGAGGTGGTCGGGCAGCCTGTCACCACCCTGGCCCCCCTGAAAGAGGAGATCCCGCTGATCAAACCGGACCCGGCGGATATGGAAAGCTGGGTACAGACAGCCCAGACCGACAATCTCACCCTGCACATGGCCAGTCTGGACCGGGAAATGGCTGAAAGCAGCGCCCAGGCGGCCCTGGCGGGCCATCTGCCCGCCATCGACGTGGTGGCCGCCCACCTTGATTCGGACAGCGGGGCTCCGCCGCAACTGGCCGGGGGGGTGCTGCGCAGCGACTCTCTGACCGTGCAGATGACCATGCCCCTGTATGCCGGCCACGGAGTCACCTCCAAGGTGCGACAGGCCAACGCGGCCCACAACATGACCCGGGAGACAGAGGACGTGGTGCGCCGGCAGGTGATCCGGCAGACCCGGGATGCCTATCGGGGCGTGCTGTCGGCCATCGCCCAGATCCAGGCCACACGCCAGGTGTTGATCTCGGCGCAAAGCAATCTGGAGACCACGGAGGCAGGGTACGAGGCGGGCATCCGCACCATGACCGACGTGGTGGCCTCCCAGCGCGAGTTGTTCCGCGCCAGGCGGGATCATGCCCAGTCCCGCTATGCCTATGTCCAGCAATCGCTGGGGCTGAAATATGTCGCCGGTCTGCTCTCCGGACAGGATCTCAAGGCCGTCAATGCCTGGAACCAGCACTGAAGGATCACCGCACCCCCGTCGTCTCCATCCATCATCGTGAGGTCACACCATGGCAAGGTTTGCGTCGCTGTTCTGGTCTGCACTGTGTCTGACCACCTTGTCATGGCCCGCTCCGGCCAGGGCAGAGGGGGAACTGCCGTTGGCTGCCGAGGCGGCGGTGGAACGCATGGTACCCAGCGAACTGGTCCTGGATGGTATGGTGGAGGCCATCCATCTGGCAACGGTCACGGCCAAGACCAGTGGCACGGTCACGGAGATCAATTTTGATGTCAACGACTTTGTCAAGGAAGGCACGGTTTTGCTGCGTTTTCAGGGCAAGGTCAACCAGGCCGGGCTGCTGCGGGCCAAGGCAGGACTGGCCAGCGCCTCGGCCAACCTGGTGCGGGCCGAAAAAGAGTACCAGCGACTCTCCACCCTGTTTGACAAAAAGATGGTCACGGCCTCCCAGATGGATCAGGCCCGGGCCAGCCTGGAGGCGGCCAAATCCGGCGTGGATGCCGATCAGGCCCAGGTGACGACCGCCAGCGAAAGCGTCTCCGATACCGTGGTGCGTGCCCCCTACAGCGGCTATGTGGTCAAACGGCTGATCCAACTGGGGGAGACCGCCAATGTCGGCACCCCCCTCTTCACCGGCATGTCGCTGGACAGCCTGCGGGTCCAAACCGCCGTCCCCCAGAACTGGCTGCCCCTGATACGCCGTCACAACCATGCGGAGGTCCTGCTCGCCGATCAGCAACGGGTGGCGGCCAAATCCCTGGTGTTTTTCCCCTATGCCGACGAAAAAAGTCATGCTTTCAATGTCCGGGTCCAGTTGCCGCCCGGTCTGGAGGGGGTCTTTCCGGGCACCCTGCTCAAAACCATTTTCAAGGTGGGCGAGCACAAACGGCTGCTGATTCCCGGTGCCGCCGTGGTGCGACGGGGCGAATTGACCGCCGTCTACGTGGTCAACGGCCAGGAGGTCACCCTGCGACCGGTCCTGACCGGCGCAGGGCGGGAGGGGGGCTGGATTGAACTGCTCTCCGGGCTCCGTGCGGGTGACAAGGTGGCACTCGATCCGGTGCGGGCGGGTCAACATCTCCAGGCCAAACGGGCAGGTGGCACATCATGAGCCACGCACAGGAGTTGGGTATCGCCGGCGCACTGGCCAAAAAATTTCAGGATTCGGAAATCACCCCCCTGCTCGCCCTGGTGGGCTTCCTGCTCGGACTGTTTGCCGTGCTGATCACCCCCAAGGAGGAGGAACCGCAGATCTCGGTCACCTTTGCCAACGTGTTCATCCCCTATCCCGGGGCCTCCGCCAAGGAGGTGGATCGGGTGGTGTCGGTGCCCGCCCAGCAGGTTTTGTCGGAAATAGACGGTGTGAAAAATATTTATGCCGTCTCCCGCCCTGGCATGTCCGTCCTGACTGTCCGCTATGAGGTGGGTGAAGACCGGACCGCGGCCATCCTGCGCATCTACAATGCCATCTTTTCCAATCAGGATTTTTTGCCCCGCAACCTGGGGGTCGGCCAGCCTCTGGTCAAACCCAAGGGGATCGACGACGTGCCCATTGTGACCCTGACCCTCTGGTCGGCCAATCCAGACCGGACGGCGGCGGAACTGACCCAAATCTCCCACAGCCTGGAGACCGAACTCAAGCGCGTCCCGGGCACCCGGGATGTCTATACCATCGGCGGACAGCAGCGCATCGCCCATGTTTTGCTGGACCCGCAAAAACTGGCCGGCTATGGCATCGCCCCGGCCGATCTGGAAAGCGGCCTGGGAGGCGCCAACTATTCCCGGAACCTGGGCAACATCACCCGGGACAACCGCTCGATACCGGTGCAGGCCGGCACCTTTTTGAGCACCCCCGAGGAACTGGATGAACTGGTGGTTGGCGTTTTCAACGGGGCACCGGTCTTTTTGCGCGACGTGGCCCAGGTCAAAATGGAGACCGGCCAGCCGGAAACCTATCTCTGGTTTGGCACCGGGCCGGGTGCCGAGAAAAAAGGGCTCAAAACCCGGGGTGAATTTCCGGCAGTCACCCTGGCCGTGGCCAAAAAGGCCGGCACCAATGCCGTGGCGATTGCCAGCAGCGTCATCGACCAGGTGGAACAATTGCGGGCCCATCTGCTCCCGGACGATGTCCAGGTGACCATCACCCGGGACTACGGGGTGACCGCCGACGCCAAAGCCAGCAAACTGATCGGCAAACTGGCCTTTGCGACCTTTTTTGTCGTCCTGCTGGTTTTCATCGCCATGGGCTGGCGGGAGGCCATCATCGTGGGAGTCGCCGTCACCCTGACCCTGGCACTGACCCTGTTTGCCAACTGGGCGGTGGGCTTCACCCTGAACCGGGTCTCCCTGTTTGCCCTGATTTTTTCCATCGGCATCCTGGTGGACGATGCCATTGTGGTGGTGGAAAACATTCATCGCCATCTGGGACTCAGCCACAAGCCCCTGCTGGAGATCATTCCGGCGGCGGTGGGCGAAGTGGGGGGACCGACCATTCTGGCCACTTTTACCGTCATTGCCGCCCTGCTGCCCATGGCCTTCGTCACCGGCCTCATGGGGCCCTACATGAGCCCCATTCCCATCAATGCCAGCATCGGCATGCTGCTCTCCCTGATCGTGGCCTTTGTGGTCACCCCCTGGCTCTCCCTCAAGGGATTGCAGGCGGTGGCCGCCCACCACCAGCACCAGGGCGGGGGAGGAGAAGAGGTATCACCCCGGGTGCTGGGCTTTTTTACCCGCATCTACCGCCCGTTCGTCATGAGCCCCCGCTTCGTGGCCAACCAACTGCTGCTGGGGCTGCTGGTCCTGCTGCTGATCGCCGGCTCCCTGTGGTTGGCGGTCAATCAAAGCGTGGTGATGAAAATGCTCCCCTTCGACAACAAGTCGGAGTTTCAGGTGGTGGTGGACATGCCGGAAGGCACCACCCTGGAAGAGACGGCCGGCGTGGTGCGGGAACTGACCGCCCATCTGGCGACCATCCCGGAGGTGACCGACTACGAAGCCTACGTGGGCACCTCGTCGCCGGTGGGTTTCAACGGTTTGGTGCGCCAGTATTATTTGCGCTCGGGCCACAACGTGGCCGACATTCAGGTCAACCTGACCGACAAGCACGACCGCACCCGCAAGAGCCATGAAATCGCCCGAGCACTCCGCGCCCCGTTGCAAAAGATCGGCCTGCCCTGGCAGGCCAACATCAAGGTGGTGGAGGTGCCGCCCGGTCCGCCGGTGCAGTCGCCCCTGGTGGCCGAAGTCTATGGGCCCGATTATGACGGCCAGATCCGGGTCGCCCGGGCCGTGCGGCAGATCTTTGAAAAAACACCGGATATCGTGGACGTAGACGACAGCATCGAAACACCCGGCCAACGCCTGATCGTCCAGGTGGATCGCCAGAAGGCGGCCCTGCTGGGGGTTCCCCAGCAGGCGGTGGTGGACCTGCTGATGACCGCCCTGCATGGCACAGAGCTCTCCTACCTGCACCGGGAGGATGTCAAGCTTGCCATTCCGATCCGCCTGGAGTTGCCCCTGGCCGCCAAGGCGGACCCGGCCGCCATTCTCTCTCTGCGGGTCAAAAGCGGCTCGGGTACGCTGGTCTCCCTCTCGGAACTGGCGACCGTCCAGACCGCCCCACTGGAAAATGCCATCTACCACAAGGATCTGGTGCCAGTGGTCTATGTCACCGGGGACATGGCAGGCCACCTGGACTCCCCTCTGTACGGCATGATGGACATCATTCGGGCCATGCAGCAGGTGACGGTGGAAGGGGGACAGGCCATCGTCCAAAAATTTATCGAACAACCGACAACCCCCTACCATTACAGCATCAAATGGGATGGGGAGTGGCAGGTCACCTATGAAACCTTCCGCGACATGGGTATCGCCTATGCCGTCGGTCTGCTGATGATCTACCTGCTGGTGGTGGCCCAGTTCCAGTCCTATCTGGTACCCCTGATCATCATGGCCCCCATTCCGTTGACCGTCATCGGCGTCATGCCGGGCCATGCCCTGCTGGGCGCACAATTTACCGCCACCTCGATGATCGGCATGATCGCCCTGGCCGGCATCATCGTCCGCAACTCCATCCTGCTGGTGGATTTTGTCAACGAGGAGGTGGCCGCCGGGATACCGTTCCGGGATGCGGTGATCCGGGCCGGGGCGATCCGTTCCAAACCCATCATTCTCACCGGCCTGGCGGCCATGCTGGGCGCCTTTTTCATCCTGGACGATCCCATCTTTTCCGGACTGGCCATCTCCCTGATCTTTGGCATTTTCATCTCGACCATCCTGACCCTGTTGGTGATTCCGCTGATGTATTACACCCTCATGCGCAACCGGCCAGGCATGACCGGCGGGTCTCTTCCCACCGCCCGGGTCGAACCGGATCACCCGGGGGTACAGGCATGAATTTGACCCTGGAACAACATGCCGCCTTGCGCCAGGCCATCGCCAACTTCCGGGATGCCATGGATGTGCGCAGTCGCCTGAATCTGCGGGTGGCCGTCCGGGTGACCTCCATCCTGCGGGTGGGCATGATCAGTCTGGGGGTGGTGGCCATCATCTTTCTGTTCCTGTTGCTGGTGCTGACCTCGAAAATCACCTACATGATCGACGTGATCGACACCATGAACAAGCAGTTCACCTCCATGTCCAAGGATATGGGTGAGATGCGGGCCGTAATCGTGCAGATGGATCAATACATGGCCCCCATGCCGATGATCGTCCAGGAGGTGGAGGCCATGAAAGGATCGGTCACCGCCCTGAATGGCCACATCAACGACATTGCCCACCGCATGCAGTCGATTGACCAGGGATTGACCCGCATCACCCGGCACGTCGGCACCATGACCGACACCTTCCGGGTGATGGATGGTTCCGTCCACCGGATCGATCAGGACGTACACCGCATGTCCCGTCCCATGAAGCTGTTCAACGCCTTTTCACCTTTTCCGTAAGGCACGCCGCCACCGCCCCCATTACGGCCGGAGACCCCCACCATGGATCAGGAACAGGAAATGCAGTCCACCCTGGACATGCTCGTCCAGACCCTCAACCAGTTTGATGCCGAGATGGCGGCCATCGACGGTCGGGCCGCCACCATCTCCCAGCGCACCAACCGCCTGATCAAGACGGTTCTGACCGTCCTGGCGGGCAGCGGGGCCATCATTCTGTTCCTGGTGGCGGATTTGACCGGCAGCATGAGCACCATGATCGAAAGCATGAACACCATGTATAATCACTTCGGCCTCATGTCCCAGAACATGCACACCATCACGGCCTCGGTCACCAGCATGAGTCAAAATATTCAGGGCATTCCGTCCATCGCCGGGGCAATGCACAAGATGAACGGCGATGTGAAAGGCATGAACGGTGCCGTGGCGGGCATGACCCACAACGTGCAATCCATGGCGCACAACATTGACCTGATCGACAGGGGGGTGTGGGAGATGAGCGGACGGTTCCAGTCGGTCACCGGAGCAGTTAACCACATGAATTACAACACCAACCAAATGTCCAGACCGACGGACATGCTGAACCCCATGGGCTGGATGATCCCGCCGTGAGGACGCCGAAGCAAAAACCGGCTGCGGCTTTCTTGATGTGCCAAGACCCGCCAGACTGCCTGCGGCGCATGCCGAGGGCGCCGAAGCAAAACCGGCTTCGGCTTTCTTGAAAAGCAACGGCAAAATCCCAGGGCGCTGCCCTGGACCCGCCAGGGGGGTGACCCCCCTGGACCCGCAATCCCGTCCAGGCGACAGGGTGAGTCTGGTGCGGATGGCCGGATTTGAACCGGCACAGCGTGAGCTACTGCCCCCTCAAGACAGCGTGTCTACCAATTTCACCACATCCGCAATCAGGCAAAGGAGTCTAACAAAGGGATCTCCTGCATTGCAATGGTTTTCATTGGCATGCTTCCCCGTGTAGAATGCGGCCCAGGTGGGTTGACAACCGTGTTGAAGATCGGGCCGTCAACGTGTATCCTGACGGCAGGGCTGTGGACAGCCGGCAACCGGGTGACCACTGGCAGCAGTGGCAACGGCCAACCTATGCAATGGACAAGGGGGTGACCTCATGAAAAAGACAGAGTGGCTGATTGATGTGGATCAGGCTTCCTTCGACCGGGATGTCCTGGAACGGTCGAGCGATGTGCCTGTGCTGGTGGATTTCTGGGCACCCTGGTGTGCACCGTGCCGGGCCCTGGGCCCCATACTGGAAAAACTGCTCCGGGAGAAGGAAGGACGCTTTGTACTGGCCAAGGTGGATTCCGACAAAAATCCGGAATTGTCCCGGGAGTACGGCGTGCGCAGCATTCCCACCGTCATGCTGTTCGTGGACGGCGAAGTGGAGGATGAATTTACCGGCGCATTGCCGGAACAGGCCGTCCGGCAATTCCTGGACCGGGCCATTCCCTCGCCCCTGGACCGGTTGGCGCAACAGGCAGGCATTCTGGCCGATCAGGGCGCATGGAACAAGGCCGAGGAAATCTTCGCCCAGGTGCTGGCGCAGGAGCCCTCTCATGTCCTCAGCCTGCTGGGCATGATCCGGGTCCTGCTCAACTCCGGTCGCACCTCCGAAGCCCAGCCGTTTTTTGCCAGGCTGCCGATCAAAACCGCAGAGAGCCCGGAGGGCAAACTGCTGCGGGCCCGCCTGGCCTTCGCCGGCGGTCAGGGCAAGGACAACCTGGAAGACCTGCAGGAAAAAGTGGCCGCCACCCCCGGCAATCTGGCCGCACGCATGGCCCTGGGACATGGCTTGATCCGGCACGAACGGTATGCGGAAGGCATGAATCAGTTTCTGGAGGTCATTCGCCGGGACAAAAACACCCAGGATTCAGCCGGCCGCAAGGCCCTGCTGCAGGTGTTCGACCTGCTCGGTCCCGGCCATGCCCTGGTGGCCGAATACAGACCCAAGCTGTCGGCCATCCTGTTTTCGTAAAAACTTTAATCATCGCATCGTCCGTCCTGCGGGTCCAGGGGGGTCACCCCCCTGGCGGGTCCAGGGCAGAGCCCTGGGACTTTGCCGTTGACTTTAAAAAGCAGCCGCAGCCGCTTTTTGCTGCGGCTTTTTCAGCATGCGCCGCAGGCAAACTGGCGAAATCTGGCACTCCTGCCGGACAATAACGATAATCAAAACCTTCGTGAACCACCTGCAGACTGCCTGCGGCGCATGTTATAAAGCGCCGAAGCAAAAACCGGCTTCGGCTTCTTTTAAAGTCAACA
>JAMOAX010000270.1:0-2150 GCA_039908555.1 Magnetococcus sp. DMHC-8
TGGTCGGACAGATGCTTTGGTGCCTCCGGGTCGGCCACTCCCAGATAGCCCAGGGCGACACGGGCGGCAGATTCGGCCAGTTGTCTGGCCTCCTTCACCGTTCGTTCCAGCCTGCCGCGCAATGTCCTATCCAATGCACACATTTGCTGAATTCTCCCAATACTCACCGAATCATCACCGGTCCCTGGGCCAGGGCCGTCTTGAGTTGTGCCCGAACCTGTTCCAGCCAGTGTTCCAGTTCCGCCTCGGTTGTCAAGGTAGTTTTGGGCAGCATGACCGTGCGCGCCTGTGGTTCCAGCAGGGCTGCCGCCCCCTCCAGCACCTCATCAAACCGGCGCGACATCGCCGCCACCCGATCCGAGAGCATGGAGAGAGGAAAACGCCCCAGGGAGGCCAGCAGCGTTTCCGTACTGCCCACATCCAGGTTTGGCCGTTCGGCCTCTGTCAACTTGGCCTCCGCCAGCAGGGCATGACGCTGCTTCGGTTCCAACCGCTCCCAATGGGCATCCTGCCGCAACCGGGCCATCCCCTCGTCATGCCGGGTTTGGTGCTGAGCCAGGAGTCCATTCACCTCTTCCCGGAGCAACTGGCTCAACCCGGCCAGCAGGGGAGCCACCGCGTCCGGTTCACCCAACAGCAGGCGTTGGCTGGCAATCTCGTCGGCCTGGATCTGGTAGCGACCGACCCCTTTCAACCCTTCGGTATGGTGCAACAGTTTTCTGACCGCTTCCCAGGCGGGCCAACGGAGAGCGATTTTTTCTGCCAACCCGGTCCACGTGGTCACGGAGTGTTCCAGTTCCTCCCGATGGGTGTAGAGGATCATCAACTGCTCGTTGCCGACGGCGGCGCGCACCTCGGCCAGAGTCGCCGTATCGGGAGGAGGAGGTTTGGGCGGATCGCCCCCGGCTCGGTCCGCCAACGCTTGGAGATGTTGCAAAAACTGGGGAACCGCCAGCGATTCTTCGCCCTGTTTGGCCGGACAGCCCATCTTTTGCAGCAAGCGGCGTATCTGGATACGCTGCGCCGTGGTGACACTGACTGCTTCTGCCCGGAACAGCGTCTTGCCCACCGCATTGCGTTCCAGCAGGTTGGCGGGAATGGGTTTGCCATATTCGTCGGCGGCCCGCACCAGTCCGGCTGTCAACAATACCTGCAATCCCCCGTCCACTGCGTCACGGGGCCACCCATAGGGCTTGCTTTCAAAATGACTGCGAATCTCTTTGCCCGCTTTGGCACTCCCCAGATAGCCCAGCATGGCTTTGCATACTCCATGACTCGCCGGTTCCCCCTCATGACCGATTGATCTCAGGGCATCGGGCGCGCCCGCTTTGGCCTTGTCATACACCTTGCCCCAGCCGGGATGATCACCTGCCGGAAACTGGGGATACAGACGGTGTATCCCATGTTCTGCCGCTTCCAGCACAGCATCCTGAATATCTTCACCCACCACTTCATTGCCACCCCCCTGGAAAATGCGCATACCCGACAAGGCCTCGTCCAACAGGGCACGAATGCGGGCATCGGCATTATGCCGGGTGGTCTCCATGGCCGCATGAGCCTCCCCGCCTTCGGCAGTACTGGGCAGACCGCGCCGTTCCAGGGTGGTCACGGCCGCCTTGTAGTCGATCAGGCAGCGTCGCAAGTCATCCGCAGAGCGTTTGGGCACAAAGGCAAACAGGACCGGCGAAGCGTTGCCTGCTGCCCGTGCCTCGGCCCGCACCGAAGCCTCGTCCGTTACCCATCCCTCTTGCACCCACAAGAACAGATCCTCTTCCTCTGGACGGCGCGTATCAAACAGTATCTGAATCCTGCGTTCAACCTTGGAATCACCGTGTGGCACAGAGAGTTTTTTGAGCCGTTCACCCAAACGGCGACGCAAACGGTCGCCTCGTTCGGCGTCGATCCGATAGGATTCGCTGGCCAATTCGCTGCCGTGTCGCAAAAATTCATCATTCCAGGCGGTACTCTCCTCGGTACGGATGCGATATTCATCGCCTACCTGCATGAGCAATTCACATCGGTCCAGCAGTTTGGGCAGAACGGCTCGCAGGGCAGCACTGCCATCCGCCAGATTTTCCACCAACAGGTCGGCAATGGTCTCCATCGTGGCGCGGACCCCGGCCTCCTCATTGCCTCCCGACAGCCGGTTG
>JAMOAX010000271.1:0-2107 GCA_039908555.1 Magnetococcus sp. DMHC-8
CAAAAGATTCCGACATTTCTGGGAAGGCAGGCAATCGGAATGGGTTGTCGGCGGCCTGGAGGCAGTGAAAGAGCTATTCAGGAAATGGGCGCGGTTCGCGCTCGGTGACGGCAGTTTAATCAGACGACGTGCAGTGGAGATTACCCCGATGAATGGATTGGACCCTCAGCAGCTTCGTGACCTGGTCATCCGACCCACCCTCCAACGACTCGACCTGTGGAGCGATGCCGCAGAGGAGTTGGTACTTGGCACGGCCATTCAGGAGTCCGGCCTGCGCTACTTGCAGCAGTTGGGTGGTGGCCCGGCGCGTGGTCTGTGGCAAATGGAAAGACCGACCCACGACGACATCTGGCAGAATTTCCTGCACGGGCGCACCAAGCTGGGGCTCAACATTCTGGGTCCGTATGTCAAACCGGACCACGCCCGGTTGGCATCGGATCTGGCGTATGCCTGCGCGATGTGCCGGGTTCACTATCTGCGCTGCCCAGATATGCTGCCATCTGCCGGAGATATCGATGGACAGGCCGCCTACTGGAAGGCGTGGTACAACACGCCGCTTGGCAAGGGCACTGTCGAGCAGTACATCGCCAACTGGCATCGCGTCATGGGACAAAACTGATTTTACCACTGGAGCCCTCGTCGGGCTCCTTTCTTTTTGGAGGTTGAAAAATGCCGGGAAACACCAAGTGGCCTCACTTTTCCGAGGCTGAACTCGCCTGTCACTGCGGGTGCGGCAGGCAGGAGATGGAAGACAGCTTCATGACTGAGCTGGAAAAATTGCGCACTGCCTTTGGTCAACCGATGGTGGTGACCTCCGGGTTCCGCTGCCCGAACTACAACATGCAAGCCTCCCACACGGGGCCGTGCGGTCCGCACACCACAGGCAAAGCGGTGGATATCCAGATTTCCGGTGCGGACGCCCACCGTCTGCTCACCCTGGCCCTTCAGCAAGGCTGTTTCACCGGCATCGGCATCAGTCAGGCCGGGCCGCACAACACCCGTTTCATCCACCTCGATACCATCGAACCCGGTCCTGGTCGTCCTCGCCCGACGGTCTGGACGTATTGATCTCTGACCAACAAGGAGAAAACAGCATGGCCAATTTTCTGAACCGTTTCCGCGAGCCCTCCACCTGGGCCGCCCTGGCGGCTTGTGCGGCCCTTTTTACTGGACATGATCCGACCACGACCGCTAACACCGCCGTTCAGGTGGCAGGTGGCTTGGCCTCCCTGGCCGGGGTATTCCTGTCGGAAGGCAATAACACCCCTTCCAAGAACCCGTAGCACCCACGTAAAGCACCCCCAACGCTGGAAGGAGGACTCCCCGATGGAACTGAGCGATAGTGGCTGGTGGGAGGTCATCACGGCATGGCTGGTGACCCTGTTCACTGGCGCGACATTCTGGATCTCCTGGGGTTTGCACCGTTCGTTCGTGACGCGGAACGAATTCACCGTCTCGGAAAGAAAAAACGAGGAACGGGACATCTCCATCGAGACCCGCCTCACCAAACTGGAGACGCAGATGGAATATTTCCCGACCTCCGAGTCGCTGGAGGCTGTTCGCAACCAGTTCACCCGGCTGCATGCCGAGATGGATGGATTGCGGGATACGATGAACCGCATCGACCAGAGATTGGGGGTGCTTTACGAGCATCAACTCAGCAAGGAATTGAAATGACAAAGAGTCTTGCCACACTCACGGCGGAACTGCGGCGGTTGAGAGTTTTGCAGACGCTGCACAACTCTGCCGGGTACACCGCCGACCTGGAAATGCTGTGCGATTATCTGGTGGTCAGCATGATGCTGCTGGTTGAGGACGCAGGCTGGCTGGAAGAGCATGGCTTGGTCGAGTTGGATCAGACTGACGGCGTGACATCGGTGCGGTTGACCCGGCTGGGCAAGGACGTGGCCATGGGGAGGGAGCGGATTCTCGGTGTACGCAGGCCGGAACCGCCATTGTCATGATCAGCGTCCGCTTTGACAGTTCCGGCATCCAGCAGGCCTTCAGCGACATGGCGCGGCAAATTCCTGCTGCCGCCTCCATGGCCCTCAACAGCACGGCCCGGGTGGTAGAGAAAGAGTTGAAGCGGACGATGTATTCGATCTTC
>JAMOAX010000101.1:0-10825 GCA_039908555.1 Magnetococcus sp. DMHC-8
ACCCCCACGGGATGCCTCACGACTGGCGCACGCCCTGCGATCCTGCTGCCGCGCGACCGATCCCGACACCAACATACCCGCCGGACAGGTTGACTGGCGTGGCATCCTGGTGACCAGCGCCAACGGCGCCCGGGCCATCGTGACCGCCATGCCGCCCGGTGTCACCCCCCCGCCCTTCTTCGCCGTCGGCGCCCAGACCGCCGAGATCCTGCGCCAACAGGGCTGGTCTGTCCACGTACCCCCGACCGCCGCAGGCGGCACCGCCCTGGCACAGGCCGTCATCCAGTGGGAACAGGCCCACCACGACACCCCGGGACCGGCGGCCGACCACTACCAGAAAAGGTTTCTCTTTCCCCAGGCCGAGCAGGGACGGGAAGAGCTGGCAACGCAACTGCAGGAGGCGGGATACAGCGTGGAAAAGGTGGTGGCCTACCGGGCGGAACCCATCACGGCGTTGCCCCCGGTGGTACAGAATGCCCTCGCCAACGGCGAGGTGGACGCGGTACTGTTCTTCAGTGGACGCACGGCCCAGGCCTTCATGGCGGCACTGCCACCCTGCGGCGCGGCATGGCTCGCCGGCCTCTGCATCGCCGCCATCAGCCCGGTCACCGCCGAGGCCATTCGGCAACTGGGTCAACCGGTGACGGTGATTGCCACAGAGCCCAGCAGCTCAGGGCTGCTGACCGCCCTGCACCACCATTGGCACCCTCCCACCCCTCGAGAGAAATGACACGTCCGCCCGGCCAACCCCGTGCCGGCCTGCCGCCGGCGTCAGGCCGGTCAGCAGGAAAAATGCACCGCCAGCGGATCGCTGGCATTGACCTCCCGTCCCAACCCGATCACGCCCCGACCCTGCAGGATATACTCGTCCCGGTGGACAAAGGCCCGCTCCTTCTGGGAGGTGACGATAAAGGTGCCATTGGTGCTCTGGTCAACCAGGACAATCTTGCCGCGCCGACACTCCACCTTGGCATGCACCCGGGAGGACATGCTGTCCAGCACGGAAAAGGTATTGTTCTTGTCACGCCCAATCGTGATGGAGGGATTGTTCTCGCTGACCTCTACACTCTGACCATGGAACGATACCTGACCGGACACTCTGTTCGGCGCCAGCACCGTCACCGCCTCCCGACCACCCATCACGGTCAGCTCTTCCTCCTCGCCCCAGGTCAACTCGATAATCTGCACGGGTACCGCCTTGCCCTTGACCGTGGTGGTGATCAGCTCCCGACTGCCAAAACGTAGATAAGGACTCATGGCGTCCAGGGTCTCGCCGGTCGTGATGATCTGGTCACCTTTGGCCTGGGCAGCCATGCGGGCAGCCAGGTTGACGGCATCACCGAACACATCCCCGTTTTCCAGGATCACCTCGCCAAAATGAAAACCGACGCGAATATGCAGGTTACCCAGCGAGGCCGACTCTTCGGAAACCGTCTCCTGCATGCGTACCGCCGCCTGGGCCGCCGCATCCGCCGTCGGGAAGGTACACATCACCTCGTCACCGATGGTCTTGACGACCCGCCCCTTGTACTCGGTCGTCACGGCCGCCAGCAGGCCGATACAACGGGAGGTCACCTCCCTCGCCCGGTCGTTGCCGATGGTTTCGTACAGTTTTGTGCTGCCGGCGATGTCCGCAAACATGATCGCCAATTGGTTATTTTCTCTCATAAAAATCTCCTCGCGCACACCCTGCCCCCAAGATCATCCTACCCCGCACCGTCTCAGCCCCCTTTTACAAAAAATGCCCCAGGATGACGGTCACATTGTCCTTGCCCCCGCCACCTCTGGCCATGGCGATCAGGTGGTCACACACCTCGTCCAGATTGTCCGGGGCAACATGCTCCAGGGCCTCCTGGATCTGTTCGTCCGAGACCATGCCTGTCAGGCCGTCCGAACACAGCAACACGGTGTCACCCGGGGCAACCGGCAAAAACCGGACGTCGGGCGTCACCACCTGGGATGGTCCGATGGCCTGCAGCAAAATATTTTGGGGTGGCGGAACCCCCTTGCCACCCAAACTGACCCATTGTTGATAGAGAGAGTGGTCGCGGGTCGCCTGGCTGAGTCGCTTTTGCTGGAACATGTACAGGCGACTGTCCCCCACATGAAAAATGATCGGATGGGCACTGAAACGGGGCGCCCACAAACCGACGACCGTCGAACCCATGCCGGACTCGTCCGGATGCCCCCGGTCCTGGTTGATCCGGTTGAGGTCCGCGTTGGCGCGGGAGACAGCCTCCCATACCACCTTCAGGACCGGATTGGGCAGGTCGTCCAGAGTGGCCTGCTCCTGCGGGTCACCCGCCTGGAGAGGCCCCGCACCGCCCAGGCCAGCCACCGGCGTGGCCGACTCTCCCGACCACTCATCGGCGGAATCTTCCATGAATTGACGTAAGGTGCGGGCCACGGACTCCACCACATATGCACTGGCCACCTCGCCCGCATCATGCCCGCCCATGCCGTCCGCCAGCACCAGCAACCCGGTATCAAAGTCGATATGAAAATTGTCTTCGTTCAGCGGACGCACACACCCTACGTTGGTACGCCCGGTCACCAGCAGGTGATCACCTATTTTTTCTGCCATGGATTTGGTCTTCCCGTTATGCGGTTACCGGCACCCTCCTGGTGCGAGCGCAGCGCCCACCTGCCCGTTGCACTGCGCCGGGCGAGGACCCACACCTATGGAGCTTCCCTGCCGGATCATTCTAGGGTAGACTCCGGTCCCAGTCCAGGAAAACTGCAACAACACACGGACCGGATATGCAGATTGACAACCTCCTGCGCAGCAACGGTATTGCCACCATGCCTGACTTCCCGATGATCCACCGTCCCCGCCGCCTACGGCGCAACCCGGCCATCCGCCGCCTGGTACGAGAAACCCTCGTGCAACCGGCTGATCTGATCCACCCCCTCTTCATCGTACCCGGGACAGACATATGCCGACCGGTGGCCTCCATGCCAGGGGTGGCGCAATTGTCCATCGATCAGGCCGTGCAAGTCGCCCGCACATCTCATGAACTGGGCATTGGCGGCATCATCCTGTTCGGCATCCCGGAAGTCAAGGATTCGACCGGCACGGATGCACGAAACCGCTCCGGCATCATCCAGCGGGCCATTCGCGCCATCAAGGAGGCCCTGCCCGACCTGTATGTCATGGCGGATGTTTGTTATTGCGAATATACCGACCATGGCCACTGTGGCATTCTGACCCCCGCAAACCGGCGTCGCGCCCACCCCGATGAGGCAGGCCATGCCGTGCGCCAGGATGTCGACAACGATGCCACCCTGGCCATTCTGGGGGAGGCGGCGGTCTCCCATGCCGAGGCCGGGGTGGACATGGTGGCGCCTTCCGGCATGATGGACGGCATGGTGGCCGCCATCCGCCAGGCCCTGGATCAGCAGGGACACAGCGCCATTCCCATCCTCTCCTATGCGGTCAAATATGCCTCGGCCTACTACGGACCGTTCCGCGAGGCGGCGGACAGCACCCCGGCCTTCGGCGACCGCCGCACCTACCAGATGGACCCGGCCAATCGCCGGGAGGCCCTGAGGGAGGCTGCACTGGACGTGGCAGAGGGTGCGGACATGCTCATGGTCAAGCCGGGGCTGGCCTACCTGGATATCCTGCGCACCTTGCGCGACCGCTTTGATCTGCCGCTGGCGATCTACAACGTCAGTGGCGAATATGCCATGGTCAAGGCGGCAGCGGCCCAGGGCTGGATCGATGAAGAGCGGGTCGTGCTGGAAAACCTGACCGCCTGCAAACGGGCCGGGGCCGATCTGATCCTGACCTACCACGCCCCGGATGCCGCCCGACTGTTGCAGGACGAAGGGTCATGACAGCGCCCACCCCACCCCGCGCCGCCCTGGGCCTGTTGTCCGGCGGCCTGGACAGCATGCTGGCCGTCCGACTCCTCCAGGAACAGGGGTTGCGGGTGGAGTGCGTCCATTTTTACACCGGCTTTTGCATCCAGGCCCACACCGGCGCCACGCGCAACCCCGAACCGGGTGCTCCCCCTCCCCGGCACGATGCCCTGCACGCCGCCCAACTGTTGGGCATCAAACTGCACATGCTGGACATCTCCGCAGAGTACGTGCGCATCGTCACCGCTCCCAAACATGGCTATGGCAGCCACCTCAACCCCTGTCTGGATTGCAAAATTTTCATGGTGACCCAGGCATGGGCCCTGAAGGAGCAGTTGGGATTCGACTTCCTCTTCACGGGCGAAGTCCTGGGCCAGCGGCCCATGAGCCAACGGCGGGAAAATCTCCCCCACATCGAACGGGAGGCCGGGGTGGAGGGCTGGCTGTTGCGTCCCCTGTGTGCCACCCGCCTCAAACCCACCGAACCGGAAAAACGGGGCTGGGTGGACCGGACCCGGCTGATGGGTTTCAGCGGGCGGGGACGCAAACCGCAGATGGCCCTGGCCAGGCAGTTCGGCCTGCGGGACTACCCCAGTCCGGCCGGGGGCTGCTGCTTTCTCACCGATGGCAACTATTCCCGCAAACTTCAGGATTTGTGGCAATTCCGGGGGGAGCGGACCTATACCATGGAGGATATCGTCCTGCTCAAGGCGGGGCGGCATTTGCGTCCGACGCCCCGTTTCAAGCTGATCGTCGGACGGGACGAGACGGAAAATTTTTTCCTGTCCGGTTTTCGCGAGGGCCGGTGGGCGCTGCAGGCCGTGAGCGTGCCCGGACCACTGGTGCTGGTGGAGGGTCATCCCGATGAAGCGGATCTGACCCTGGCCTGCCGGTTGACGGCCCGTTTCGGCCAGGGACGGGATACCCCACAGGTGGCGGTGGCCATCCAGGGCAACGGGCGGCAGGAGACCCGTCTGGTCGCCCCTCTGCCGCCTGATGAAATCCCACCGGCGTGGTATGTGTAAAATGTCCACTCCCACCGTTGAACCGACACCGGATCTCACCCTGGATGTGCGTCGCCTGCTCTGCCCGTTGCCCATCCTGCGCGCCGAGGCGGCCATCGGCCACATGTCGCCGGGT
Source organism: Magnetococcus sp. DMHC-8 (assembly GCA_039908555.1). Classification (GTDB taxonomy): domain Bacteria; phylum Pseudomonadota; class Magnetococcia; order Magnetococcales; family Magnetaquicoccaceae; genus Magnetaquicoccus. The sequence continues at coordinate 5,005 of JAMOAX010000101.1, forward strand.
GCCATTCTGGCCGTGTGGGCCACCGATCCGGGTCTCGTCCGGGATCTGCCCGCCTGGTGCGTGGTCAATGGTCATCATTTTCTGGGTATCAAAAGCCTGGGCCGGGAGTTGATCGGCTGGGTCGCCAAAGGATAGGTGCTGCGACCAAAAAGTGCGTGGATCATCCAGGCATCAAACAATGGCGGGCCCGGGGTCGTGCCCCGGGATTGTGTGCTGTAACACCCTCTCTGGAACTGGTAAAAGCGCCATGTCTCATCGCCTGTATTGTGCCATTTCCGGGCACGGTTTTGGCCATCTTGCCCAGACGGCCGCCCTGGTCAACCGGTTGGCCGAGGAGTGGCCCGACCTGACGGTACACATTGTCAGCCCTCTGCCCCGCACCGTGTTGGCACGGATGGTATGGCCTCCGTTTTCCCTGGAGTGCCGTGCCCAGGATGTCGGCCTGGTGCAAAGCGATCCCATGCAGATCGACCAGGCGGCCACCCTGCATGCCTTGCGGCAGTTGCATGATCACTGGCCACAGCACATGGAAACGGAACAGGCCTCCCTGGCGGCCTGGCAACCCGACCTGCTGCTGGCCGACATTCCCTATCTGCCCATCGCGGCCGCGGCGGCATTGGGCATTCCTTCCGTGGCCATTGCCTCCCTCTCCTGGGATGCCGTCCTGGCGGCCTATTTTTTCCGCGGCACGATTCCCGCCGCCACCCCACACGGCTGGGTCGAACCGGCGGCGGCCCACTGGTGGCAGACCATGCGGCAAGCCTATGGTCAGACCACCCTGGCCCTGCTGCCGACGCCGGCCATCCTGGACCACCACCCCTTCCCCCGTGCCGAGCCCATCAACCCCCTCACCAGCCCCGGCCACCGGCGCCGCCTGGCACTGCGCCAGGCCCTCGGCCTGGCCCCCGGGGATGAACGTCCCCTGGTACTGGTGTCGCTGGGGGGCATTCCGGGCCATCGTCTGCCGATCCATGCCCTGCGACAGGAAGAGCGCTGTCACTGGCTGCTGGAGACGGCGCCGCCCGACCGGCCGGACCACCTGCACGATACCCTCACGCTGCTCGACGGCTGGTCCTTTGCCGATCTGTCGGCCTCGGTGGACGGGGTGGTCAGCAAACCGGGCTACGGCATGGCCATCGCCGCGACTGTGCAGCAGATCCCGTTTCTGTACCGGCGCCGTGGCCTCTTCCCCGACGAACCACCCATTTGCCAGTGGATACAGGAGACGGGACGCGCGCAGGAACTGACACCCGAACAGTTCGATACAGGACAGTGGTTTGCCCCCCTGCGCGCCCTGCTGGCTCAGCCCGTCAAAACCCCGCCCCCCGCCAACGGTGCGGCGCAGGGGGCCGCGTTGATCAGGCGGTTGCTGGGTGGAGAGGGAACCGGGCCGGTATCCGTCTGCCCCTCCCGCGCATAAAACACCACGCCTACCCGTTCGATATGATCCCGCAATGCAGTGTGATTCAACAGACAAAAAACAGACAAATCAATAGTATATGGCAAAAGCAGATCATCCAGCATCTCGAAAACGGTCGCGCACAAATCCAGGGTCACCGTCGCGCCGCACAGTGTCAAATCAATGTCCGACCCCGGCTTGAAGTTGCCCTTGGCGCGCGAGCCATACAAAATGGCCCGGTCGATCGCCGGGAAACGCGCCAGGACGCTGCAGATCTGCGCGACCGTCGCCTCGGGCAATCCATGTTTCATGCGTCGGTCTCTTCCCGATCACTCAGGGTGGTAAAGGTTTGTGCCAGGAAGACAAAGGCCGGATAAAACCGACCCAGGATCGCATCCACCACGGCCTGGGCGATATCCAGGTTGTAGGTGTGAGAAGTCTGATTGCGCGCCCTGATCATCTCCATCCAGGCTTCACCGTGCTCGATCAGGCCCGCCTTGAACGCCGCACGGGTTGCATCCCTGGAACCGATCAAAGCCATCATACCTTTATATTCCAAATAATCTTTCAATACGTTCCATGCCAACTCGTGGGTGAATTCAAAACTTTGAATCAAACCCTGCTGTTCCAACCGGGACAGAGGGCGCTGCTGCGCCAGTTCCACCGCTTCTGCAAGGGTTTGCAAGGCCCGGCAATAGTTGTTGAACCGTTGTCGCCAGCGCATGTCTTGCACGGTCTGAGGCTCCTTCACAACACGGCGTGATCACAACCGACACCCGGTCCCCCGTGGCGACAGGGCACCACCAGCCATCGAATACATCGGGTCCATCACACCCCGCCAGGCCCACCAGGGGAGCGGCAGGCGCGGTGGACCACATTGACTTCGGCGGCAGAGACGGACTATATTCTCCCAGCAAACCCGGTCGATGGCAACCCACCCTCTTGCAAAGAAGCCCACGTTTCATGCCTAAACGCACTGATTTACACAAAATCATGATCATCGGCGCCGGTCCCATCATTATCGGTCAAGCCTGCGAGTTTGACTATTCGGGGGCCCAGGCCTGCAAGGCCCTCAAGGAGGAAGGATACGAGGTGGTGCTGGTCAACTCCAACCCGGCCACCATCATGACCGATCCCGACCTGGCCCACCGCACCTACGTGGAACCCATCACGGCGGAAGTGGTGGCCGGCATCATCGCCAAGGAACGCCCCGACGCCCTGCTGCCCACCATGGGGGGCCAGACCGCGCTGAATATTGCCATGACCCTGGCCGATCAGGGCATCCTGGCCAACCATGGGGTCGAACTGATCGGCGCTTCGCGGGCCGCCATCGCCAAGGCGGAAGACCGCAGCCAGTTCAAGGCCGCCATGCTGCATATCGGGTTGGCCATGCCTCGCTCCGGCTTTGCCCATTCCTGGGAAGAAGCCCTCGGTGTGCAACAACAAATCGGCTACCCCCTCATCATCCGCCCCAGCTTCACCCTGGGAGGCACGGGAGGCGGCGTAGCCTACAACCGGGAAGAGTTTGAAAAAATCGTCCGGCACGGGCTGGCCGTCTCCCCCACCGCCGAAATATTGATCGAGGAGTCCCTGCTCGGCTGGAAAGAGTTTGAAATGGAGGTGGTGCGGGACCGGGAGGACAATGCCATCATCGTCTGCTCCATCGAAAATTTTGATCCGATGGGCATTCATACCGGCGACTCCATCACCGTGGCCCCGGCGCAAACCCTGACCGACAAGGAATACCAGGAGATGCGGGATGCCTCCATCGCCATCCTGCGGGAGATCGGCGTGGATACGGGAGGCTCCAACGTCCAGTTTGCCGTCCATCCGGAGACGGGCCGGATGATCGTCATCGAAATGAATCCCCGGGTCTCCCGCTCTTCGGCCCTGGCCTCCAAGGCGACCGGTTTTCCCATCGCCAAGGTGGCCGCCAAACTGGCCATCGGTTACACATTGCCGGAAATCATGAACGATATCACAGGCGTCACCCCGGCATCCTTCGAGCCGACCATCGACTATGTGGTCACCAAACTGCCCCGGTTCACGTTTGAAAAATTTCCCCTGGCCGAACCCCTGCTCACCACGCAGATGAAATCGGTGGGCGAAGCCATGGCCATCGGTCGCACCTTCAAGGAATCCCTGCAAAAGGCCTTGCGCTCCCTGGAGACCGGTCTGGATGGCCTGGACCCCCTCTTCGACACGGCCGGATATGCCACCCCGCAACAGGCGGACATTGCCCTGGAAAAGGGACTGCGCCATGCCGGACCGGAACGCATTCTGTATGTGGCCGATGCCCTGCGCCTGGGCAGAGGAGTGGCATGGGTCCATCGCGCCACGGCCATTGATCCCTGGTTTCTGGACCAGATGGCACAACTGGTGGAGGCGGAACAGGCCCTGGCGGGTCTCTCCCTGGCGCAGTTGACCCCAACCCATCTGCGCACCCTGAAAGAGATGGGGTTTTCGGACCGACGGCTGGGCCGTCTGCTGGACACCCCCGCCGCCGCCGTGGCCGCCGCCCGTCAGGCGGCCGGCATCCACCCGGTCTTCAAACGGGTGGATACCTGTGCAGCGGAATTTCCGGCCCAGACCGCCTATCTCTATTCAACCTACGAAAGCCAGTGCGAGGCCCGTCCCTCCACCCGCCGGAAAATCATGATCCTGGGCGGCGGGCCCAACCGGATCGGCCAGGGCATCGAGTTTGACTATTGCTGCGTTCATGCCGCCTTTGCCCTGCGCCGGGCCGGGTACGAGACCATCATGGTCAACTGCAACCCGGAGACGGTCTCCACCGACTACGACACCTCGGACCGGCTCTATTTCGAGCCCCTTACCTTCGAGGATGTCATGGCCATCGTGGCCGTGGAACGGCCCACCGGGATTATTGTCCAACTGGGGGGACAGACGCCCCTCAAGCTGGCCAAGGCCCTGGAGGCGGCCGGTGCCCCGATCATCGGCACCAGCCCCGATGCCATCGACATCGCCGAAGACCGGGAGCGGTTTCAGCACCTGCTGCATCGACTGCACCTGCGGCAACCCAGGAACGGCATCGCCCGCTCCGGCGCCGAGGCCCTGGAGATTGCCCGGGGAGTGGGTTATCCCGTGGTGGTGCGCCCCTCCTACGTCCTCGGCGGTCGGGCCATGGAGGTGGTGCACGATCAGAGCGACCTGGAGCGCTACATGCGCACCGCCGTGCACGCCTCACCGGACCATCCGGTGCTGCTGGACCATTTTCTCAACAATGCCATCGAGATCGACGTGGATTGCGTGGCCGACGGCCAGGAAGTCATCGTGGGTGGCATCATGGAGCACATCGAAGAGGCCGGTGTCCACTCCGGTGATTCGGCCTGCTCCCTGCCCCCCTACTCCATCAGCCAGCCCCTGATCGACGCCGTGGAGCAGCAGACCATTCAACTGGCCCGCGCCCTGGGAGTGGTGGGGTTGATGAATGTGCAGTTTGCCATCCAACAGGAGACCATCCATATCCTGGAGGTCAACCCCCGGGCCTCGCGCACGGTGCCGTTCGTCTCCAAGGCCACGGGGCTACCCCTGGCCAAGGTGGCGGCCCGGGTGATGGCAGGCGAGACCCTGGCCGACCTGGGACTGACCCGCGCCTTTGCCAAACAGGCGGGGCAACGCGCCCACATCGCCGTCAAGGAGGCGGTCTTTCCCTTTGAAAAATTTCCCGGCGTGGACACCATCCTGGGACCGGAGATGAAATCCACAGGAGAGGTGATGGGACTGGCGGACAGCTTCGGCCTGGCCTTCGCCAAGGCCCAGGAGAGTGCCGGCACCCTCCTCCCCCGGCAGGCCGCACCCCACAGCCGGGTCTTCATTTCGGTCAAGGATGACGACAAGCCGGCCATCACCCAACCGGCCCGGCAATTGGTGGCCCTGGGCTTTGCGCTCTGTGCCACCCGGGGCACGGCCGCCTGGCTGCGTCAGCAGGAGATCCCGGTGGAACAGGCCAACAAGGTGGGAGAGGATCGCCCGGACATTGTCGACCGCATGAAAAATGGCGAAATTGCCCTGGTGTTCAATACCACCCACGGCAAACAGGCCATTGCCGACTCCTTCTCCCTGCGGCGCACCGCCCTGATGAGCCGCATTCCCTACTTTACCACCGTCTCCGGCATGCGGGCCGCCGTCGCCGCCATGGAGGCCGTCCGGGAGTCCGGTTTTCATTGCAAGGCATTGCAGGATTATTTGCCGGGGGAGGTATTGAATGTGTGAAAACACACGAGTGGGTCAACCAACCTGATGTGACAGGTACGAGCCGTTCCAGAATCGCCAGATTGCCTGCGGCGCATGTTGAAAACGCCGCAGCAAAAAGCGGCTGCGGCTCCTTTGAAAAACAACGGCAACAGCAACGGCAAAGTCCCAGGGCGCTGCCCTGGACCCGCCAGGGGGGTGACCCCCCTG
>JAMOAX010000006.1:0-43659 GCA_039908555.1 Magnetococcus sp. DMHC-8
GGTTGTGACCGAGCCGCTCCAGCGCGTCTCCTGCGTCGATGCCGGCAATGTCACAGGCAGACGAGAGGTCGTCCGGGTCCAGCAGTTCATAAAGTACCGGTCTGGGACGCTCCCGGGGCACGATCCACTGGAGCAGGACGGCAAACAGTTGCTGCTTGTTGATCGGCTTGACCACATGGTCATTCATGCCGGCCGCCAAACTTTTGTCCCGATCACCGGTCATGGCATGGGCGGTCATGGCAATGATGGGCAGCAGCGTAAACCGCTCGTCGGCACGAATCCGGCGGGTTGTCTCGTAACCATCCATGCCGGGCATTTGAATGTCCATCAGCACGCAGTCAAAATGGGTCGCCGCCAGGCGTTGCAGCGCCTCCTGACCGTTGGCGGCAACCTGCACCAGCAGGCCGACGCTCTGCAAAATACCGACCGCCACCTGCTGGTTGAGAGCGTTGTCCTCCACCAGCAACACCTCTGCCCCGCCAATCTGTTGGGCAACCGCATTCGGGTCCCGTTGCTGCCACGTCGTGTGGGGAACCGAACGGGGGCTCCCCCGTCGGGTTTTTGCCTTGCGGAACAACCGAACGGTAAAGTGGAAGGTGGAACCCTCACCCAGCACGCTCTCCACCCAGATGGCGCCATCCATCATCTCCACCAGTCGCTTGCAGATGGCCAGCCCCAGTCCCGTCCCGCCATACCGCCGGCTGGTCGTGCCGTCGGCCTGCTCGAAAGGCTGGAACAACCGGTCCTGTTGCTCCCGGGACAAACCGATGCCCGTATCCCGCACCGAAAAATGCAACAGCAGGGGATTGATTTTTTCCTCGGTGCGCACCCGCACCTCCACCCGCCCCCGTGGCGTAAATTTGAGGGCATTGCCCACCAGATTGATCAGGATTTGTTCCAGACGCAGTCCATCACCCCGCAGCAGGTCATGGCACTCCCTGGAATCCACGAACAACAGGGCCAGCCGCTGCTCGTCCGCCTTGGCCTGGAAGAGGTCTGCGACATGTCCGAACAGATCATGCAACACAAAATCGACCGGGTCCAAGGTCAACTTGCCCGCCTCGATTTTGGAAAAATCCAGGATGTCCTGGATGATCCGCAACAGGGAGCGAGAGGCATGGCCAATCTTGACCAGATGGTCCCGCACGGGAGCGGCCGGCTCACTGGCCAGGGCCAGGTCGGTCAGACCCAGCACGGCATTCATGGGAGTCCGGATTTCGTGGCTCATGTTGGCCAGAAAATGACTCTTGCTGCGGTTGGCCAGCTCGGCGGCCAGCTTGGCCTGCTGGAGGGATTGGGAAATGGTAAGCAATTGCCGCTCGTTGCGGTCACTGAAACGCAACAGGCGACGCTCTACCTTGAACAGCCGTTTGTAGGCCTTGAGCAGTTCCGCATAAGCAGAGCGGAAATCACCTCCATCGTCCGGCGCCGCCAACAGGGCCTCCGCCCGGGCGACAACCGCGTTTTCCTCCTGAAAGGAATCAAATGCCATCTTCCGCCCCCCCCGGCAGCCGGAAACCCAATACCGTGACATCATCCATCCGTTCCATGTCACCCTGATAGGCCCGCAGGAATGCTGTCAACCGCTCCTGCTGCTCGGCCATGGGCAGGGCCGCGTGCGCCTGCAACAGGGCATGCAACCGCCTGCTGCCCAGGGCCAGCCCCTTGGGTCCCCCCAACTGATCGAGCAGGCCATCCGTGGTCAAATAACAGACCATGCCCGCCGCAGCGGCCAGGGTATGGACAGTGTAGGTCTGCTCCCATGGCGAGTCCGGGTAGCCAATGCTTTGGCCGGCGCCCCGAATGGTCTGCAGGTTGCCATCCTGGACCATGATGAGAGAGATGCGGGCCCCCGCATACTGCATTTGCCGGCTGCGCAGGTCGATTGCCAGGATGCCCGCATCCAGCCCGTCGTTCGATCGGGCCTGCCGGGAATCCTGGTGCAAGGTGGTCTTGACAATCATATTGAGCGCTTGCAGTATCGCCGCCGGCTGCCGCACCTGCTCGTCCCGGACAATCCGCTGCAGGCCGGAGGCCGCGATCATGGTCATGAAGGCGCCGGGAACACCGTGCCCGGTACAATCCAGCAAGGCCAGGAGAATGGTGTCATGCTGGACGTCGGCAAAATAGATGTCGCCACCCACCACATCCCGTGGCTCCCACAGGACAAAACTGTCGGGCAACAGCGCCTGGAGAGGTGTCCAATCGGGCAGCAGGGAGGACTGAATGCGCTGGGCATACTGGATGCTGTCCTGGATCTTTTTGTTGGCGTCGGCAATCACCGTCAAGGAGGTTTGCAGCGCCTCATTTTTCAGGTGCAACTCTGCCGTTCGTTCCGCCACCTTCTCTTCCAGTTCTTCCGCATGCTGGCGCAACGCCGCGTGCAACCGCCCCAAATCCGCCACCATGCGCTGGAAGGCCACCATCAGGCTGCCCAGCTCATTGTGCCGGTTGCGCCCGCTGTCGGGCAGGGGCGCCATGACAAAATGGCCACGCCCCACCTCCTGGCTGGCCCGGGAAAGATGGAGAAGAGGCAGGACAAACTGATGTTGCAAGATGCCATACAACAGGGGAAACAACAGCAGAAAGGCCACCATGGTAATGCCGAGAATCTCCAGATGAAGGGTCTGGATGCCGTCCGTCAATTCGGCATCATCCGCGACAGTAAACAGATACAGGCTGTTGCTGAGAGCGATACCCTTGACCAAAAAAGAGGTATCCATCCAGGTGACCAGTTCGAAGCGCCGTTCTGTTGCCAGGGCACGCAGCGCAGTCCAGTCGTGGGTGGCCAGACGCGCCGGCAGGGTGCGCCAGGAGGGCCCGATCAGGATGCGCCCGTCGGCATCGGCCACGAACGCAAAACCGCGCAACCCGAGGTGAAGCGGTTGGATCTGCGTGGTCAAAAAATCGGGCCGGATGGTCAAGGCCAGATAGGCCTGCAACGGTTCCTTGCCCAACCCGGCCCGGGTCGCCGTCTGTACCGTCAGCCGTTTGGAGGCCAGCAGGGCAGGTTGGCCGTTGTCCGGATGCACGATAAATTCGGTATAAAAATCGGATGGGTTGTCCTTCATTCCCTGGAAATAAGGGGTAGAGCCCTCCTCGTCCGTCTGGTTCACCAGATTGCCCGTTGCATAGCGGGCATCCTCCGAGCCATCGGCCATCAGGATGCGAAATTCATAATATTCTGGAAAAACACTGGCATAATCGGCAAACAGGCGCAGCAGGGGCGATTGAAAAACGGCATAACGGGTGGCCGCCTCCTCAACGGCCAGATAACCGGTCACCAGATTGGAGCGGGCAAAGGAGTCCAGATTGGCGTGAATGGCCGCCATGTGGGTCCGGGCATTGGTTTCGATCTGTTGCAGCAGGGTATCCATCTCGTTGCGACTGGCCTGCCGCCGACTGTCCACCAGATAGTCACTGGCCAGCCAGCCAAAAACCAGCAGCGGCACCATCACCGTCGGAATCAGGGTGACAGCCAATTGCCCGCGCAGCTTCACGTTGGACTCCCGGTCACCACGACTACTCCTTGCGGGTCAGTTGCGCCTGCAAATTTTTAAAATTGTTGATCACCTTGGCGGGGGGATTGACGGGAAATTCCGAGCGGCTCAATACCTCCTGAGGCGGATGAATAATGGGATTGTTCAGATGGTCCGCCGAGAGAAAAGGCCGGGCTCCCTCGTTGACCGTGGCAAAATGGACCGCCTCGGCCAGGCGGGCGGCATTTTTGGGACGGTGGAAAAAATCGATCAACCGGGCCGCCTGCTCCTGCTTTTTGGATGCCTTGAGAATGGTAAAACAGTCCACCCACAACAGAGTACCCTCTTTGGGGACCACAAAGGCAATATTGGGTTCCATCCTGCCCAGGGTGATGGCATCGCCGTTGAACATCAAGGCCATCCAGTGTTCCCCGGTGATCATGGGGGATTTTTCCCCCAGCCCCATGTAACCATAGGTATGGACATACGGTTTTTGCGCCTTCAGCAGTTCCGCCGACTCGGCCAGTACCTTTTTGTCAAAGTCGTTCATGGAATAGCCGAGGGCCTTCATGGCAATGGTCCGCATGGCAACGGCATCGCCCAGCATCATGATGCGATTTTTCAGGGTGGCAGGCGGACGCAACAGATCCTGCCAACTGGTGACCTCTCGCTGGAGCAAATCCCGCCGATAACCGATCCCCAGAGTGCCCCAGGACCAGGGGACGCCGTACTGTTCGGCCTCCGGGTAGGTGGTCCGCCATTTGGCGGGAATGTGCTTCAGATTGGGAATCCGATCGACGGGAATGGGAGCAAGCCACTGGGAGTGGGCATAGGCCTGAATATCCTTGGCCTGGACGACGGCCACATCATAGCCGGCCCCGTTGGTCTGAGCCAGCAGACCGTCCCGTCCCTCCTCGGTTTCAAAAAAAACCTCGCGGACATGGATGCCGGTCTCCTTTTCAAACTCGGCCAGGAGAGTCCGGTCCATGTACTCGTCCCAGTTGAGCAGGACCAACTCCTCGCCATGAGCAACCGGCGGGCCGGCAACCAGCAGGCCCAGGCAACACCAGAGCAAGCAGACCAGGCGAGTCAGGCGCGACAGAGAGAGAGGCATCCTGCGTTCTCCTGATGGAGCACTGCGCACCCGTATGCTCACCACCGGGGCCGTGCCGTACCCTTCCTGCCCCTGGCCGGTTCATCACGGGGCAGAAAGAGAGGGATCATGCGCATGGACAGACCGTCAGAACGATTTGGAGAGGCTGAGGATCAGCCGGTCATGGCCGTGCCAGGCAGTATTCAGGGCCCGGCCATCACTATCCACACCGACATAATCGAGTCCCACCCCCAGACCGGCCGGCAGTTCAACAGCAACGCCAACGCTGTAGTCCGAATAGTGGCTGACGCTGCGGTTGATCGCCCGGGCCGGCACCTTGACAAAGTCACCAAAAGCCAGACCATAATGGCCCCTCAGGGTGACCGGATAGGTCAAATCGGGAATGGCATAGGTCAGCTGGGTGTCCAGATATGACGAGGCGTTGCCGCTGCCCATATTGTCGTTCGAATAAAAATATTTGGCCTTCAGAGCGGTATTCGAGAGCTTGTAGCCCGCCCCCATGAAATATTCCAGGTAGTTGTAATTGATGCCCGCGGGCGCTTTGGGATAGAGATATTGCAGGAGGCCCACGTCGATGCTGACGCCGTTCGACCACTCCTTGGTAAAACCGAGGGTCGGGTCCAACTCCAGAGCGGTACCGTCGCCATTGTTGAGATCCACACTCGAGCCAAACAGCGACAGGTAAAACCCGGATTCATGGTTGGCGTTGAAGGTACCCTGCAGGGCGGGACCGTGGTCGCTGGCCGAAATGCCACGCGAAACATAGTCGTTGACCAGCGTCAGATTGCCACTCAAAGTAAAACCGGCCACCTTGTTGGCAGCGGCTTTCTGGCCCGCATCTTCCGCCACCAGCACACCCGGCACGAGCGCCAGCCACCCCAATGCGCATACAGTCAGCGTTTTTTTCATTGTCACTCCCCTGTGGTTTTCGATAATACGAATCTCCGCAACTACCCGAATAATCAGCATGACCATCCAGAGCAGAACAGACACCGGAACGACACAAACATGGCTAGATGATGACCTGGATGGCGAACAAAGTCAACGACTCGTCCCAGGGGGAGAAACAGAAACTGAAATTGCTGGACTGGCGGGCCATTTCAATCAGACCCAACCCGGCCCCCCGACTGCCGGCCATGGGTTCGCTGCGACCGCGTTGCTTGCAATAAGTGCGCAACTGCTCCCTGTCCATGTCCTGGATGGTCAGCAGTTGCTGTTCCAGTCGAGGCTGGTCGACCGTCTTGATCAGATTGCCGCAGGAGACAAAAAAGTGCCCCTCCTTGTGTCCCACGATGACCATGCCCGCGCCCAGCTCGCCGCTGCCCATCGGGGCAAACACCCGATCTTCCGAATAGCGGATAATGTTTTGCACCTGCTCCACAAAAATGGCAAACACCCGGCGGGTCTGGCCACTGTCCGACTGCTCCTGTGTCACCCGTTTTTTTAGAGCTTCTTCCAGCATTTCAATGGTTTCCTGGCTCATCGGGCCGTGCATGCAGAAGATCACCCCATCCTCTCCTGCCTGTTTGAAATAGCGTGGAAACAATAATTCATTCATGCCGAAGGCATCCTGTCCCATGGGGTGGTCGCGTCAGGTGGCGCGGGTCTCCGGTCCGGCAGTGGGGACCAGGTTGAAGGTGACATGGCGCAGATCCTCCTTGAACTCCTCCCCGTACTCCTGGGACATGTCGTCGTCCGCATCATAATGCCAGGAGATGATGACCCGATTGCGACCATCCCTGGCCGCTTCGTCCAGCAGGTCGAACAGGTTCATGAACACCTTGAAGGAACTGCTGTTGAAATAGACGATGAAGAGGTGAACCGCGATGGTTTGCCCGTTGGCCTGGGCCAGATATTCGGTCAGCCACGCGAAAACCGGTTCATAAAACTGGGCCGTATTTTCGACATACGACTTGCCCCGGAAACACAGGGTGTTCTGGGCATAGAGAAACTCCACCTCCGGCGAAGATTGCGTGGCAGCCAGGATGAAATCCTTCACTATTTGACATCCCCTTCGTTCAGAATGGATCGATTCAAGGTACGTCCGTCGTGGTGCGGGATGACCGGCCCGGCGTCGCCATCCGGCGAGACACCCAGCCGCGCCGATGCGGTCGGGCCGTGGCCGCTGCAGAGAAACCCGTCGGCACATCAGAGGTACAGGCCATGCGCACGGGCGGGAAAGGGCATTACTCTTGATGGCGGAGGAGCAGGGATTCGAACCCTGGGTGGGGTTTCCCCCACAACGATTTTCGAGACCGTCCCGTTCGACCGCTCCGGAACTCCTCCGTTCAAGAGTTTCTCGTCCTTTCTTGCTGCCCACCATAACCCACCAGCGCGTCACAATCAATGGATCTCGACAACCGGGGACACCTGTTTTTTGCAGACCCCCTGCGTCAACCGGGTGGCGGGACTCCGACGCTCCTGTCCGGTTCTCCCGGGCCGGGCCGGTCGCCCGGCCGGCGGGATGCCTGGTCATTTGGTGGGTTGTATGGCAATGGATTGAGCAACGTGCAGATCCGGCGGCGCCAGGGGGACAACGCGGGCCTGTATTGGTCGGGTTGAGGGCATCTCCTGTCCGACCGGCGGCATGGATTGTGCTTCCCAAGGCTCCAACCGACACAGCGCCACCCTCCAACCGGTGGCACCCGACCCCGGAGCGGTTGCGCGCCGGCAAGGGGCCTGCTGCGGGCCGGCCAGTCGCTTTTTTCCCGAACAGAGGGCGTTCCAGCAAGGTTCCGGGCCCACAATGAGACCAAAACCCATCACCCTGGTGGTACTTGACGGCTGGGGCTGCCGTGCGGAGACCCGGCACAATGCCATCCACCATGCCGACACCCCCCATTTTGACCGGTGGTGGCAAACAAGGCCCCATGCCCTGGTGCAAACCAGTGGACTGGATGTGGGGCTGCCGGAAGGACAAATGGGCAACTCCGAGGTGGGTCATACCAATCTGGGGGCGGGACGGATCGTCTATCAGGATCTGACCCGCATCAACCGCGCCATCTGGAGCGGCGAACTGGCCGACAATCCGGCTGTGGAAGAGACCATCAACCGGGCGCTGGCCGGTGGCGGCGCGGTCCATCTGTGTGGTCTGCTCTCGCCGGGCGGCATCCACTCCCACAGCGAACATATGCTGGCCGCCGTGCTGGCGGCCAAGGATTGCCGGGCCAGACAGGTGTACATCCATGCCCTGCTCGATGGCCGGGATACGCCGCCGCGCTCTGCCCTGAACTATCTGGACAGCTTTCAGCAGGGTTTGAAACGGATCGGTGTCGGCCGGATCGTCAGCGTGTGCGGCCGCTATTATGCCATGGACCGTGACCACCGCTGGGAACGGGTCCAGCGGGCCTACGACATGCTGACCCTGGGCACCGGTCACCGGGCCGACGATCCCCTCCAGGCCGTGCGGGACGGGTATGCACGGGGCGAAGATGACGAGTTCATCCAACCCACCCTCATTCATGCCGACGGGCAACCCCCGGTCACCCTGCAAACGGGTGACGCCCTGTTGATGCTCAACTTTCGCGCCGACCGAATGCGGGAGATCTGCCATGCCCTGCTCGACCCCGCCGAGGGGGAGGGGGCTTTCCAGGGGTTTGCCCGCACCTGTCAGCCCCGCCTGTCGGGCATGATGACCATGACCCGGTATGATGACACCCTGCACCCGGTGGCGGTGGCCTTCCCGCCCGATTCCCTGACCCACATTCTGGGTGAAGAGCTCTCCCGGGCCGGGTTGCGCCAACTGCGGGCAGCCGAAACCGAAAAATATGCCCATGTGACCTATTTTTTTAATGGTGGGCGGGAACTGGCCTTTCCCGGCGAGGAACGTCTGCTGGTCCCCTCTCCCCGGGTGGCCACCTATGATCTGCAACCAGACATGTCGGCAGAAACATTGACAGAACGGATTATCGAGCAGGTGCATCTGGGCCAGTTTGATGTCATTGTCGTCAATTATGCCAATCCCGACATGGTGGGTCATACCGGACAGTTTGCAGCCACGGTCCAGGCCATTGAAACCGTTGACCGCTGTCTGGGACAACTGGCGGAGGCCGTTCTGGGGGTGGGCGGCGAGTTGTTGATCACCGCCGACCACGGCAATGCCGACTGCATGCGGGAGGAGAGCACCGACCAGCCCCATACTGCCCACACCAGCAGTCCGGCTCCCCTGATCTATCTGGGACGACCTGCCGAACTGCAGAATGGCCGCCTGTGTGACATCGCCCCCACCCTGCTCACACTGCTCGACCTGCCCCAACCCGCCCCCATGACCGGTGTGCCACTGTTGTCCTTCCCGTCGAAATCCACGGAGAAAAAATGAAAGCGTCAAAAAAAATGGGACGACCTGGCCGCCAAGGGTGTACCATGATTCTGGTCGTGATCGTCTGCCTGCTGCTGACAGGGATGACATCCCCCCTCCTGGCTGATGCAATTCAGACCACCAGCCAACAACTCCGCCTTGCCGAGCCCGCCCGATTGGTGTATGGATTGGAGGGTGGCAGTGTGCAAAAGCGCAAGACGCAGCGGAAGTGGCACGCGGCGTCGACCGACCGGCGTCAGTCGGCGCGCCGGGCGGGCCACAAAAAGGGGAACACGGTGGTCCGGCCAGGGTCCGGCCAGGCGGTCGCGGGCGAAAGCAGCACCAACCGGAGCGCCGTCAGGCCCCCGGCCAAAGGGGTGCAGCGCGGCGCGGCGCCGGTCAGGCAGGCCCAGGCAACCCGCGGGGTGCACAAGAAAAAGAGCGCCGTTGCCGGTCAGAAGTCGGTTGCCCGGTTGCGCCATCGTCAGGGGGCTGGCAAACACCACATGGCAAAACAGGTCCATCGCAAGGGTGGCCTGTTCTCTGCTGCGGTGGAACGGCGTATGGGCACCTTTACGGAACCGGTCCATGGTACGGCGGCCTCCCGATCTTCCGGTCTGTTCTTTCGCGTGCCGGAAAACGCCAATGTACTGGCAGCCTCCCGGGGGCAGGTGGTCTATGCGGGCTGGTTCCGGGGGTATGGATTGCTGGCCATCGTGAATCATGGCGGTCGCGTCTACTCTCTGTACGGGCATAACCGCGACCTGCTGGTCACCAAGGGTGATTTTGTGGAGCCTGGGCAAATCATCGCCAAAAGTGGTAAAACAGGTTCGGTGGACGGGGTGTCCGGTCTCTATTTTGAGATCCGCCGGGGCAACAAACCGGAAAATCCCAGACGCTGGTTGGCCAAAAACAGCGCGCATGGCGAGAAACCGGTCAACCTTATGTAATGCAAGGCAAACAAGAGCGCCCCGGCGTGGGCAGTCAAACGGATCGGTGCCGCATGATGCGGCAGGAGCTTGGTCATGAACAGTCGGTTACGGGCAAGACGCCCGTTTTTGTTTGGTCTCGTCATCCTGGTCGTCCTGGCCGGCTTGCACCTGGCCGCGGACAACGTGCTGGCGGTCAGTCAGATCACCTACGAAAAGTTGCGGGTCTTTTCCGAGGTCTTCTCCCTGGTCAAGCAGAATTATGTGGAGGAGGTGGACGAAAAGTCGGTTCTGTACGGGGCCGTCCATGGCATGCTGAAATCCCTTGATCCCCACTCCTCTTTTCTCACGCCGGAAAGTTTCAAGGAGATGCGGGTCGACACCAAGGGGGAATTTGGCGGCCTGGGGATTGAAATTTCCCAGTCGGACCGTGGCATTCTGGTGGTCTCCCCCATCGAGGACACCCCGGCCTTCCAGGCCGGGGTGAAGGCGGGTGATCTGATCATCAAGATTGACGACGACTCGGCCGAAGAGATGAACCTGCCGGATGCGGTCAAAAAAATGCGGGGCAAGCCGGGCACCGCCGTTCAGTTGACCATTCTGCGCAAAGGCGCGCCCAAACCCCTGACCTTCAAGATTGTCCGCGACATCATCAAGGTGCGGAGCGTCAAATGGCGGTTGGAAGCCGGCCACATCGGCTACACCCGGGTCGTGCAGTTCAACGAGCAGACCATGCCCTTGCTGGAGCAGGGACTGGATGAGCTCAAACGGGAGGCCGGCAAGGAGGGTCTGAAAGGGTTGGTGCTGGATTTGCGCAACGATCCGGGCGGTCTGCTGGACCAGGCCGTCGAAGTGGCGGATGCCTTCCTGGAGAAGGGGTTGATCGTCTACACCAAAGGGCGCATTCCCGGCAAGGACATGACTTTCGATGCCCGTCCCGGCGATCTGATCAACGGTGTGCCCATCGTGGTGCTGATCAATGCCGGTTCAGCATCGGCCTCGGAGATCGTGGCGGGGGCCTTGCAGGACCACCATCGGGCGATCGTCATGGGAACCAACTCATTCGGCAAGGGATCGGTGCAGACCATCATTCCCCTCTCCGATGGTTCCGGCTTGCGGTTGACCACGGCCCAGTATTACACCCCCAGCGGCCGTTCGATCCAGGCGAAGGGAATTGCCCCCGACATTGTGGTGGAAGACCTGGACCTGAGCGGCAACAAACGGGATGCGGGTGAGCGCCATCCCACCGAGGCCGATTTGAAGGGCCACCTCAAGAATGCCGATGCGGTGGGTGGCGACGACCGGAAAGGACGGGGCAAAGCCCAGGAGGAGAGTACCGACGACAAGGGGGCCGACAAGGGAGTCGACAAAGGTCGGGAGGGGGGCGACGTCAAGGCGCGCAGCAAGGAAAAGATGCTGGAGGACGCTGACCGGATTACCGGACACAGCAAGGAGGACTACCAGCTTCAGCGTGCCCTGGATCTGCTGCGGGGATTTCAGGTGCTGCATGGACGACTGTTCGAGAAAAAGGATGCCAGACGATTGGCCGGTCTGCTGACGGGAAACCGGGTTGGACAGACTGACGTCCGGTAATCGATGGTTATCCTGGCGAGGGTTGGTGGTCGTTGCGATACTCCTGGTGGCGGGGTGGGCCGTTGTGCGGTTTTTGGGGCCAGGGTCGGGTCAACCATCGGCAGAGCGGGCCGGACCGACGGAGATGGCCGACGGGTCGCCGGTCCCGGTCGGTGATGCCAAACCGGGGGGGCTGCGCCTGACTCTGGCAGAGACCCTGCATCGGCCCGGCGTGCCAGGCCGCCCCCCCTATCGCCCGGGCCGACCGGCCGACCGTGTCGAAGAACCGGTTGTTCAGCCGGGTCGTCCGGCCACCCGACCGGCTGCTGCCGTGCCGTCGCAGGCCGGTCCTGTCCAGCCAACAACGGCCACTGTTCCGCCCGGTGTACCGTCTGACCGGTCGGTGGCAGCCCCCGTGCCACCGGTTGGCGGTGCGCCGCTGTTCGAGGAGCCCCCGGTGGCGGTTGGCCAGGAGGCTCCGGTTGGCCGGCGCGCTGCACCGATCGACAAACAGGCGGCGCCACCACCCCCCACCCCCCTGCACACCCTGGCGGTAATCATTGATGACCTGGGCCATGACTGGTCGATTGCCAAGGCCCTTGTGGATTTGCCAGCCGATCTCACCCTGGCCATCCTCCCCGGCCTGGCCCATTCACGGGAGATCGCCCGACTGGGCAAGGCGGCGGGGCGGGAACTGCTGTTGCATCAACCGATGGAGCCATACCGCTACCCTCAGATCTCCCCCGGCCCGGGAGCACTCCTCTCCCATATGGACGTGCCCGGCTGGCAGGCGACGTTGCGGGCCAACCTGGCGCAACTGCCGGAAGTGGTGGGGGTCAACAATCACATGGGCTCGCGGTTGACGGAAAATGCCCAGGCCATGGATGCCGTCATGGCGGTGTTGTCGACCCAACAGTTGTTCTTTATTGACAGCCGGACATCGGAGGCCTCGGTGGGTGCCGTCCGGGCAGCGGCCGACCAGGTACCGACGGCGGTCCGGGATGTCTTTATCGACAATGAGCCCAATGAGGAGTCCATCCAGCGCCAGTTGGCCCAGTTGGAGCGTCTGGCCCACAAGAATGGCGGGGCTGTCGGTATCGGTCATCCCCACCGTGCCACACTGGCGGCCCTGCAACACTGGTTGCCCACCCTGTCGCAGAAGGGCATTCGCCTGATGCGGGTCTCCCGGTTCATCCGCCCGGCGACGGCCCGGGCCCGGTATCCGGACCGTCCACCGGTGGCACGTCGTGAGCCGGGCAGGCAGACGGTGGCGGAGCGCCCCCGTCCAGGTGCCGACAGTGCCGTCGGTACGATCCCATCCACCCCCACCTCCGGAAACTGACATGTCCGCTGCGCATGTTGCCACCGTGCAAGCCTTGGAAAGACTGTTGGATTTGTTGAATGGCAAGCCGCCGGACCTGCAGGGCGCCCTGGCGCAGGTGCAGCACCTGCTGCAACAGGCCGTCTGCGCCGGAGAGGTGCAGGAGGCGGGTGCGGCCACAGCGGAGATTGTCGCCCGGTTGATTCTGCCGGTGCTGGCAAACGATCCGGGGCGTCGGGAACGGGCACAGGCCCTGCATGATTTTTTCCTGGATGATCCGACCGGACACACCACCGGCGCACCATCGGCACAGTGGTCGGCCCAGGCACAGGCGTTTCTGGAAGAGTCCGCCCAGGCGATCAGCAGCGGCCTGCCTGTCCAGGCGGCACCGCCGCGCGCCGGGGATGGTTTGCCCGATGCCCTGTTTGCCCGCCTGGTCATGGCGCTGCAATGGGTTGGCGAATCGGAGGAGGCGTTGCAGGAGACGGTTGCACGCTGGCAGGCGCATGACGAGGCGGCGTGGACCGAGGCAGGTCAATACCTGGAACAGATCCGGGCAGCCGGTCACAAGGCCGCCGCCGCACCCTGGCAGCGCCAGCGACGGGCGGCCCATGACGGACTGTTGCGGATTGCCCACGATGGTGCAGAGACCCTGACCCGCCTCGGGCGCCAGGATGCCGAACTCTCCCGGTTGCAGGAGGACGCGCAGCGTCCGGAAGGGCGGGCGGATTGGCGGCGCTTCCACGGCCTGCTGCATGCCCAGATGGCAGAACTGCAAAAAGAGGCCCAGTCGCTGCGGGCCCAGCAGGAAGAGGCACGGACACGGGCAGAGCAGTTCAAGGGGCGGGTCGATCAACTGGAGGCCGCCCTGGCCCAGGCGCGTCGTGAACAATTTCTGGACCCGGTCACCGGCATTCCGGATCGTTTTGCCTTCATGGCGCATCTGCATCGTCATCTGGACCGGGCCCTCCACCTGGGTGAGACCTTTTCCTTGCTGCTGTTCCATTTTTATGAATTGCAACAACTGATCGACTCCCTGCACGACACCGGCGGGCTGGTGCGGGGCCAGGCAGAACGGCGTCTGTTGATGGCGGTCATTCAGGAAATGCGTCCTGCCCTGCCCGATTCGGCCTTTCTGGCACGATTGAGTGCGGAGCGCATGGTCATCCTGTTGCCCCGCTGCACCG
Source organism: Magnetococcus sp. DMHC-8 (assembly GCA_039908555.1). Taxonomy (GTDB): domain Bacteria; phylum Pseudomonadota; class Magnetococcia; order Magnetococcales; family Magnetaquicoccaceae; genus Magnetaquicoccus. The sequence goes on from JAMOAX010000006.1 coordinate 13,900, forward strand.
TGCCCGAGGGAGAACGGATGGGCACCCTCATCGGGCAGACACTGGAGGAGACCTGTTTCGTGCTGGATGGTCGGGAAATGGTGCTGCAGGTCAGCTTTGGGTGCGACGCGTTCCAGACGGGCATGGATGTGGCACAAATGCTGGAAACCACCGACCGGTTGGCGGCGGCGGCACATGACTGGAAAGATCAGGGACCGGTCGCGGTCCAGCGAATGCGGGAGTGCTAAACCACACCCATTTTGGAATACGTCGTTATTGCGGGTCCAGGGAGGTCACCCCCCTGGCGGGTCCAGGGCAGCGCCCTGGGATTTTGCTGTTGCCTCTGATTTTCAAGGAAAGCCGAAGCCGGTTTTGCTTCGGCGTCCTCAGCATGCGCCGCAGGCAATCTGGCGGGTGTTCACTGGCTTGTGGTCATAACATGGAGCCAATCTGCTTGGTAAACCAGGGATTCAGGGTACTCAGCAGCTTGCCTGCGGCGCATATTGGGCGCGCTGCGCGTGACGCAAAAACCGCGTCACGCTTCTCTTAAAGGCGCGCCAAACGACAACAGCAACAGCAAAATCCCAGGGCTTAAGCCCTGGACCCGCCAGGGGAGATAATCTCCCCTGGACCCCATGGCACTTTGCCTGTCCATTGCGCCTGGTTGTCCCACCATGTCACACAGATGGAATGCACATGTCAGACACTGTCAAAACACTGGAGAAGATTCGGGATCTGCTGGCCGGCGAATCGCCGGACCACCGGCATGCCCTGCGTCTGGCGAAGGATTTGTTCCTGCATGGCCCCTGCTTCCGGGAGCAGGATGCCCTGCGTCAGGCGAGCATCCTGTTGCTGGAACGACTGGTATTGCCCGTGCTGGCGGGCACCCAGGAGAGGCAGGCCCGGATCGGGCGATTGATCCGCCACATTCGCACGGCACCCGTTTTCAACCCGCAGACCATCGCGGCGGATCTGCATGAGATTGGCGGCTGGATGGGTGCGCTGGCGCACCGCCTGTCCCCGCCGGAACCGGAGCCCACTTTTCCGGCTGATCTGGCACAGGAAGCCCTGATCACCCTGGGTGGTCGGGAGGTCAGGGCGTTGTTCCCCGCCGACAAGCCACCCTCCTGGCCGACCATGCACCGGCACCTGGGGGCGGTGATCAACCAGGAACGCCGCCGGCGTACCGAGTGGCAACGGGAACAGGAGGGAGTGCGAACCTTGTTGCTGCGCACCGCCCAGACGTTGCTGGACAGTTTGCGCATGATTGGCGCCGAGACCGACGAGTTGCCGGCCTTGCTGGACCATTTGCGTACCGAGGCGGCGGTGACCAACTGGGGATGGGTCCGGGAGACCCTCCTGCAGGGGCTGCACCGCTTCCGGGAACGGTCGGTGGCCATTCGCCACCGCTTGCGGGAGGCGCAGGAGGCGGTGGAGCGCTCCCGGGTCTTGATCCGTCATGCCGACTGGGCATTGATGGAGACCCGGGACGAACGGTTGCAGGATGTGTTTACCGGTTTGCCGAATCGTTTTGGGTTGTTGGCCCGTCTTGAACAGGCCAGGCATCAGGTGGACCAGGCGGGGTTTGTGCTGACGGTGATCCTGCTGGAAGAGTATCCCGCCATTGTCCGTGATCTGGGACGGGAACGGGTCAACCGGTTGATGGGGAGCCTGGCCGGGCGCATGGTCTCCCTGATGCGACCGGGAGATTATCTGGCCCGTTTCAACGATGAAACCTTTGTACTGCTGGGTTTCGGAATGTCGGAGCAGGAAGGGGTCGAACTGGCTGGACAATGGTGCGACGTGCTGGACCGCACCCGTTTCGAGTTGCCGGATGCCCGTCTGACGGTACGCACCCGTTACGGTGTGGCCTGTTATGAGCGGGGTGACAATACCGAAACCTTGCTGGGATTGGCGGCCATGGCTGCCCAGGAGGCCTTGGCAGAGGGCAACACGCGGGTGTGTTCCGTGCCGTCCCGGCAAAAACCCCCCGCCCCACCGCCGACCAGACGTCCGTTCGGGTTTCGATAAAGCGCCTCGACGATCCGGTACCATCAGATAACTGTGCCGGGATTGCGGGTCCAGGGGGGTCACCCCCCTGGCGGGTCCAGGGCAGCGCCCTGGGATTTTGCCGTTGCCGTTGCCGTTGCCGTTGCCGTTGCCGTTGCCGTTGCCGTTGCTGTTGCCGTTGTTTTTCAAAGGAGCCGCAGCCGCTTTTTGCTGCGGCGTTTTCAACATGCGCCGCAGGCTGACTGGCGGGTTTTGACATCCTGTTGGACGAAACGATGATCAAGGCCGACAAACCTGAATGACGGATGCAAGCCACGCCAACATCGCCAGCTTGCCTGCGGCGCATGCTGAGGGCGCCGAAGCAAAACCGGCTTCGGCTTTCTTTTAAAATCAAAGTCCCAGGGCTCTGCCCTGGACCCGCCAGGGGAGATAATCTCCCCTGGACCCCATGAAACTTTACCTGTCCATTGCGCTTTGTGACCCCACTACGCCGACCCTGGAAAAATGGCCCCCAGTTGGTGGATGCTCTCCTCCAGGGAACAGCCCTGTTCCACCGGTTGGCGCAGATAGTTGCGAATGGGGGTGATCAGTTTCAGGGCATTGTCGATCTGCGGGTTGCTGCCAGGAGCGTAGGCGCCGATATTGATCATGTCTTCGGCCCGACTGTAGGTGGCCAGGGCCTCACGCAGGCGCCCGGCCCACCGTTTCTGCCTGGTTTCGGCCAGACTTTCCATCAAACGGGAGAGGGATTCCAGAACGTCGATGGCAGGGTACTGGTTGGCGGCCGCCAGGGCGCGGGAGAGGACGATGTGTCCATCCAGAATACCCCGCACCGCATCGGCCACAGGGTCCTGCAAGTCGTCTCCTTCCACCAGGATGGTATACAGGCCGGTAATGCTGCCATCGCCGTGATCGCGTCCGGTGCGCTCCAGCAGACGCGGCAGCAACATGAATGTGGAAGGCGGATAACCACGAGTGGTGGGCGGTTCGCCCCGGGTCAGGCCGACCTCGCGTTGCGCCATGGCAAACCGGGTGATGGAGTCCATCAACAACAGAACGTGCTGTTGTCTGGCACGAAAATATTCGGCGATGGAAGTCGCCAGAAAGGCCGCCCGTAAACGCAACAGGGGGGGCTGGTCGGAGGTGGCCACCACCACCACCGACCGGGCCATGCCCTCCGGTCCCAAATCTTTCTCGATAAACTCCACCACCTCACGACCGCGCTCACCCACCAGCGCGATGACATTCACATCTGCCGTGGTGTAGCGTGCCATCATGCCCAGCAGAGTGCTTTTGCCCACACCGGAGCCGGAAAAGATGCCCACCCGCTGTCCCTGCCCCACGGTCAGCAGGCCGTTGATGGCCCGCACCCCCAAATCCAACGTGGAGTCAATACGACGACGCACCATGGGATTGACCGGATCGGCATACAAAGGGACACGTTCCGACAGCACCAGCAACGGACCACCATCCAGGGGCGCACCCATGGGATCGATCACCCGACCCAACAGCGCATCGCCCACGGCCACATCTTCCGGGCGCCCGCGGGAGACAATGCGACTGCCCGGGTGAATACCGCGCAACGCGCCCAACGGCATCAGCAGCAACGCCTTGTTGCGAAACCCCACCACCTCCGCCTTGATCGGCTGGTCGCCGTTTTCCGGCCAGATTTCGCACATGTCACCGATGGAGGCGGCGGGTCCGTCACCCTCCACCAGCAACCCCACCACCTGGGAAACCTTGCCGGTGCGCAACAATCCCATCCCGGCCCGGGCCGCCGTCTGGTAGGCGGTCCAGGGAATGTCAAGCGATTTCATCATCGTGGGGTAACGGCTCCGTGCCCGGCCATGCGGCCGCCGGCGGTTCGTCGTCGGTGTCCATGACAGGCATGGATTCCGCCGATGCCATGGCGTCCGGATCGGCAGCCCCTGACACCTCCTCATCCAGGCCCTGGAAGTCGGCCTCCTCATCCAGGCCCTGGGCGTCGGCCGCAGGATCACCGGAGCGGGCATAAAAGTCCTCATCCCGGCCCTGGCCCCACTGCACAGCGGCCATGCGGCTGGTGGCAGTGGAGACCACCGTCGCCTCCATAAAGGCAGAGTCCTCCTCCTCGTCGACCTCCTCTTCCGGCCCGCCAGCCTGTTCAGGGGGCCATGCCGCATCGTGGTCCTGGTCTTCGGCCAGGGCGGCGGCAATCGCCCCCAGAGGAGCCGACCGGCCGGCCGCGGCACGGGGCTGTTCCGGCTCGAGTGGGGGAATCATGGAATGAACAGGGGGAGAAGAGACCGCAGAAGGTCTGACGGGCAGAGACAAGGCACGGTGGTTGATCGCATCCTGCCGGGCGAATTGGGCAGCGGAGGCAGCCAGATCGTCACAGCCGCTGGCCTGCAGACGATCCTGCAGATAGGCCCTCAGCCCCGCTTCCATGTCGGCCAGTTGCCGCTCCAGGTTATCCTCGATACCCCCAAAATCGCTTTCCATGCGCACCGACCCGGGGGCGGCGTGGGGATCGGCCTCAATGCGCAACTTGTCAAAGGAACCCAGATTTTGCAACAGCGCGGCACTGTCCGGCGCCAGATAGATAATGATGTCCCGCCGACCGGCCGCCTGATCAAGCACCCGCCGCACCCGATGGGCAATCTCCTCGGGATCGACCGTCAATTCGTGGGCCAACAGCTCCCGCGTCATCAGGATGGCGGTCTCCACCAAAAACCGCTCGGCACTGGCAAAAACCCGTTTGGGCAGACCGTCCAACTGGCGCAACACCGACTCGAACTGGGGCAACAGGCGCGCCATCTCCCGTTCCATCGTCTGCTCGCCCAGGGCCAGACCCGCCTCTTCGCCGGCTGCAAAAGCTTTCTGGTAGGTCTCCCGCTCAATGGTCTCCAGACGCCGCTGCTGCAACTCCTCCGAGGAAATGTCCGGCGCCTTCTGCTCATCCGGTCGTGCCGGCAGGCGACCGCCGGGCAAAAAGCGCACAAAAGCATCACCCGAACGACGGTTTTCCTCGCCGACCAGATCCTGGAATGAGACCCGTTGTGGCAGGACGTCCAGGTCCTCCTGCTTGATGATCCCGTCCAAGACAACCGCCATGACCGCCTTCCTCTCGCCAACGAAGCCCCTTGCCCATCCACTACCGGGACAACCAACCTGGTTGGACGGGTACAAGCCATGAATCACCAGATTGCCTGCGGCGCCTGCTGAAAAAGCCGCAGCAAAAACCGGCTGCGGCGGCTTTGAAAAGCAACGACAACGGCAAAGTCCCAGGGCGCTGCCCTGGACCCGCCAGGGGGGATGATCCCCCCTGGACCCCGCAAATGCTTCGACCCGTCCAATCGGGTCAGTTGAGCCGCTACATCACCATGTCGTCGGAGCCCTTGCCCATGATCACGATGGAGCCTTCTGCCTCCAGACGCCGCGCCGCCTTGAGGATGGACTGCTGGGCCGCCTCGACGTCGACCACCTTGACGGGACCAAGCAACTCCAAATCCTCGCGCAACATTTCCGCCGCCCGTTCGGACATGTTCTGGAAAAATTTCTCCCGAAGCCGGTCGTCGGCCCCCTTCATGGCGGTCAGCAGTTCGTCGTTGGAGACCTCACGCAGCAAGGTCTGGAAGCTGCGGTCGTCCATCAGCAGGAGATCCTCGAACAGGAACATCTCTTTGCGTACACTTTCCGCCAGGGGATTGTCCTCTTCGTCCAGAAAAGCCAGCAGCTTGTCCGATACCTCCCGGCTCATCAGGTTGAGCAGCTCGGCCACCTTCTTGGTACCGCCGCCCTCCTGCTGTCGACCGCTGCGAGCCACCCCCAATGCATTCAACTCGGTCAGCAGGGAGGCCTCAATATCCTCCAGGGCGCCCGGCGGCAGGGTGTTCATCCGGGCCATGCGATAGACGACCTGCTGCTGCATTTCGGTGGACAGGTGGTCGATCACCAGGGCGGCATGTTCCTGTTGCAACTGGGAGACGATCAGAGAGACACTCTGGGGATGCTCGCTGGCCAGGAAAGTGGCCACCAGGGCCGGCTCCATGGCATTCAGGACCTCCCAGGGGGTGCTTTTGGGTCCGGACTGCACCTCTTTCAGCAATTGGCGGGCACGGTCCTTGCCCAGCGTCTTGGTCAGCAGATCCCGCACCTGGTTTTGCCCACCACGCACATCAAACATCTTGAGCTCAAACTTGTCGAGAAACTCCTGACGAACCGCCTGCACCGCATCCGGCGGCATAACCCCCATCCGGGACACAACACGGGAAACTTCACGCAGCTCAGTCTCTTGCATGCCCTCCATGATCCGCTTGGCATCCTCGTCCGGCAGCGACAGCAGGAAAATGCCAGCCTTTTCCTTGCCGCTCAACCGTATGCGCGGCGAGGCGCCACGCCGGGACACCGAAGAATCACCGCCACCGTTTTCCCAGCCTTGCTGTGTATCCATACGCAACCCCACCCGTCTGCATCAACCGACTTTGATCATCGCTTCGTGCATACCGCCGCCCCGCGTCCCGAAAAACCACGCCGGAATTGCGGGTCCAGAACAGTCACCTCCCCGACTGGCCCAGGGCAGAGCCCCAGGCCATGGCCCGCTGCACCAAACCGCACGACCGGGCAGCCACCCGGTCGTTGCATCCCCCGTCATTTTCCGGCAACCGACCGGTCTCAATCCTGCGCCATCCAGCTGCGGATGATCTCCCGCGCCTCCTCCGGGTTGTCGGCGATCATCTGCTGAACCATCTTGATGCTGCGATCGGGGGTGCGCACCCGCAGCGGCTCCTCGGAAGGCAAGGCTCCCACCCCCTCGGCAACCAACTGCTGGTCCAACTCGGCCACCGCCGCCGGAATACCCGTCGGTTCCGCCATTCTCTCTCCCGTCAGGAACTCGTCCACCATGGGCCTCAGCACCACAAAAAGCAGGGTGAGAATGGCGACGGCCAGCGCCAGATGCAGCCAGAACTCGGCAGACTGCCAGAAACGGGGAGAGGTGTCTTCGGCAGTCGGCACCCGCTCGAAAGGCACGCTGGCCATCTCGATGGTATCGCCCCGTTTGTTGTCAAATCCCACCGCCCGCTCGACAATTTTTTGCAGGCGGTTCATCTCCTCTTCGGAACGCTTCTTGTTGCCGGTCTTGTCGCCGGTGGGACTCTCTTCGGGGGTGTCCACCAGGACGGCCACAGAGAGGCGCTTGATGGTGCCTACCGGCAGGAGGGTCTTGTTGATGGTTTTGGAAATTTCATAGTTGATGGTGTCCCGTTCGGTGTTGCGTGCCTGGGTGGAACCGCCGGCGCCGGTCTTGGCCGTATCGTTGGCATCGTTGGTGCGAACCCCCGGCGTGCCGCCCACGCCAAAATCACCCCGGCTGTTCTCATTGACAGACTGCTCGCTGCGCGGCACCCCCCCCTGACCGGCCGGGTCAAAAATTTCCTCCTGACGTTCGGTGCGGGAAAGATCCAACTCGGCGGTAATCCGCACGATGCTCTTGCTGACCCCGCTGGGACTGATCCCGATCACCTTGTCCAGCATGGCCTGGGCCCGATCCTCCAGCCCCTTTTCCACCTGCTGCTGCAAGGTCAGGGTTTCGTCCGCGCCCATGCGCCCGTCCTTGGAGGCCGTGCGACCACCGGCAATCAGATTGCCCTTGCCATCCAGCAAGGTCACATTATGCTCGTCCAGCCCCTCCACCGCCGTCGCCACCAGATGCACAATCCCCTCCACCTGTTTGGGCTGCAGGGGATGGGACAGTTCCATGATGACCGAGGCCGTGGCCGGGCGCGCCTCGGTCACGAACAGGGAGGGCTTGGGCAAAACCAGGTGCACCCGGGCCGTATGAACGGCAGAGACGCTCTCGATGGTGCGGGCCAGTTCACCCTGCAGGGCACGCTGATAGTTCATGCGCTGCACAAAATCAGTCATCCCCACCAGACTGCTCTTGTCAAACAGCTCAAAACCAACGCCGGTCCCCTGCTTGGGCAAACCCTGGGTGGCCATCTCCAGACGCAAATCATATACCCGGTCCGCCGGGACATCCACCGACGTACCGCCCGGCCCGATCTGGTAGGGCACCTTCATCTTGTTCAGGTGTTCGATGATCCGTCCCGTCTCTTCCTGGGGCAGACCGGAAAACAGCATTTTGTAGGACGGGCGCGTAGCAAACCAGATCATGACGGAAAGCGCCAGAATGGTGGCACCAATCGCCAACAAGAGGCCGTTGCGTCCACCCAGGGGCAACTGCGACAAAACACGGGCCGCAGTATCAATCAGATTGGAGGGCGTCTGCGGAACGACAGCAGGAGATTCAGCCATGGTATTTCATTTCCATAGTCACGACATCAGGATACACGGCATTCACACCGGTGAAAACCCTTCCACGGTTCATCATGGCACACGAGATCTGGCACCACAACAGGTCCGGCAAGACTTAGCCCGTCGGCATCGTCATGATTTCGTGGTACACCTCCAACGCCTTGTTGCGCACCTGCAGCAACAGGCGCAAATGCAGCTCCGCCTCGGAACTGGCAATCTGGGCTTCGTGGATGCTCACCCCGGCATTGCCCAGGAGGGCCCGTTCGGTCAACTCCTTGGACTCTTTCTGCAATCGATCAGTCTCTTTGATCTGCTGTGCCAGCATGCTGGAAAAGGTCTCCCAGGCAGCGCCCTTGCCCTCGCCGACCACACTGGTGGTCAAGACTGGCAGCATGCTGGGCAACGGAATGTTGGCAACCCCGTGGATGGACATCTATCCCCCCCCCTCTTAACGACCGATTTCCAATGCCTTCAAGGCCATGGCCTTGGAGGCGTTCAGCACGGTGACATTGGACTCGTAGGCATGCGTGGCCGCCATCATGTTGACCATTTCCGTGACCGTATCAATATTGGGCATCTCCACGTAGCCGTCCGCCTTGGCATCGGGATGACCGGGATCATACTGACGGCGCGGCGGCCGTTCATCCACATGGATACGCTCGACGGCCACCCCGGTGGAACCGGCCATCTGCTCCCGGCTCAGCATTTCATCAAACGGCTGGGCGGCAAACACAGGGTCCCGGCGCTTGTACGGACCACCCTCCACCGTGCGTGTGGTCTGCGCATTGGCCACATTTTCCGCCGTCACATTCATCCGCAACCGCTGTGCCGTCAACGCGGAGGCCGTCACCCGAAACGAGGTCAAAAAATCCATCACAACCCCCTGATCAATCCCGAAAGAATGTTACTGCACATTGCCGCTGATGATCATGCGCATGGTCCCGATCTGTCCGCTCAACGACTGGGCCGCAAAATTGTACAGGAGCTGGTTGGCCGCCTGCTGGGCCATCTCCTGCTCCATATCGACGGAATTGCCGTCTCCCTTGGGAATGGTCGTCTCCACCTCCTGCACCTCGCCGGTGACCGGACCGGTATACCCCTTGGGCAGATGCCGGGAGGTGGTGCGCGCCATGGGCAGCTCATCCCGGGGCGGCAGGGACTCCTTCAGGACATTTTCAAACTCAAAACGCCGCGCCTTGTAACCCGGCGTGTCCGCATTGGCCACGTTGGAGGTGATGATCTCCTGACGCTGTTGACGCAGGTCAAGGAGGTTGGCCTTGAACGCTCCGGCCGGACCCAGCAAACCCAACTCAGCCATCTCACCCTCCACACCCAACGTTGGACAGCATACTCCCGCACGGGCCCCGCAATATTCAGAAAGGGCAAAACAAACAACCAGTAAAGTCTGTAATACCCCCCGTCTGCCGCCCGTCCTCCGAACCGCATCCGGCCACCCGCACGGTAGGATGACAATTTTCAACGGAAAATGCAATGTATTTTTCAGTGGGCCTGACGGATTGCCCGATCAGGAAGAGTTCCCCCGTGGGCTCGGTCAGCCAGCCCGGACCGTGGCCAGTTTTTCCTGAATGAGCCGTCGCAACTGTCCTGTGGCGGCCGCCACGCGCGCCGTGACCAGATCCGGCCAGCCATCATCCGACAGTTCGTCCGGATGGAACGGATAGAGCAGGCCGCGGGACGAGGCCGCGTAGGCACCCACACCGTGCGGGCCAGCACCGGCGACGACAGCATCCAGTGAACCACCCTGCGCACCCACCCCGGGCATCAGGAACAGGGCATGGGGGGCAATGCGCCGCAATCGGTGGGCCATCTCCGGATAGGTCGCCCCCACCACCATTCCCACATTGGCAAATTGTTGCCTTCCCAGACGGGCATCCCCCCACTGATGAACGAGCTCAGCCATCTTTTCTGCCACGGTCACCCCCGGTTTGCCCTCTGCCCACAAGGGCAGGTCCTGCAGTTCGCCCGAGGAAGGATTCGAAGTCTTGGCCAACACAAACAGACCGGCCTCGGCGTTGACCGCCTGGAAGGGGCGGATACCGTCGCTGCCCAGGTAGCCGTTGAGGGTGATGGCATCCACCTGCCAGGGATTGGGGGTGCCGAACAGGGGATGGCGAGGGGCCAGCCAGGCGGTGGCATAGGCCCCGGCGGTATGGGCGACATCGTTGCGTTTGGCATCCATGATCACCAGCAGTCCCCGTTCGTGCAGCAGGGCGATGGTGCGTTGCAGCGCCTGCAGACCGGCCAGGCCATACTGTTCATAGAAGGCGGCCTGGGGTTTGTAGGCCACCACCTCGGTCGCGGTCGCCTCAATCACCACCCGATTGAAATCGACCAGGATCTCTGTCAGTTGGGCCTCGGTCGGTTGCTGACGCAACCGGGCCTGGAGCGCGACGGGAAAGCGGGCCACGTCCGGGTCCAGCCCCACCACGATGCGGGAATGGCAGGCCAGCGCCCGGTCGATCAAGCGATCCGCAAAAGTCGTCATCTCCCTGGCATCCTCCCTTTACCCCACCTGGGCCAACCAGGGAAACCACTGGAGCAGCCAGATGGACAACTGGTTGAAACTGCCGAACATGATCAGCAAACCCACCATCACCAGCAGTCCGCCGGAAACCCTCTCCACCTGGTGCAAGTGGCTGCGGATGCGGGTAAAAAACTGAAAAAAACGGTTGATCGCCAGACCGGCCAGCAGGAACGGCACGCCCAGTCCCGCCGAATAGACCGCCAGCAGCACGATACCCTGTTGCACGCTCTCCTGGGTGCCGGCAATGGCCAGGATGCCCGCCAGGATGGGACCGACACAGGGTGTCCAGCCGAACGCAAAAGCCAGGCCAATCAGATAGGCCCCCAGCAGGCCGGGCGGCTTTTGTTGCGGATTGAAACGGGCCTCCCGGTTGAGCAGATCGATCCGGAACAGGCCCATGTAGTGCAGTCCGAACACCACGATCAGACCGCCCCCCACCTGGGCGAGCAGTTGCATATGCTGCAGGAGCAAGCGACTGAGCAGGGTGGCCGAGGCGCCCAGGGCGATGAAGACCGTGGAAAAACCCAACACAAAAGCAAGACTGTGCAAACCGATCCGCCAACTGAGCCCACCCTCCTGACCAGCGCGCATGCCGGTGACCGATACCCCCGTCATGAAGCTGATATAGGCGGGCACCAGCGGCAGCACACAGGGCGACACAAAGGAGAGCAGCCCGGCCAGCAACGCGGTGGCCACCGTGACATTTTCCATTCGCCTATTCCTTCAAGGGGGGAGGGTCTCTGGTCACGGCCCACACCCACTCCCGATAGGCCGGCAGGCTCTGGTCGACAGGGGTGGCCACGATTTCAGGGAGTTCGTAGGGATGCAGTGTCAACAAGCGGGCCTCCAGTACCGGGTACAGGCTGTGTCTCGTCTTGATCAACAGGGTCCACTCCGCATCCCGGTGGATCGTGCCCTGCCAGCGATAGACGGAGCGTCCGCCGGGGAGCAGATGCACACAGGCGGCCAATTGTTCATCCACCAGGGTGGCGGCCAGCTCGGCCGCCACGGTTTCGTCCGGCAAGGTGGTCCAGACCAGCAGCAGATCGGTCGTCATGGGCAGCCTTTTTTCTGTATGGCACTCACTGGCTCACCGCAGTGGCGGCCAGGAACGGTTCGACCAACTCCCGCAAACCCTTTTCAGTCACCCCGCCCATCTGCGTGGAGACCAGGCGACCTTGCCGGTCCAGCAGTTTGGTGACCGGCAGACCAAACACCCCGCCCAGGGCGGTGGCCAGTTGTCCCAATTTGCCCGCATCGCCGTGGACGATAGGATAGTTGATCCGATGCTGAGCGATAAAGCGCAGCAATTGCTCGTGGCTGGCCTGATCCATGTAGTCGACCCCGACCACCACGACCCCCTTGTCGGCATACCGGGCCTGAAAACGCACCAGCTCCGGAATCTCTTCCAGACAGGGAGGACACCAGGTGGCCCAGAAATTGACCAGGACCACCTTGCCCCGCAGATCGGTCAGCCGCAAGGTTTTGCCGTCTGCCGTATTCAGCAGCATATCCAACTCCTGGGCGGCCAGGGCCGGGCCGGACGGCCCCCCCAGCACCACCAAACCGCATACCGCCAGGACCGCACCCAGTTGCCGCCACCCCCGTCCGACCAGACCGGGCAGGTCCATGCGACGCCATTGTGTGACCATCATGCCATGTTCTCCATTCGATGGATATGTGCTTCAGGATGACATGCCGCCGTTTGTGACAGTGCAACACTTGAAAGGGTGGCATGTTGTCGTCATTATATCCCAGTTGTTGCCCGTTGTGCAGGGCGGATGCATCCCGCTACCCGACATTTTCCAGTGACCACCCTGTCCACCATGCCCCTTTTCCGCCATCTGTCGGCCTGTCCCCACTGTGACGCCCTGCACCGGGTGCATCGGTTGCCGTCCGGGCAGTCGGCCTTGTGCAGTCGCTGCGGCACGATACTGTACCGCAGTCGCCGGACGGGCGCGGACCGGGCGCTGGCGCTGGCCCTGACCGGGCTGCTGCTGCTGGTCATGGCCAATACGCAACCGCTGTTGACCCTGGAACTGGGAGGACGCCTGCAGGAGAGCACCCTGTGGACCGGGGTGACGGCCCTGTTTGCCGAGGGATTCTGGCTGCTGGCACTGCTGGTGTTGTGTACCAGCCTGCTGTTCCCGTTGCTGGTGCTGTCGGGGATGAGCTGGCTGCTGCTGCCCTGGCCACGACGGTCTCCCTTCCCGCGGGGGACGACAGTCATTTTCCGGGCCGTCACCGCCCTGACTCCCTGGAGCATGATCGGCATCTATACCCTTGGACTCATGGTGGCCATCGTCAAGTTGCGCGACCTGGCCACGGTGACGCCGGGCATCGCGCTGTATGCCTTTGTCGGCCTGTTGCTGACCACCATTGCCGCCCACCTGTCGTTTGACGCCCGCGCCCGGCAACGCATTCTGGCAGCGGCTGTGGTCGATCCGGTCCCGCAGCCTGCCCCGTTGCCACCCCGGGCAGCTCCGCTCCGATCCACTGCCCTGCGCAGCGGCTTGCTGCGCTGTCACACCTGCACCCGGTTGTGCCATCGCCCGGATGGGCCCGGTGAATCATGGCGCTGTCCCCGCTGCGGCAGTCGGGTGCACCCGCGCAAGCCGGCCAGTCTGGCCCGCACCTGGGCATTGCTGCTGACGGCCGCCCTGCTGTACCTGCCAGCCAATCTGCTGCCCATCATGACCGTCATCCGTTTTGGCCAGGGGGAACCCGATACCATCCTGAGCGGCATCCAGCATCTGCTGCAGAGCGGCTTGTGGCCCCTGGCCACGCTCATCTTTTTCGCCAGCATGGTCGTCCCGTTGATGAAACTGGGGGTGCTGACCTTCCTGCTGGTGTCGGTGCATTATCGCTGCCGCTGGCGTCCCGGGGAGCGCACGTCGCTCTACCGGGTGATCGAGCTGTTTGGCCACTGGTCCATGGTGGATATTTTCCTGCTGGCCATCCTGACGGCCCTGGTCCAACTGGGCACCCTGTCCACCATTGAACCGGGCCAGGGGGCCACCTTTTTCGGCCTGGTGGTGGTCTTCACCATGCTGGCCACGAAAAGTTTTGATCCACGCCTGATGTGGGATGCGATGGAGAAACCCCATGAACACGCCGCTTGACGATATCCCCTCTTCCGGCCTGCCCGGTCGGGTAGCGCCCGGTGACCCGGCAGGGTCGCCCCTCCGGCCCGACCCGCCTGCGGTCGGCCATGAGGCATTGCCCATGGCACTGGCCCAGCCCGCCCGGGGAATGCCACTGATCTGGCTGCTGCCATTGCTGGCCCTGTCGATTGGTGTCTGGTTGGCCTACAAAACCCTGATCGAGACAGGACCGGATATCCAGATCCATTTCAAAACGGCAGAGGGGGTGGTGGCGGGCAAGACCCGGGTCACCTACAAGGCGGTGGAGGTGGGACAGGTGGAGGCCGTGCGGCTCAAGGAGGATCTGTCCGGGGTGCTGGTCGCTGTGCGCATGCAGCGGGCTGCCGAGCCTTATCTGCGGGAAGAGAGCAAATTCTGGGTGGTGCGACCCCGCATGAGCTTGCGGGGCGTCTCCGGACTGGACACCCTGGTGTCCGGCGCCCATATTGAAATCGAGCCGGGTCCGGGTCCATCCGCCCGGGAGTTCAAAGGACTGGAGGTGCCGCCGGTGGTGCGCATGGATGCGCCGGGCGGCAAATACATCCTGCAAACCGAGTCCCTCGGTTCGCTGGATACCGGCTCGCCCCTCTACTACCGGGATATTCCGGCGGGCGAGGTGTTGGGTTACACCCTGGCTCCCAACAAGAAAAGCGTCTACATCCACCTGTTTGTCCGGGCGCCCTACCATGAGCTGGTGCAGGAAAACACCCGGTTCTGGCGGATCAGCGGGGTGGATTTGTCCATCAGCGCCGAGGGGATCAAGGTCAAGGCCGATTCGTTGCAATCCCTGCTGGCGGGCGGGGTGGCCTTCGACACCCCGGATACCCTGCGGGACGCTGCGGTGGTGCAAAACAATCACACTTTCTGGTTGTACAATGACCAGACCGCCATCTCCGAACAGGCCTACACCAAGCGCATCATCTTTGTGTTGTATTTCAATGAATCGGTGCGAGGGCTGAGTGTGGGTGCGCCGGTCGAGTTCCGGGGCATCAAGGTGGGCAAGGTAACGGAGATCGGCATGGAGTATGATGCCCAGAACACGACCTTCCGGATTCCGGTCCTGGTGCAGATCGAACCGGAACGGGTGGATGCCCTGTCGGTGGAGCATGGGGGGGGGGAAGAAGCAGATGAGGCGGCCTATGATTTGATGGAGGCTTTGGTGCAGCGCGGCCTACGCGCGCAGTTGCAAACCAGCAGTTATCTGACCGGACAGCGTTTTGTGGAGTTGGACATTCATCCGGAGGTGCCATTGCGGCGCAGCGGAGAGCCTGGCAAATTTCCGGAGATGCCGACCATGTCGGGCTCCATTGGCGAGATCACCGGCTCCATCTCCCAGTTGCTCAAGACGTTGCAATCCATGCCCCTCAGTGAGATGGCAGAGGAGTTGCGCGGGACGCTCAAGGGGGCCAATCGGACGGTCAATGCACCCGAGTTGCTGGAGACCGTCCGGGCACTCAAGGGGGTGACGGTGCAGTTGGGCATCCTGCTGACCCAGTTGAACGGACAGCCGGTGTCATTGGGGGAGCAGGTGAGCGGAACGACCGAAGCGGCCCAGAAGGCCCTGGCCCAGACCGAACGCACCCTGGCGGGTGTGGAAGGCATGATCAACCCCAACGCGCCATTGCATTACCAGATGCTGGAGGTGACCCGGGAGTTGTCTGCCACGGCCCGTGCCATTCGCTCCTTTCTGGAAATGATGGAGACCAAACCGGAATCCTTGCTGTTTGGCAAGGAGGGCCGGCGCTGATCCGGTGGTTGCCGGGCCTTGACCATCGTTTTATTCGGCAGAGCGCCCAATCCCGCCAGTCAGCCTGGGTTGCATGCCGAGGATGCCGCAGCAAAGAGCGGCTGCGGCTCTTCCCGCCAGGTCTGCCTGCGGCGCATGCTGAGGACGCCGAAGCAAAACCGGCTTCGGCTTTTTATTAAAATCAATAGCAACAGCAAAACCCCAGGGCGCTGCCCTGGACCCGCCAGGGGGGTGACCCCCCTGGACCCGCAATGCCGGCATGGAGAGGAGGACCGAGGCGTATGATCAAGCGGATTGCCATCCTGTTGCCACTGGTGGTGTGCATGGCCTGTGCGGGCAGTTCGCCGCCGGTTCGGTATTATTTGCTGACGCCGGCAGCGCCGGAAGGGGTGGCGCCGGTCCGGGCGGGTGCGGAAAAGGCGTTGCTGGTGTTGGAACCGGTGGACATTCCGCCGTATTTGAATCGTACGCAGATTGTCACGCGCAACAGTGAAAATCATTTGCAGTTGGCGCAATACGATCAGTGGGGAGACACGCTGCGGGAAAACATTTCCCGTGTCCTGCTGGAAAATCTGTCAATTGTGTTGGGAACGGATCGGTTGGCCACGCCGACGGCATTGCCGCAGGAGCGGTTGACGTTGCGTCTGGCTGCCCAGGTCACCCAGTTTGAGCGGGGCGCGGACGGTCAGGTGGTGCTCAAGGTGCGTTGGCGTTTGGTGGAGGGACGCACAGGCAAGCTGGTATTGGTGCGGCAGTCCCAGTTTGCCGCTGGCCCGGTCCAGGCGACGGACTATGAAGGGTTGGCAGCCAGGATGAGTGGTTTGTTGTGGGAATGGAGTCGGGAAATGGCGCGAGAAATGGAGGAACACCTGCGCTGACAACGGGAGAACGGGCTGGTGCACAACAAGCATGACACGGCGGTACAGTTCATGGCAGCTCAGGGGGAGATGCCGCCCGAGAGGATTGCCACGCCCGGCACCGCACCCTTCTCCTGGAAGGGGTATGGGGCCGGGTTTCTGTCCGTGGCGATTACGACCTTGCTGGTCTTTCTGGGTCGTGCGTATTTGACGCCACCGGATCTGGTCATGCTCTATCTGTTGCCCATCATGGCGGTTGCCTTTCATTTTGGCAGAGGGCCATCTTTGGCCACTTCCGCTTTTTCCGTGGCCGCGTACGACTTTTTCTTTGTCCATCCCTATCTCACGTTCATGGTCTCCGATTCGCAGTACATACTGACCTTCACGATCCTGTTTGTGGTGGGCATCGTGATCAGCAGTCTGATGACGCGCATCCGCCAGCAGGAACAGGAGGCCCGGGAACGGGAACGGCAAACTGATGCCTTGCACCGTCTGGGCCGGGATGTCATGACCAATCTGGATGATGAACAGGTGGCCGGCATCATCACCCGTCATGCGGCCCGGTTGTTCGGCGGCGAGTCGGTGCTGTGTCTGGAAGATGGCCGAGGGGGGCTGACCATCGCCGCGGCCTCTCCCGACTCTTTTCAACCGGCAGAGCACGTCTTGCGTCTGATGCGTGACAGTTGTCATGAAAGACACTCGGCCAGGCCGGAAATTTTCACGTTGCCGGAGGTGGGAATCACCTGTCTGCCCATAGCGACCTCCCGTGCGCTGGGTGTGCTGGCATTGCGGATTACCACACCGGTTCCTCACCAGACGGGCCGCAGTTTTTTTCTGGAGGCATTTGCCCACCAGGCCAGCCTGGCCATGGATCGGGCCAGACTGAGCGAAGCAGCCAAGGCCGCCGCCATCCGTGCCAAAGCGGAAGAGTTGCGCGGCACCTTGCTGAGCATGGCCTCGCACGATCTGCGCACCCCCCTGGCGGCCATCATGGGTGCCGGCACAACATTGCTGGACGACGGAGAGACCCTCAACGGTGCCCAGCGACAGGAGATGCTGGAGGCCATTTGCACCGAAGCGACCCGCATGGAACGGTTGATCACCAATCTGCTGGACATGGTGCGGTTGGAATCCGGGGAGTGTCATCTGCGTCGTGAATGGATTCCGTTCGAGGAGTTGGCGGGATCGGCCATGGATCGCCTGGAAGATCGGTTGCAGGGACGAAAAATCACGGTGCAGACCTGCGAATCAATCCCCATGGTCCACGTGGACCCTGTGTTTTTTGTCCAGGTACTGGTCAATCTGCTTGACAATGCGCTCAAATACACCCCGGAGGGCACCCCTGTCGTCTGGACGGTCACCGCCACGGAGGCGCAGCTGGCCATCCGGTTGAGTGATCAGGGGCCGGGTATTCCCCCTGCACTGGCGCAGCATGTTTTTGAAAAATTTGTACGCGGCGGGCGGGTCGATGTGCCCGGCTCCGGGTTGGGTCTGGCGATTTGCCAGGGGGTGGTGCAGATCCACGATGGCACCATCCAGGTGCTGACCAACGAGTGGGGTGGCGCCGATTTTCTCATCCTGTTGCCCCAGCCTCCCCTGCCCATAGACCTGTTGTCAAACGATCAGGGCGCGACACCCCCCGATTGACGTGCCGGGCAGCCACTCAATCCGTTGCCTGCGCGGCCTGGTTTGGTCCAGGCAGCAGGATGGACAACAGGGCAGCGGCCAGTACAAAGCCGGTTGACCACCACAGACAGCCGATCAATCCCTGCGTCTGATAGGCCCACCCGGACAGCAGGGTGCCGGTGAGCCGGCCGGCCGCGTTGGCGCTGTAGTAAAAGCCGACATTCATGGCGACCTTGTCATGGTCCGAATAGGAAAGAATCAAATAAGAGTGCAGGGAAGAGTTGACGGCGAAGACCACCCCGAAGGCCGCCAATCCGATCATCAGGGAGAGTGCCGGGTCATACCCCCCGGTCAGTGCCAGGGCGATACCGGCCGGAAAGAGCGCCAGCAGGAAGGCGGCGTTGCGGGCGGTGGCGCCGGTGGGATGTCTGCCCTCTGCACGACTCCGGAACAGCAACGGCACACCCGCCTGCACAAAGCCATAACACACGACCCACAAAGCCAGGAAACTGCCAACCTCCACGTGGTTCCAACCCACGGTTGCCTGCAGAAAGACCGGCAGTCCCACCACAAACCAGACATCGCGGGAACCGAACAGGAAAAAGCGGGCCGCGGAAAGAATATTGATTCCACGGTTTTTTGAAAAGATCTGGGACAATTTCGCCTTGCTCTTGGCCACTCCCATGTCGGCGGGCAGTGCCCACCAGGTCAACAAATAGACCAGGAACAGACTGCCGGCCAGACTGGTCAGGGTGATCTGGAAACCCAGCAACTGGAGCAACAGGGCACCCAGGAAAAAACCGGCCCCCTTGAGGGTGTTCTTGGACCCGGTGAGAATGGCCACCCACTTGAAAAGTCTCCCCTCGGCATTGGCGCCCTGGGGTGTGACCAGCTTGACCCCCGCCTTGGCACTCATCTTGTTCAGGTCCTTGGCAATGCCGGACAGGGCCATGGCGACCATGACATAGGGTACGGTCAGCCAGACGGGGTCCATGGCCAGCATGCCCAGGGCGAAGACCTGCAAAAATCCACCGATCACCATGGTCCGGTTCAGGCCGATGCGGGTGGCAATCCATCCGCCGACGCCGTTGGTGATGATGCCAAAAATCTCATAGAAGAGAAACAGAAAGGCGATAGAGATCGGGCTGAATCCCAGATTGTGAAAATGCAGCACCACCAGCATGTGGATGGCGCCATCGGTGAGGGTAAAGGCCCAATAGGCCAGGGTGATGATACCGTAAACCCGGAATCCCAGGGCAGGTGTGTCCGTCGTTGCCATGACCGCCTCGCGATGAGCGGGAGGGGCGCGTCCCCTCCCGCGTTGAATCCATTTTTGTTCGTCGCCCTACAGAGAACGGGCCACCTTGGCCGCCAGTTCCACCATGCGGTTGACATAGCCCCATTCATTGTCATACCAGGCAAAAATTTTGACCTGGGTGCCGTTGATGACCATGGTGGACAGGGCATCGATGATGGCGGAACGGGGATCAGTCTTGTAGTCGATGGAAACCAGGGGCAGGGTCTCATATCCCAGGATGCCTGCCAGCGGTCCGTCTGCTGCCGATTGGAGGAGACCGTTGACCTCCTCCACCGTGGTGGGCCGCTCCACCTCGAACACCACATCGGTCAGGGAGGCATTGAGCAGTGGCACCCGTACCGCGATGCCGTCAATTCTACCCTTGAGCTGGGGAAAAATCTCGATGATGGCGCGGGCCGAGCCGGTGGTGGTGGGAATCAGGGAAAGACTGTTGGCACGGGCGCGGCGCAAATCCTTGTGGCCCAGGTCGATGATGGTCTGGGTGTTGGTGATATCGTGGATGGTGGTCATGGTGGCATGCCGGATGCCCAGATTTTCCAGGATCACCTTGACCACCGGGGAGAGGCAGTTGGTGGTACAGGAGGCGGAAGTGACGATCCGGTGCTGGCCGGCATCGTAGAGGTGGTCGTTGATGCCCATCACCACGTTGAGCACCCCGGCCTCCTTCACGGGGGTGGAGACCACCACTTTTTTCACCCCGCGGTCAAAATAGGGTTGCAGCGCGGCGACCGTCTTGAATTTGCCGGTGCATTCCAGGACGAGATCGACCCCCAGGGCCTGCCAGTCGATTTCAGCCGGCGTCCTGGCCATGGAGTAGCCGAGCCGTTGGCCGTCCACCACAATGCTGGCGCCGTCCGCCGCCACGTCGCGTCCCCACCTGCCATGCACCGAATCATACTTCAGCAAGTGGGCCGCACAGGCGGCATCCCCCAGAATTTCATTGACGTGCACAAACTCCAGCTCCGGCAGTCGACCCCAGGCTGCCCGCAAACCCAAACGTCCCATGCGTCCAAAACCGTTGATTCCGACACGAATTGTCATGTTTCTCTCTCTCGTTGATGTGTTGTTGTAGTCAAGAATTTTGTTCGTACCATGACCGGGTGCGCCGGGTGATGTGCACGACCGAGAGCATCACGGGTACTTCCACCAGTACGCCGACGACTGTGGCCAAGGCGGCCCCGGACTCGAAGCCAAACAACCCAATGGCTGTGGCAACGGCCAACTCAAAAAAATTGCTGGCGCCGATCAAGGCCGAGGGAGCCGCCACGCAATGCGCAACCTGGAACCGTCGGGAGAGCCAATAGGCCAGACCGGCATTGAAATAGACCTGGATCAGGATGGGTACGGCCAGCAGCACAATCACCAGCGGTTGAGCCAGAATTTGCTTGCCCTGAAAGCCGAAGAGCAGCACCAGTGTGGTCAGCAAAGCAGCCAGGGAGAAGGGATGCAACCTGGCCAGCACCGCCTCCAGTGCCGGCTGACCGCCGGTGGACAACAGGCGTGACCGCCAGATCTGGGCCACGAGCACCGGCACGACGATGAACAGCACCACGGACAGGAACAACGTCGCCCATGGCACGGTGATCCGGGACAATCCCAACAGCAGGCCGACAATGGGCGCAAAGGCCACGATCATGATCAGGTCATTGAGGGCCACCTGGCTCAGGGTGAAATGGGGCTCCCCATCGCAAAGCTGGCTCCAGACAAAGACCATGGCGGTACAGGGGGCCGCCGCCAGGATGATCAAACCGGCCACGTAGGAGTCGAGCTGATCGGGCGGCAACCATGTCTGAAACAGGTGGCGGACAAAGAGCCAACCCAGCAGGGCCATGGAAAAGGGTTTGACTCCCCAGTTGATGAACAGGGTGACCCCGATGCCTTTCCAGTGTGCCCGCACCTGGGCAAGGGCTCCGAAGTCAATTTTGAGCAGCATGGGAATGATCATCAGCCAGATGAGCAGGGCGACGGGCAGATTGACCTGGGCGACTTCCATTCTGCCGACGGCATGAAAAGGCGCAGGCAGGGCATTGCCCAGCGTGATGCCAACACCGATGCACAACGCCACCCACAGGGAGAGGTGGCGTTCAAAAAATCCCAGCGCCGCGCCCGCGCTTTGACGGGCAGTTGTCTCACATTGACCGCTCATGCCGGTTCCTCTTGATCCATTCCATGCCGATGCCCGATGCCGTCCAGCGCTTCCTTCAAGGATGCCGCATCCATGCTGTCCAGAGGCAGTGTCAAGAAATCACGGATGCGACGTTCCAGCTTGTCCAGGGCAGCAGCAAAGGCGCCCAGGGCCTCCTCACGGGTTTGGCCAACGGCCAGTCTCCCGGGCTCTGCCACGCCCCAGTGGGATTTGATCGGACCGCCTGGCCAAATGGGACACATTTCCCCCGCCGCACTATCGCACACCGTGATGACCACGGACAGGCAGGGAGCACCGGGGGTGGCGAATTCATCCCACCCTTTGCTGCGCAGGCCATCAACGGGCACTCCCCGCATCTGCAATGCCTGCAACGCCAGAGGATGCACATCCCCGCGCGGGTGGCTGCCGGCGCTGAAGGCCCGCACCCGGCCCTGCGCCCAGTGGTTCAAGAGGGCTTCGGCCATGATACTGCGCGCCGAATTGTGCGTGCAGAGAAACAATACATTGCAGGGCAGCTCAGACATGCAACCTCCTCGTGACTGTCAGGACAATCCCCTCTCTTGCCGCAACCACCATGTCGCTTGCGGAGCGACTCTCCACCGGCCAAACACCGTATTGTCTGCCAGACGTCCCCATATTCCCGGTGTTATTCATGCTTCGAGGCAGGCGGTCCCGCCGGGACTGCCCCCGGGGCATCGCCCGGGTCGCCCCGGCATGCTCAGCAATCGTTCCCGGTCGCCTGCGTAAATTTCGGACCCTTCCAGACCCTGGGCCATGGCCTGGATCATGCTCACGGCCCAGGGCGGCAACGCCGGGTGGAGACTGTAATACACCCACTGCCCGGCCCGTCGGTCTTGCGCGACATGGTGTTCGCGCAGCATTCCCAGATGACGGGAAATTTTCGGCTGCGCCTCGCCCAGGGCGTAACCAAACTCGCAAACACACAACTCTTTTTCTGCCACCAGCAGCATGACGCATCGCAGTCGGGTTTCGTCCACCAGGGATTTCATGAGGATTTCGGGAGTCAACATACGCATCCTGTGTTCGAGTCGTGAGAAACTATATGCACCGATGCCAGAGGGTTGCATCTGTTATGATGAATATACGATAACGCAGATATACTGTCAAGCAGATATTTGAAGATGTTTGCGTCACAAGCCCTGGCAGCCATGGAACAGGCCGTCAGACGGGATCCTGACAGGGTTTTTTCGTTTTACAGCACGTAGTTCCGTCTGGTAGAGTAAACCGGCATGGCGGGAAACCGGCTTCGACCGTTTTCCGACAATCAACAGCAACACAAAACCCCAGGGTGCGACCTGGACACACAACCACCAACAGCCACGCATCTCCAATCACCAGCGCTCACCCGGGAGATCCCGCAATGAACAACCCTGGCACCCCCGTTCTGCTGGTGGAAGATGAACTGCAGATGCGGCGTTTCCTGCGTACCGCCCTGACCGCCCGGGCATTTCAGGTGACGGAGGCGATCAGTCTGCAGGAAGCCCGTCTGGCGATCACCTCCCACCCCACCGAGCTCGTGCTGTTGGATTTGGGGTTGCCTGATGGTGATGGTATTGATTTCACGCGAGAAGTAAGAGAATGGAGCCATATTCCGATCATCATTATTTCTGCCCGTGGTCAGGAGGATGACCGGGTGGCCGCCTTGGACGCAGGAGCAGATGACTATCTGACCAAGCCGTTCGGGGTCCACGAACTGATGGCCCGTATCCGGGTCGCCTTGCGTCACGCCCATCTGCTCAAGACCAGTACGTATCCGGAGACGGCACTGGAGGTTGGCCCGCTGCGTTTGAATCCCATGCGCCAGGAGGTCCGCATGAACGGGCAGCCTCTGGTGCTGACGCCCATTGAATACCGTCTGCTCTATTACCTGGCCAGCAATGCCGGTCGCGTGCTGACCCATCGGCAGATTTTGCAAGAGGTGTGGGGCCCAAACCATGCGGAACGTACCCATACCCTGCGGGTCTTCATGGCCCAGTTGCGTCGCAAACTGGAGTTGGACCCTTCCCACCCACAACTGCTCATGACGGAAATGGGCGTCGGTTACCGCATGCGGGACTCCCGGAATTAAAAGAGGCAGGCGGTCTTGCCCTCCATCTGACGGCAACCGGGCATTGATTGCCCGGCACTTCCCACACCACCCGGGACAGTCAAGATTGATCGGAGATCCGATCCCGGTCCGGCTTGGCGCGCATCCTGTTATAAAAATTTCTTGACATCGATGTAATTGTCTGCAAGACTATCAAGCATAGTTGATCGAATATCAAACAGATGAAACATTATAATATATACGTATGTCATGATATCCGTGCGTGATAGGGCGGCCCGTCCTGGCCAACCCCGTGTCTTGCCGGCGCGGAGATGGCCGTTGTTGATCGGGTTGGGGTGCGGTGTTCCGGCCTGCCCGGAACAGGGATCATTTCGGTTCAAGGAGTCACACGTATGAGTACTCTGCACTGTGTTGTCGAGCGTACCGCCGGTCTGGCAACGTTGACCGGTGACCGGCTGCACGAGGCTGTTCCGCCCGTGCGCCAGGCGACGGACCAGGGCATCGGGGCAGCGCCCCCCGTGTTCCCGGTAGTGGCCGTCGGTACGTCCCATTGGGGGGAGGTCTTATCGGAATTGATGCAGTGTCTGTCCCGTGACAAAAATTAAGTCGCCGTTGCTGAGTGGGCCGTATTGATCGGTGTGGCCGTGCCGATGGACGCACGGCCACACGCGATGCCCGCCTGCCTGTTGCTGCGGAAAACGGTCCGTTCCGGGGGCGCACCGGTTGTTGAATACGCATCAGGCCGCTGATTGGAACGGCAACTGTACCGTTGCCTGTACATGAACCCTGTCGATTCTGGAAAGACCCCATGGAAATCATCATTGTGGGTGCCGGCGTGGTCGGCATCTCCCTGGCCCGGTATCTGTCCGGAGAAGGGCACAACGTCGTGGTCGTGGACAACAATGCTGCGGTCATCAGGCAATTGCAGGAGAGCATGGACCTGCAAGCCCTGCACGGTGACACGACCGACGGCGCCTTTTTGCGGGGCGTCGGGTTGGAAAGGGCTGGTCTGGTCCTGGCCGTTACCAACTCCGACGAAACCAACATTATCATCACCCTGGTGGCGCAAGCCATCAATCCGTCTGCCCGCATCATCGCCCGGGTCTGCAAGAAACAGTTTTTGGACAATCCAGCCATTACAGAAACCAACAAGATCGGAGGGGTCACCTTTTTCAGTCCGGACCACGCGGCTGTCGAAATGGTTCAGGATCTTCTGCTGGTCGATCAGTCGTTTGAGGTGGTACCCTTCGAGCATGGCGCAATCAGTGTAGCCGGCTTTCGGTTGGGTGCGGACAGTGTACTCGTTGGCCGACCCCTGCACACCATTCGGGAACTGGCCGATCTGGGTGTGTTGATCGTTGCATTGGATCGGGGTGGTCAGGTCAACATTCCCAACGGTCAGACCGTCCTGAATGCCGCAGACCGGGTCTATGTCAGCACGGGCAGCAAGACCGAGTTGTCAAAAATTATTGCCCTGTTGGGCATGCCCACTGTGGAACACCGCAAGATTGTCATCGCCGGCGGTGGATGGAAGGGAGGCCAGATTGCCACCCGACTGGAACAAGGCAGAGTGCCCGTGTTGCTGCTGGAACGCTCTTTGGATCGGTGTCAGGAGCTGGCCGCTGCCCTGGACAACGTCACGGTATTGCACTGTGACGCCACCGATCCCGGGACAATACGAAAAGTATCCCAGGGAACCTCCACCTTTATCGCCATGACTGGCCAGCAGGAGGTCAATCTGGTGCTGTGTTTGCTGGCACGTCAATACGGTGCCTTGCGGACCATCGCCATGATGGACAACGAGGCCTATGTCGTCATGGCGCACTCTCTGGGGATCGATGCTGTGGTCAGCCCCAAGCAGGCCTCGGTGGGCAAGGTCCTGCGTTTTCTCAGTACAGGGAAAGTGCTGGACTCCGCCACTATGCTGCACGGCAGGCTGGATGCCCTGCTCGTGGAGATCCAGGCCAATTCCCGCATGGTCGGCAAACCACTCAGGGAGATCGGCCTGCCCAGAACGTTGATTGTCGCGGCGGCCATCAAACAGGGCCAGATTCTGATCCCAACCGGCAGCATGACCCTGCAGCCTGGCGATCTCGTGTTGCTCATCACCTTTCCTGGTTACTTTCAACGTGTTGACGAGTTTTTGAGTGGCCGATGAACCCGATTCTTGACCTGCGCATTCTGGGGCTGCTGATCCTCCTGGTGACCGTTTTTCAATTTTTCCCGGTATTGCTTGCCCTCGGACTGGGCGAAGACCCCGCACCCCTGCTCCAATCCATCCTGGTTGCCTTGTCTGTCTGCGGACCGGTGTTGTGGTGGACCCGCCAGGCCAATCCGGACATGGAACCCAGAGACGGCTTCCTGGTCACCAGTCTCGGCTGGTTTCTGGCCGCCTTTTTTGGCGGCCTGCCCTACGTTTTCCATGGTGGAATGGATTGGCCGTCGGCCTTTTTCGAGGCTGCCTCCGGGTTTACCACAACGGGTTCCTCGGCCATGACGGATATCGAGGTGTGGCCGCAAAGCATTCTGCTGTGGCGCAGCATCACCCACTGGTTGGGAGGCATGGGCATGCTGCTGATGGCCATTGCCGTTTTACCCTTTCTGGGTGTGGGGGGAACCCAGCTGATGAAGGCCGAAGTGCCAGGTCCCACCAAGGATCGTATCACCCCCCGTCTGGTCTCCACCGCACGCGCCCTGTGGGGAATCTACTGCCTGATCAGCGTGGTGGGCATCGTTGGGTTTGTTCTGTGCGGCATGACCTGGCTGGAGGGGGTCAATCATTCCTTCGCAGCGGTGGCAACCGGCGGTTTTTCCACCAAGAACGCCAGCCTCTCCTTCTATTCTCCCGCCGC
Source organism: Magnetococcus sp. DMHC-8 (assembly GCA_039908555.1). Taxonomy (GTDB): domain Bacteria; phylum Pseudomonadota; class Magnetococcia; order Magnetococcales; family Magnetaquicoccaceae; genus Magnetaquicoccus. Next base: position 40,485 of record JAMOAX010000006.1, read on the forward strand.
CCAGTGGTGGGCCATTGTGATCATGATGGCCGGGGGTGCCAATTTCTTGATCCACTACCGGTTCATCGTCCTGCGGGATTGGCGGGCCTTCACGTATGAGGAGTTTATTGGTTATCTGACGATCATTCTGTTCTTCACCCTGTTCATCGTCGCCGTGCTGTGGCGTTGGAGCGACTGGAATCCGGCAGAGATTATCCGTCATGCCCTGTTTCAGGTGGTCAGTATCATGACGACGACCGGTTTTGCCAGCACGGACTGGGAACAGTGGCCCGCCATTCTGCAGTTGCTGCTTGGCTTGACCATGATCATCGGCGGCATGTCCGGTTCCACTGGGGGTGGTATCAAGGTGATGCGGGTGATCGTACTCCTGAAAACCATCCCCAGTGTCACAGCCCGCCTGTTGCAACCCAATCGGGTGATCGTGCAAAAGATGGATCGTCAGCCCATCCCCAGAGAAATTCTGGAAAATGCGGTGGCACTGTTCATCCTGGCCCTGGGCTATGTCCTGTTCGGTGGCATGCTCCTGAATGCCATGGGGATGGATCTGCTCTCCTCCATGGGGGCCTCCCTCACAGCCTGGGCCAATGTCGGACCTGGGTTCAATACCGTCGGCGCCATGGACAATTTTGCACATGTCCCGGATTTTGGCAAAATCATTCTGGCTTCCCTGATGATTGTGGGCAGACTGGAGATATTTACCATTCTGATGCTGTTTTCGTACCGATTCTGGCGGGAGTGACCGGAAAACACTTGGCGCCGGACAGCCAGAGCGTCTCCCAAGACGACAACATTACTATACCGGGAGAACAATGGAAAATATTGCTTATGTTGCGATCACTTTTTGTGTTGCCGTGATCACCTGGTGGGTTTTTGAGTTTTTGAACAAGAAAAAATAGGGCAGAACCCTTCCCGACTCAGGACAGGAAGAGTGTGCCATGTGTGATCACGCGTGCGTGCAAGCGGTTTCACCGGGACTCTCCCCGAGGCATCGCCGGGATCGCCCCGCCATGCGCAGCAATCGTCCCTGGTCATGGTGCGTCAACCCGGTGTGCTGGTGTGACGAGTCAGGTCGAACCCACCGGTTCCAGCAGGCACAGACGGGTCAGCCGCACCAGCGCCGCCATCACTTCGGCCAACATCTCCTCGCCGACACTCTCTGGAAGCGCCTGGATGGCGGCATCGGGCAGGGTCAGGCCGCGGCGACGGAACAGCCGAAAAGCCTTGAGCACCGGCGCTGAAGCTTCAAAGGTGATACCACCGGGGGCGCACAACAGTGCATGGTCATCTCCCAGACGCCGGGCGGTCACCAGTCGGGCGGCGCGAAAGCGCTGGCCGGCCATGTCCCAGATCCAGCGCCGGATGTCGACGCTGAGGGCGTCGACCTGCTGGCGTCCCAGGCGTTCGGCGTACAGCTGGCCGTGGGCGCCGCTGCTGCCGTACAGCAGACCGGGTCCGCTCAAGTCGCCGCCGATCAACCGCGCCAGCAACCGGTCGGCCAGCTCCCTGGCCTGCTCAGGCGACAGGCCGTCGGCGGTGCGGTAGCCTACCCAGGTCTCGAGCATGGCGTCGTCGCCCTCCTGCTCGTTCGACAGTCCGACGCCGAAACGGGCAGGGTCGCGGACCACTCCCGAGCCCACCACCGCCGAGAAACTCCCCAGCGCCAGCGAGGTGAACAGGTCACGGTTGTCGGCGAAAAACCCCACCGTCCGTTCCGCCTCGACGACAGTCTCGCCAGGAAAACCCAGAAACGCTTGCAAGTTGACACAAATGTTGGCGTCACGGCACGACTTGAGGATCGTCCGCACGGTGTCGGTGTCGGTGCCCTTGTGCATGGCGTCGAGCACCCGTTGCACCGAACTTTCGAACCCGAACAGCAAATGGACGCAGCCGCCCTCGGCCAGGGTGCGGCAAAATTCGGGCGACAACAGCCGTTCGAACCGCACTTCGGTCGACCAGCGCCAGGGGAGACCCTGGTCGCGGATGGTCTGGGCCAGGCCAGCCAGTGTCCTGGGCGGGGTGGCGTCGTCGCAAATATAATAGTGGCGGCAGCCATGGCGGTGGCCCAGTGCATCCATGTCGCTGATCATCTCTGCGGATGAACGGGACCGGAACCGCCCCGAGGTGGCGCGGGACACCGCGCAAAAACTGCACTTGCCCCAGTAACAACCGCGTACCGACTGCAGCGGCAGCACCGGCTCGGGCGTCAGGTACTTGTCGAACGGCAGGCCAGTGAAGTCGGGGGGCGGCAGGCTGGCAAAATCCTCGACGTGGGTGGGGCTCTCGACCCACTGGCCGCCTGCCAGATCCTCGATGGTGACCAGGTTGGGAATGCCCTCCCACCCGCGCCCGGCAGCGGTGCGGGCGACCACTTCGAGCAGCGCCGATTCGCCCTCGAACATGACCACGCCGCCCACGCCGGGCAGCAGGTCGTGCATCGCCGCCAACCGGCGGCCGAGGGTGGTCAAAAAGGCACCGCCCAGCAACACCGGCGGCGCCCAGGACTGGGTGGCCAACTGGTGCAGAAGGGTGAGGGTCGGCAGCAACTGGGAGCGGTAGGTTACCGAGATGCCGATCAGATCGGCACCCGCAGCGCGCAGACGGGGCAATGTGCGGGCGCGCACGTAATCGAGATAGACATTGGAGTCGGTGTCGACGACATGGCGGCGTACTGCGGCCACGGTGTGTGGTTGGCGCAGGTGGTATTCGCCGACATCGATCACGGTGGGAAAATGGGCGGCAGCGATGATGCGCATGGCATTGTGGACGGCATACAGCGCGTTCTTGTAGGCGGCAAAGTCGTAGAAGGTGGCGTCGCGTTTGAGGTCGGCCTTGGCCGACTCGACCCGCTCACCGACGAACCGGCCCATGGCGAGCGCGACCCGGGCCTCGGCGACGAAATCGTCGCTGGCCCTGCCCAAGGCCAAACGCCTGCGGATACGCCTCAACGCCTCGGCCAGGAAGGCGGACGTCGTCATGTCGTCGAACGAGTCCACGGCCAAGTCGAGTACGTCGGTGTCGATGCCAGCCGAACGGCAGCAGGCGGCCAGCGCCGGAACCGCCAGCGAGGTTTGGGTCGGGTCGGCGGCCGGCGGCCTGATCAGCAGGACACGCATTCTTTGCTTCCTTCAGCTATACCGCACCCATCTTGGAATGTGCAGTTTTTAGTGCCCATGGG
>JAMOAX010000272.1:0-2056 GCA_039908555.1 Magnetococcus sp. DMHC-8
CAACACCTTGGGGGCTCTGCCCCCAAACCCCCGCCGGGGACCGTGACGGTCCCCGGACCCCTGCAACAGTTTTGAATAGGTATGGGATCATACTTGTGTGTAATAGCATGGGCATAGTGCGATACCCTTTTTGACGCCATCCCGAGGGATGTGTGATGGGGTTCGGGGCTTTGCCCCTGGACCCCGCCGGCGAATATATTCTTTCCCGGACCCCAATACTGGATCACATCTCCTTGAGATGTGTGTAATGGATCGTATCTTTTTCAACGTATGAGGTTGATAAAAATGAAAAATTTAAAACTTGGATCAAAGCTTGGACTGGGTTTTGGTGTCGTGCTTCTGCTACTTCTTTTAGTGTCGTGGGCAGCACTGGATGCCATCGAAACCTACAAGGTCAACGGCCCTGTTTATCAGCGCATCGTACAGGGAAAAGATTTGCTGGCCGATGTATTGCCGCCCCCGCTGTTTATTGTTGAACCTTGGTCAATCATCCAAGAGATAAACAGTACCTCGGCCAAGGAGAAAATTGCCAAGTCCATTGAGGCCCTGACGAAAACGAAACAGGACTTCGATACCAGTCACAATCGTTGGATGAAAGAAGGTTTGGAACCGGAGTTACACGCTCTGATCGAAAAGGCATACAAACCGGCGGTGGATTTTTTTGCTCTGGCACAGGGGGAATATCTGCAGTCTGTTCAAAATGGCAACCAAAGCAACCAATCTGCAGCCATGGAAAAGTTGATGAATCTTTACGCTGCCAATCGGCAGGCCGTGGACGAAGTGGCGTCTTATTCTACTCGACGCGGTGCAGCTGAGGAAAAAATTACCAGGGATGCCGTGGTATCGGCGACCACGAAAATTACTTTTGGTGTTGTTGTGGCAATGTTATTGGGTGCGATGACCTCCTTTTTGTTGACCCGTGTGATCGTTCAGGCCCTGACCCAGGGCGTCTCCTGTGCCAAGAGCATTGCCAGTGGTGATTTGACCACGAGTATCTGCATCAACCAGGGAGATGAGACTGGACAATTGGGACATGCTCTGACGGTCATGGTAGGAAATTTGAAGCGGGTAGTGGCCGACCTGTCGTCGGCGGCGGAACAAGTCGCGAGTGGCAGCAACGAAATTTCCGATGCAGCCCAGAGCCTTTCCAGAGGTGCGACCGACCAGGCAGCCTCCATAGAGGAAACATCGGCAGCCATGGAGCAGATGGTGGCGAACATTGCTCAAAACACTGACAATGCCAACACCACCAAAACGATTGCCCTGCAGGCGGCCAAGGACGCATCAGCAGGGGGCAATGCCGTGTTGGAGGCAGTGCAGGCCATGAAGGAAATTGCCACCAAGATTGGCATTATCGAGGAGATCGCCCGCCAGACCAACCTGCTGGCTTTGAACGCTGCCATTGAAGCGGCTCGCGCTGGTGAACACGGGAAGGGGTTTGCCGTGGTGGCCGCCGAGGTGAGAAAACTGGCAGAACGCAGCCAGGCGGCGGCTGGTGAGATCAGTCACCTTTCCGCCTCCAGCGTTGAAGTGGCGGAAAAGGCCGGGGTCATCATCAACAAACTGGTGCCGGACATTCAAAGAACATCTGAATTGATTCAGGAAATCGCCGCTGCCAACCAGGAGCAAAACCAGGGTGCCGCACAGATCAATCAGGCTATTCAGCAACTGGACAAGGTGATTCAACAAAACGCCGGTGCTTCCGAGGAAATGGCCGCTACGGCTGAAGAGTTGAGCGCGCAGTCCGAGGTCATGACCCAGACGCTGTCATTCTTCGGGACCGGGGGGGCAAGCAGTCGGTAAACCTGATGCCACGATACGGGGCCTTGATCATCGTTTCATCCAACAGGGTATCAAAACCTGCCAGCCAGCCTGCGGCGCATGCCGAGGGCGCCGAAGCAAAAACCGGCTTCGGCTTTCTTGGAAAGCAACAGCAAAATCCCATGGCTCTGCCCTGGACCCGCCAGGGGGGTGACCCCCTTGCAAGGGTAGGTTTTTTTGTATCATGTTGATAATTAAATAAAATTATTGCAGGGGTCCGGGGACCGTCACGGTC
>JAMOAX010000273.1:0-2055 GCA_039908555.1 Magnetococcus sp. DMHC-8
AGAAATGTGACCAAGCTCAGCATTGCCAAATCGTCCCGCCTGTTATTTTGCTAGGTTTTCAAGTTCAGGTGTACAAAGACACCAGTACCAACACGCCGATCAACATGGCGAATGCATAATGGTAGAGATACCCCGTCTGCATCTGCCGCAACTGCTGTGCCAGCCGACCACAGATCGCCGCCACACCGTTGACGCAGCCATCGACCATCCCTTCATCGCCGGTATGCCACAATCCCTCGCCCAACCGCCTGGCCGTCTGCACAAAGAGACGATCATAAAGCCGGTCAAAGTACCAGGCGTTCAGCAAAAATTGATAGGTGCCCCGGAAATGTTCCGCGAGCAGGCGGGGCAGGCCCGGACTTTTGATGTACAACCAGTAGGCCAACCCCAGGCCGATCAGGAACATGCCAAACGGTGACCATTTCACCCAGGCACTGACATGATGGGCATGTTCCATGGCATCGTGTCCCGGAGCCAGGAAAATGGCCGACTTGAACCAGCCCAGGTTGGTCATCGGTGCACCGAGCATCCCGGCAAAAACCGCGCCCACCGCCAGTGCAAAGAGCGGCACCAGCATCACCCAGGGCGACTCCTTGGCATGGTCATAGGTGTGATGATCCGCCGGTTTGCCATGGAAGGTCATGAAAATCAACCGGAACGAATAGAAGGTTGTCATGACCGCAGCGGCCATTCCCATGGCCCAGGCCAGGGTGCCCACCGGGGTATGCGCCGCATAGGCCGCCTCCAGAATGGCATCCTTCGAGTAAAACCCGGCCAGATAGGGAAAGCCGGTCAGGGCCAGGGTGCCGATCATCATGACGGTATAGGTGATGGGAATCTTTTTCCGCAACCCACCCATCTTGCGCATATCCTGCTCATGGTGCATGGAGTAGATCACCGCGCCCGCACTCAGGAAGAGCAGTGCCTTGAAAAAGGCGTGGGTCATCAGGTGAAAAATGGCCGCCGCATAAGCGGAGACACCCGCCGCAAAAAACATGTACCCCAACTGGGAACAGGTGGAATAGGCAATCACCCGCTTGATATCATTCTGCACCAGCCCCACCGTGGCGGCAAAGAAGGCTGTGGTTGCCCCCACCAGGGTGACCACCGTCAGGGCGGTTTGCGACAGTTCAAAGAGGGGCGAGGCGCGGCAGACCATGAAGACACCCGCCGTCACCATGGTGGCGGCATGGATCAGGGCCGAGACCGGGGTCGGACCCTCCATGGCATCCGGCAGCCAGGTGTGCAGGATAAACTGCGCCGATTTCCCCATGGCCCCGACAAAGAGCAACAGGCAGATCAGGGTCATCGTGCTCACCGGCCCCCAGAAGAGAAAATCCACCGTCGGGGGAAACTGTCCGGTGCCCGCCATGCGAAAGACCGTGGCATAATCCAGGGTATGAAAAACCTGATAAATGGTGAAAATACCCAGGGCAAACCCGAAATCCCCCACCCGGTTGACCAGAAACGCCTTCATCGCGGCGTTGCAGGCCGACTCCTTTTTGAACCAGAAACCGATCAGGAGATAGGAGGCCAGACCCACCCCCTCCCAGCCGAAAAAGAGCTGCAAAAAGCTGTCACCGGTCACCAGCATCAGCATGGCGAAGGTGAAAAAGGAGAGATAGCTGAAAAAGCGGGGTTGATCCGGGTCTTCCGCCATGTAGCCGACGGAATAGATATGGATCAGGGTGGAGATGCCGGAGACAACAATCAGCATCACCGCCGTCAGACGATCAATCAGCAGTCCGAAAGAGACGCGAAACTCTCCCGAAACGATCCAGGACCAGACCTCCTGGCGCACGGGGTCCCCGTTGCCGACGGCAATCTCAAAAAATGTCTGGATGGCAAGCAGGGCAGAGACCGACATGCCCGCAATCGTCACCAGACGTGCCAGGGTGTTTCCCAGAAAGCGACCGAACAGTCCGGCGATCAACGAGCCGAACAGGGGGGCCAGGACAATCAGAAGATGTTTGCTCATAGTGTCAATCTCGGCCTCACCGGCTCACCCTTTCAAGGAATCAATCTGTTCCACGTCAATCGTGGCCCGGTTGCGGA
>JAMOAX010000102.1:0-10510 GCA_039908555.1 Magnetococcus sp. DMHC-8
CCAGCTACGACGACTTCAAGGTGCTGCATAAACCGCCGTATACGGAACCGTATGTACGGTGGTGTGGGAGGACGGCGGGGGCGACCCCGCCTCCTACCCGATGCTGTTGATTTTAAAAAAAGCCGCAGCCGGTTTTTGCTGCGGCACCCTCAGCATGCGCCGCAGGCAGGCTGGCGGGTTCTGACACCCTGTCGGACGAAACGATGATCAAGGCTGCCGCAGGCAAGTTTTTTACATGGTGTGTGTGACGCGGCGCGGGTATGATGAAGGCGCTGGGTCTCGGGCACGGTGGCCTGCGAGATTCCCGGCATGTCCCGCATCGTCGGCGGCCTGTTGTTGAACAGGTACGCGCCGTCTGGCCAACAGGAGGTTGCCAACCATGTTGCCCACCTTTGACGACGAATTGCTGCTCTCTTCCCCGGAGACTCTGGCGTTGATCGACTCCCTGGCTGCCCGTCTGCACGCCGAGCGGGTCGGGCGGTCCCACACGGCGCGTCATCAGGCCGAGGGATGGGTGGTGATCGGCATCCGCCGTGGCGGTGCCCTGGTGGCGGCACGGTTGTGGGAACGGTTGTGCCACCGGCTGGAACAGACCCTGCCCATCGGTTTTCTGGATATCACCTTCTACCGGGATGACCTGGATACCATCGGTCCCAATCCGGTGGTGGGGGAGACCGATCTGCAGATGGATATTGATGACCGGCAGGTGATTCTGGTGGACGATGTGCTCTGTACCGGACGGACCATCCGGGCGGCCATGAATGCCCTGTTCGATTATGGTCGACCGGAGAGCGTCGACCTGGCGGTGCTGGTGGACCGGGGCGGGCGGCAGTTGCCCATCCAGCCCCATCATGTCGGTCTGGTGGTCCAGACCGAGCCCGGGGAGTTCATCAAACTGTTGGACAGAGGGGAACAGATGCATGTGGTGCGGCGTCGGCTCAGGGAGTGACGGTGGCGTTCGGCAAACGGTTTACAACCCCAAACGGATGAGATTTCTCGATGAGATCGGCAGGCAATCTCTGGACTCGCAAACATCTTCTGGGCATGTCCGGCCTGGCCCAAGAAGAGATTGATTCACTGTTGGATACCGCTGTTTCCCTGCGGGAGGTCAACCGCCGGGACATCAAAAAGGTGCCGACCCTGCGTGGCAAGACGGTCATCAACCTTTTCTTTGAAAATTCCACCCGCACCCGTACTTCCTTCGAACTGGCCGGCAAGCGCATGTCGGCGGATGTGGTGAACATGTCCGTGGCCTCCAGTTCGGTCAAGAAGGGGGAGACGCTACTGGACACCCTGGCCAACCTGCAGGCTATGAACCCGGATGTGGTGGTGATTCGCCATCCGGAATCGGGGGTGTTGGAATTTTTGGCCCACAACCTGAACGCGGCCCTGGTCAATGCCGGCGATGGGCGGCACGAACATCCCACCCAGGGGTTGCTGGACCTGTTGACCATCCAGGACCATCTGCCCCTGTTGGGGCAGGACTCCTTTGCCGGCCTGGTGGTAGCCATTTGCGGCGATGTGCTGCACTCCCGGGTGGCCCGTTCCAATGCCATCGGTTTGAAGACCCTGGGGGCCGAGGTTCGTTTTGTGGGGCCGGCCACCCTGATGCCGTCCCAGGCGGCGGAGGCCTTCGGGGTGACGGTCCACCATCGCCTGGAGGAGGGGCTGGCGGGGGCTCAGGTGGTCATGATGTTGCGTCTGCAAAACGAACGCATGAACTCTCCCTATCTGCCCAGTGTGCGGGAGTATGCCGAATTCTGGGGCTTGACCCGTGCCCGGTTGCAACTGGCCGATCCCCGTGCCATCGTCATGCATCCCGGTCCCATCAACCGGGGGGTGGAAATTGCCTCGGAGGTGGCCGACGATCCGGACCGGTCGGTCATTCTGGAACAGGTGGCCAACGGACTGGCCGTGCGCATGGCCGTTTTGTATTTGTTGTGTGGTGCCGGGGTGCGGAGGTGACATGAACAACCCGCCTGAAGCGAGCAGTGTGGACCAAAACCTGTTGATCCGGGGCGGACGGGTGGTGGACCCGGCCAACGGTCTGGACGAGACCGCCGACCTGTTGTTGATGAATGGGGTGATCCGGGCGGTGGGTCGGCTGGACCCACCGCCGGACTGTGCCGTTCTCCAGGCCGATGGTCTGGTGGTGGCGCCCGGACTGGTGGACATGCATGTCCATTTGCGGGAGCCCGGTCACGAATACAAGGAGGATATTGCCAGCGGCACCCGGGCGGCGGCAGCGGGCGGGGTGACCTCGGTGGCGGCCATGCCCAACACCCAACCGGTCACCGACGACCTGAGCGTGGTGGGGTACATTCGTGAGCGGGCCCGGGCGGTGGGGCGGGTGCGGGTTTTCCCGGTCGGGGCCATCACCCGGGGGTTGCAGGGGCAGGTGTTGACCGAGATGGGATTGATGGTGCGGGCCGGGTGTGTGGCCTTCTCGGACGACGGTCGTCCCCTGACCGACAGTGGCGTGATGCGCCGTGCCCTGGAGTATGCCCGCATGTTCGGCACCCTGCTCATCCAGCATGCCGAGGAACCGGCCCTGGCGGCCAACGGCTGCATGCACGAAGGGGTGGTTTCCAGCCGGTTGGGTCTGGCGGGCATTCCCGCCGCCGCGGAGGCCGTCATGGTGGATCGGGATTTGCGGTTGGTGGCCCTGACCGGCGGTCGTTATCATGTGGCGCATGTTTCCACCCGGGCGGCCGTGCAGGCGGTGGCCCGGGCCCGGGAAGAGCGTTTGCCGGTCAGTTGCGAGGTGACGCCCCACCATTTTTCCCTCACGGACGAAGCGGTGCTGGGCTATGACACGGATACCAAGATGTCGCCGCCGTTGCGGGACACGGGGGAACGGAACGGCCTGCTGGAGGGATTGGCCCGGGGTGTCATCACCGTCATTGCCACCGATCATGCCCCCCACGACGAAGAGTCCAAGCAGGTGGAGTTTTGCCGGGCCGCCAACGGTGTGATCGGTCTGGAGACCCTGCTGCCGGTCAGCCTGGAGTTGGTGCGGGACGGGGTGTTGACCCTTTCCGACTGCATCGCCGCCCTGACCTGCAACCCCGCCCGGTTGCTGGGCATCCCCCACGGCACGCTGGGGGTGGGATGTGCCGCCGATGTCGTCCTGTTTGATCCCGAAGAGTCCTGGACAGTGGACGCCCGGCAGTTGCACAGCAAGAGCAAGAATACCTGTTTCCATGGCCGGCGGGTCAAGGGGCGGGTCAACCGGACGTGGGTGGCCGGCCGGCTGGTCCATGGCCAGGGGTTGGCGTGACCATACGCCACGGCACGGGTCGGGTCATCCGGAACGACCCGCTCGGGGTGGCCCTGTGGCAGATGCGGTTGCATGTGCCAGGGCTGGCGGAAGCCCAACCGGGTCAATTCATCCAGTTGACCTGTGGGGCCGATCTGACCGTGCCTCGGCCTTTTTCCATCCTGGACAGCGATCCGGCAGGGCAGACCATCGATCTGCTCTACCGGGTGGTGGGCGAAGGAACCCGACGGATGACCACCTGGCCGTGGGAGGTGACCGCCCCGCTGCTGGGGCCCATTGGCCGCCCATTCACTCCGCCGACCGGTCCCCGGGCCCTGCTGGTGGCAGGCGGGGTGGGGCTGGCGCCGCTGGATTTTCTGGCACGGCGTCTGGCCCTCCGGGGAGTGCAGACCACCTTGCTGTGGGGCCTGGAAGCGGACCCCCCCTGGCCGGTGGCGCATGAGCCGGCGGGGGCGGGGTTGACGGCGGGGTTGGCCTTGTGCCATTTGCGGCAACAGGGCATCGCCAGCCGTCTGGCCTCGCTGACGCCCAGGGCCGGTTTTTTTCATGGCTATGTGACGGATCTGGCCGCGGACCATCTGCAACGGTTGACGCCGGCGGAGCGAGGGGATCTCCGGCTCTACACCTGCGGCCCGTTGCCGATGATGGCGGCCCTGGCCCGGGTGGCAGACCGTTTCGGCCTGCCGGGCGAGGCCTCTCTGGAGGCACGCATGGCCTGCGGGTTCGGGGTTTGCGTGGGGTGTGTGGCCCGGATGCGTGATGGCGGGGCGGGACACTATCGGCGGGTCTGTGTCGATGGGCCGGTCTTCGCCCTGGAGGAGATCGACTGGCAGTCGGTCGAGTGAGTCGTGAGTCCAGGGGCCCAGCCCCTGGTGGGGGTTTGGGGGCAACGCCCCCAACAGGGAATCATTTGTCGGGGAGCCTTTGCCATGTCTACCGAATCACCTGATATTCTGACCATTCGCAATGTGGCTTTGCTGGCGCATGGCGGGGGTGGCAAGACCACTCTGGCCGAGGCCATTCTGTTCAACGGCCAGGCCATCGACCGGCGCGGTGAGGTGGGCATGGGCACGGCGGTGATGAGCACCGAGGCCGAGGAGATGGAGCGCGGCATCACCATCACCCCCCATGTGGGCTACTGCACCTGGCGCGGCCACTGGTTCAATCTGGTGGATACCCCCGGTTATGTGGATTTTCTGGAGTCCACCCGCAGCGTGATGCAGGTGGTGGGCGGGGCGGTGATGATCATTTCCGGGCAGTTGGGTGTCAAGCCGGAAAATTTGCGACTCTGGGCCATGGCCGAGGAGGCGCAGGTTTCGATGATCGGTTTTATCAACAAGATGGACCTGCCGCGCACCGATTTTATCCGGGTGCTGGGGGATATCGAGCAGACGTTGCGGGTGACCGCCCTGCCGTTGACCATTCCCATCGGGTCAGGGGAGACCTTTGCGGGCATCATCGACCTGATTCCCATGACCGCCTGGTCGGCCAGGAACGGTCAATTTACCCAGATTGATTTTCCGGAGGCGTTGCGGGACGATGCCCGGCACTATCGCACCCAGTTGGTGGAAAAGGTGGTGGAGGCCGACGACCGGTTGCTGGAGACCTATCTGGAGACGGGGGAGGAGCCCGACGAAGTGACCCTGCATGCGGGGTTGCGCCGGGCGGTGCATGACCGGCGGTTGTTTCTGGTATTTTGCGGGTCCGGATTGGCCAACATCGGGGTGCGTGCCCTGGCCAACGGGATTGTTCACTATTTGCCCAATCCGGTGGAAAAGGCGGACATCAAGTCGCTGGTCGGCGAAGATCCCAACCAGGCAGGCCGCCAGGTCGCGCGGGCGCCTGCGGTGACCGAGCCATTTTCGGCGGTGGTGTTCAAGACCACCATCGATCCGTTTGCCGGCAAGCTGTCGGTGATTCGGGTTTTTTCCGGCGCCATCGAGGCCGACCAGCCTTTCTACAACAGCGACCGGCGGAGCAAGGAGCGGGGTGGTCGCCTGTTTCGCATGCAGGGCAAAGAGATGCGTTCCGTCAGTCGGTTGCAGGCGGGTGAAATCGGCGCCATTGCCCGGTTGGAGGAGACGCGCAGTGGCGATACGCTCTGTGCCATCGACCAGCCCATTCGCTATCAGCGGGTTGATTTTCTGGCTCCCACCTTGAGTTTTGCCGTGGAGGCGGACGCCCAGCAGGAGGATCGGGTGGCTGTGGGGCTGGGTAGGCTGACCGAAGAGGACCCGACCCTCCATTTTTTCCGCGATGCCCAGACCCACGAAATGATCCTGGCGGGCATGGGCCAGACCCATCTGCGGGTGACCCTGGATCGTCTGAAGCGCAAATTCGGGGTGGTGGCCCTCCTGAAGGCGCCGCGGGTGCCCTACCAGGAGACCATCAGCCGCCCGGTCCGGGTGCAGGGACGGTTGAAAAAACAGAGTGGCGGACGGGGCCAGTTCGGGGATTGCTGGCTGGAGGTGGCGCCCCTGCCCCGGGGCAGCGGTTATCAGTTCGAGGACCATATCGTCGGCGGTGCCATTCCCCGACAGTACATTCCCTCGGTGGAAAAGGGGGTCCAGGAGGAGATGGGCCGGGGTGTGCTGGGGGGATATCCGGTGGTGGATTGCAAAGTGGCGTTGGTGGATGGTTCGTTTCATACGGTGGATTCGTCGGACAATGCCTTTCGTGCGGCGGGCGGCATCGCCTTCCGCAAGGCCATGGAGGAGGGTGGTGCAGCCCTGCTGGAGCCGATCATGGCCATGGAGATCACTGTACCCGATGATGTGCTGGGGGATGTGATCGGTGACCTGAACTCCCGGCGCGGCCGGATCACCGGGGTGACGCCCCGGGTGAACAACCAGATCGTCCTGGCGGAGACCCCGATGGCGGAGGTATTGGATTATGGTAATGTTCTCAATGCGATCACCTCCGGGCGAGGGTTGTATACCATGCGGGTGATCACCTATCAGGAGGTGCCCAGCCATATTGCGCGCGTGGTTCTGAACAAGAAGGGGTGATGCGGAAAAAAATTGTGCACCGCACAAAAAAAAGTGCTTGACTTGGGGGTGGGAAAGGCCGATCAATATGTACAAGAGGAGCCTGTTAACGCTGTCCAACGGTGGGCACCATGTTGAGCATCAGCAGTCCAGAATTGATCTATTTTTATCATCAGGCCGAGAAGCCGGTATCCCGTCAGGTGGTGGAGCCCAGTGCGGGCGTGCGCAGCCAGACGGCGGACCGTTCCACCCAGGGGGATCGCCGCAAGACCGGCGGGGGGAACGTGGACTTTTCGTCGGTCTTTGCCAAGGCCTTGACCAAGCGGTAGGGTCCGGTTTGGCTGGATGATGGTGTGTGGGGTTTGACCCCCGCTGTCGGTGCAGTAGTTGTGCGCCGGGAGTGGGGGTTTTGTTTTTTTCACTATTACGGGTCCAGGGGGATTATCCCCCTGGCGGGTCCAGGGCAGCGCCCTGGGACTTTACCGTTGCTGTTGCTTTTCAAAGAAGCCGCAGCCGGTTTTTGCTGCGGCCTTTCCGGTATGCGCCGCAGGCAGGCTGGCAACTGGGTCAGACCGGCGGCGGTGTGTGCCGGGTATTGTAATAGACAAACCCGCTGAGCTGTTCCACAAAATCGCCCACTTTTCCCTTGAAGGCAAACAGTTCCACCGCCAGATTATCGGACCGGACGAACACGTGGGGAAACCCCTGCCGTCCCACCAGATTGCGCAACGACTGGGCAGTGAAGCCGGTGCGGTGCGCAAAAAAATCCACCCCGCTCTGTTCGATCTGCTTGTTGTAGCCGTAGATGACATCCCGCACGGTGATGGGGCCCATGGGGGATTGATAGAGGGTGTCATCAATATCCAGGCCGCTGTTCACGACGATCTGCATGACCTGCCCCAGGTCGGGAACCCGCAGGTGGGCGAAGCCGTCCTCTTTCAGGATGTGCATGAAGCCCTGCACCACCCTGGCGGCGTCGTGGGGGTAGTAGTGCTCCAGGTTGTGGGAACAATAGACGGCATCAAACTGACAGGGCGGCAGGTCGGTCAGGGTGCGGGCGTCGCAAAGAATGTCGGGGTGGCCGGTGGCATCGATATCCAGCAGAACGTGCTCCCACGCCTGGAAATGGGGCGGCAGGGGGATCTCCTTGCTGTTGCCGCCCACATTGAGCACCTTTTTGGGTCCGTCAGGGGGGAGCGCTGCCGATGGATCGGGCTGAACTGTGGTATTCATGCTGTGCACCTCCCATGCAGGCCCGTGCCGGGCGACGTGACTTCCGGCCAGATGTACGACAAAACCCGAACCGGAGTCAACTGTTCGTGGTCCGGGAGAGGGGGAAATGTGGCGGCGTCCGGAGGTTGGTCAAGTCGTCTTGACAATCGTTATTGCGGGTCCAGGGGGGTCACCCCCCTGGCGGGTCCAGGGCAGCGCCCTGGGACTTTGCCGTTGTTGTTGCTTTTCAAAAAAACCGCAGCCGGTTTTTGCTGCGGCCTTTTCAGCATGCGCCGCAGGCAGGCTGGTGCGTGCTGACATCCCGCCGGACGCAACGATGATCAAGACCGATCAATTGACAAGAACGGGCAATGGTCCTATCGTGTGAGCTCTCATTCTTACGGTAACGCGGAGCAGATTGATGAACATGCCAGACCAGGAGATGGACAAAAACAACGGGGCCGACGCCTATGGAGCGGGCAGCATTGAGGTGCTCAAGGGGTTGGACGCGGTGCGCAAGCGTCCCGGCATGTATATCGGCGACACCGATGATGGTTCCGGTCTGCACCACATGGTGTTTGAGGTGGTGGACAATGCCATCGACGAATCCCTGGCGGGCTATTGCAACCTCATCGAAGTGACCCTGCACAGTGATGGTGCCGTGACGGTGTGCGACAACGGGCGGGGCATTCCCACCGAGTTGCACGAGGAGGAGGGCAAGTCGGCCGCCGAGGTGGTCATGACGGTGCTGCACGCCGGCGGCAAGTTCAATCAAAACTCCTACAAGGTTTCCGGCGGTCTGCACGGGGTGGGGGTATCGGTGGTGAACGCCCTGTCGGAGCGGTTGTTGCTGACGGTCCGTCGCCATGGTCACGTCTGGACCCAGGAGTACCGGGATGGTCATCCGGTGGCACCCATCCGCATCACGGGCGACACCACCGGCACCGGTACGGAGATCACTTTTTTGCCCAGTCGGGCGGTTTTTACCGCCACCGAGTTTTCGTTCGATATTTTGTCGCAGCGGTTGAGGGAGCTCTCCTTTCTCAACAACGGCGTCCAGATCCATATCCGCGAGGATGTGAGCGACAAGAGCCATCATTTTCATTATGAGGGGGGTATCCGTTCATTTGTCGAGCATCTGAACAAGGCCCGCACGCCATTGCACGCCCCCCCCATCTGTTTTACCGATGAAAAAGGGGCGGTCCATCTGGATGTGGCCATGCAGTGGAACGACTCCTACCAGGAAAATGTTTTTTGTTATACCAACAACATTCCGCAACGGGATGGGGGGACCCATCTGGCCGGTTTTCGCGCCGCCTTGACCCGCACCCTCAACAATTATCTGCTTGCCTCGAACCTGGCCAAGAAGGAGAAGATTGCCATGGCCGGGGAGGATTGCCGGGAGGGTTTGACGGCGGTCGTGTCGGTCAAGTTGCCTGACCCCAAATTTTCCTCGCAAACCAAGGAGAAGCTGGTCTCTTCCGAGGTGCGGACCGCCGTGGAATCGATCGTGGCCGACCGGTTGGCCACCTATTTTGAAGAAAACCCGCAGCATGCCAAACAGATTGCGGCCAAGACGCTGGAGGCGGCCACTGCCCGGGAGGCTGCCCGCAAGGCCCGCGAACTGACCCGGCGCAAGAGCGCTCTGGATATTTCCTCGTTGCCGGGCAAACTGGCCGACTGCCAGGAGAAGGACCCGGCCCTGTGTGAACTGTATCTGGTGGAGGGGGATTCGGCCGGCGGGTCCGCCAAGCAGGCACGCAATCGCAAAAACCAGGCGGTTCTGCCCCTCAAGGGCAAAATTCTCAATGTGGAGAAGGCCCGTTTTGACAAGATGATCGCCTCGGCGGAGGTGGGCACGCTGATCACGGCCCTGGGGACCGGCATCGGCAGTGAAGAGTATGACATCAACAAGCTGCGCTATCATCAGATCATCATCATGACCGACGCCGATGTGGATGGGGCCCATATCCGCACTCTGTTGCTGACCTTTTTCTACCGGCAATATCCCGACATCGTGGCCAGGGGCCATCTGTTCATCGCCCAGCCGCCCTTGTACCGGTTGATGCGGGGCAAGACGGTCCATTATCTCAAGGACGAGGAGGCCCTGCAGGAACTGCTGATGACCCATGGCCTGGAGGGGGTGACCTGGCAGGGGGAGAGTGGCGAGGTGGCCGGCCCGGTGCTGGCCAACATGGTGCGGGAGAGCCAGCGTTATGTCACCCTGCTCAACCGCATGGCGCGGCACTATGACCGGCTGGTCCTGGCCATGGCCACCGAAGCGGTGGGCATGACTGCGGAGACCTTGGAATCCAGCGAACAGGCCAATCAGGCCGGAGACCGGTTGCGGCAGGCCCTGACCGCGGCCAGGGGGGAGGCCGAACGGTTGCAACTGCTGGTGGTGCACGATGCGGAGATGGGGACCGAAGCCATTCATGTGGTGCGCACCATTCACGGCGTGCCCAGCCAGACCGTGCTGGACACCCGCCTGACCCGTTCTCCCGAATACCGGGAGATGATGGAGAGGGTGACCCGGGTGCAGGAGCGGTTGGGGACCCGACCGGTCTTGCGCAAGGGCAGTCGGGAGGTGGTCATCACCGGCCTGGAGGCTCTGGTCACCTGGGTCATGGCAGAGGGGCGCAAGGGGCAGAGCATTCAGCGCTACAAGGGGTTGGGCGAGATGAACCCGGAGCAGTTGTGGGAGACCACCATGGACCCGTCCACCCGTACTCTGATGAAGGTCCGGGTGGAGGATGCCATCGAGGCCGATCTGGTCTTCACGACCCTCATGGGAGACGCGGTGGAGCCCAGACGGGATTTCATCCAGGACAATGCCTTGAACGTGGTCAATCTGGATGTGTAGTGGCTCAACCAGGCTGATTTGACAGGCTTTGAAAAATGGCTGCGGGTCCTGGGGGGTCCCCCCCCTGGCGGGTCCAGGGCAGCGCCCTGGGACTTTGCCGTTGCTGTTGCCGTTGTTTTTCAAAGGAGCCGCAGCCGCTTTTTGCTGCGGCGTTTTCGACATGCGCCG
>JAMOAX010000274.1:0-2042 GCA_039908555.1 Magnetococcus sp. DMHC-8
GTATCCGGGTCTCCGACACACCCGGTCCGGACGCTCCCTTGCGTTCGCGGAGCACATTCCGACTCGTGCGGCCCTGTTCATCGGTCTCTTCCGTCACCCTGGAAATGACCAGACCCAGTTGCAGGATGGCGGTGATGGTATTTTCCAGGTCCGTCCAAAAATCCGATTTGTACTCGGTGCGCATGCCACTGCCAGGCGTGCTGGGCGTGGCGGTCACGCTCTTGCTCTGGTCCTTGTTGGTACGGGTGGTCGTCACCTCGTGCCGGTTGCCCGAACTGACCAGGGTCTGCGAATAGCCGTCCCGCACCACCGACAGAAAATCAACAGGATAGGTCCGTGTCGTCAACTGCCAGGGAAAAATCTTGTACCCCCGCACCCCCTGCGGCAACCGACTGGCAAAAGGTTGACAGTCCAACTGGTACATCTCACAGACAATTTCCACCGCCTCATCCACGGTAACCTGTTTGAGTTCCACCGAAATATCGTCCGTCACCTCCGGATGCACCACCATGTTGATGCCAGGGTCCTGGCTGGCCAACCCCTCAAAAAACAGCCGGGCCGGGGTATGGACCACCTGCACAGTGATGCGCCGCCCCCCGCTCTGAGGTGGCACGGCAGGCGACTCCGGCAGTGCCACGGCCACCGGTGCGACAGAGGCCTGCTCCGACACACGGGGCAGACGCAACCGGGTACTCATCCGCCAGCCGGCCTGACCCTCCCCAACCCTCCCGCCAGCCACAATCGTCCGGGCCGATGGCCCGTCAACCCGCTCTCCTTCCCATCCCCAATCCCGCATTGACAGGGAGATGTTCCGCTCACCGGCCACGCGACCCGTGCAGCCACTCATGAAGAGCACCAGCACACTGCACAGCACGTACACCCCCCGACGGCCCCTCGCATGCCCGTTGGCATTCATCAATCACTTCCCTGGTCTGTGAGGTCCGTTGCCGTCCTGCCTGCCCCCCGCGCAGGACAAGCAACCGTCAACAACATGGCACTCCAATCCACCTGCCAGCCGGTCTGTCGCATCGACACCATTTCGTTAAGATACATTCACTTGGCTTGCATAAAGGCGATGACTGCACACCCATCAGCAGCAAATCCCGACAGATGGACTGCAATCTTTGGTCCAAACGTGCCCGGGGCGGCAACCGATCGGTGATACCAGTCTGCCACTGGTCGTCCCACGGGTGTCAATCCGCGAACAGAGAACGGCCCAGACTCAAAAAGTGCACGTGCAGCAGGAGGGTGGGACGGGCCGTGCGGTGGACGGTATAGTCCAGACGGTCCAGATGAATGCGCCAGGAGATGCCCTCCAGGCGATGCAGGTAGGTCAGCACAGCGGGATAAGAGCCCTCCAGGGTGAGGATCAGGTCATGACGAAAGAGCGCGCCCGCACCGCCGTCCTGCGTCAACCCCTGCTCGCAGGAGAGCAGCAGGCGAGGCGGTCGCACCTCCAGGCCGACCGGTTGCAAGCCACCGGTCGGGCGGGCCAGGCGGTTGAGCAGGCCCGTCACCTCCTTGGCCGGCACCCACCGTTTGGCCTCCTCCAGCCAGGGCAGCTCCCCCTGTCCCACGACCACTCCGGCAACCCGAGACCGGGCTGCACCGGCCAACCGGTTCTCCAGTGCTTGCCACTCCTGAAAAAACGGCAACCAGACAACACGATACCAACCCGCCAGCAGGGTCGCCGTCGCCACCATCCACACCAGGATGCGCTCGCGACCGGAAAGCCGATTGTACCAATGGGCATGCATGGATCACCTGGTCTGGTTCAAACAACACCCTGTCGTCAGGAGGCTATTGGGTCAACCAACCTGATTTGACAGGTACAAGCCGTTCCAGAATCGCCGGATTGCCTGCGGCGCATGCTGAGGACGCCGCAGCAAAAAGCGGCTGCGGCTTCTTTGAAAAACAACGGCAACAGCAACGGCACAGTCCCAGGGCGCCGCCCTGGACCCGCCGGGGGGGTGCCCCCCCTTACAAGGGTAGGTTTTTTGTAAAAAATTGCATGGGGGCCTGGGGGAGATTATCTCCCCCAG
>JAMOAX010000275.1:0-2038 GCA_039908555.1 Magnetococcus sp. DMHC-8
CCTGTTCCCGTTCCCACTGGCGTATCCGGCGGGCGGCGGTGTAGCCGTCCATGGCCGGCATCTGGACATCCATGACCACTGCGTCAAACCCACCCTCCTGCACGCGGGCCAGGGCTGCCAGTCCGTTGTCGACGATGACCACCTGATGGGGGGTATCCGTCAGATAGGTCGTAAACAGCACCTGGTTTTCCTCGGCATCCTCCGCCAGCAGAATGCGCAGGCCCCGGGTCGCGGCATGGACAGGCGCAGGGGTGGCGGTCATGGTCCTGGGCAGGGTCACGATGACGGTGGTTTCACCGGCCTGTCCGGCATCCAGTTCAATCCGGCCCCCCTGAATGTGGGTCGCCAGTCGGGCAGAGTAGGTGCCCAGCCCGGTCCCGTCCGGTTTGCCGGAGGTCACATATTTATCGAAAAAAGTGGGCCGGATCGCCGGGGGGACCTCCCCGGTGTTGGTGATGCGTATTACCCCGAAGGAGCCCGCGGGGGTCAGGCGGATGGGTATCCGACCCTGATCCGGGGAGGCCTCGATGGCGTTCTGGATCAGGTTGTAAAACAGTGAATAACAGAGCATCTTTTCGCCGGCCACAAAAAACGACGCGAAGGGGCCGGTGTGGTCCTGATTGTCGATGTCGATGTGGATGGCACGGGGCGCGGACCGCTTCCCGACATCGTTCCGGATGTGTTCCAGCACCTCCAGCAGGTCAAACCGTTCGGGCTGCAGTTGATAGGTGCCGTTTTCCATCTTGAACAGGTCCAGCGACCGGTTGAGCAGCTCCAGGATGAGGTAGCCGCTCCTCTCGATCTGGCGCAGCAGGGCCTTCTGCCCTTCTGTGTGCTCGCCATCGGCCAGCAGGACCGCCGGCAGGCCGAGGATGGCGGAGAGTGGCCCCTTGATGTCGTGATGGGAGATGCGCTCCACATCCTCGCGGATGCGCAGTGCCTGCTGGAGTTCCTCGTTTTTGCGCCGCAAATCCTGTTTGGCGCGCTGGTAGGCGATGGTATTGCGGCTTCTGGCCACCAGCACCGCCGGGCTGCTGGGTTTGCGAATGAAATCCACCGCACCCAGCTCCAGACCGAGGGATTCATCATCCTGGGAATCCTTGCAGGTCAGGAAGATGACGGGAATCTTCCGGGTGGCGGGGTGGGCCTTCAGTCGCCGGCAGACCTCGTAGCCATCCATTTCGGGCATCAGGATGTCCAGCAGGATGAGATCAATCCCGCCGTCCAGGGTAATCGGCAGCACCTGCTCGCCCCGGATGGCGACCTTGACCAGAAAATGCTGATCCAGCGCCGCCTTGATCACCTTGATTTGATCCGCCTGATCGTCCACCAGCAGGATGGTGCCCGCCCGGGCCTTCGCTCCGGGAGAGTGGTGCCTGTTCATGTCCTCACCTTATGGTTGGGCGTTGTCGTCGGCGTCGGCCAGCGGGATGCCCGCCTCGTCGGCCCATTGCCGCAATGCCTGCAGCGCGGTTTCATAGTCGAACGCCTCCAGCGACTGTTTGATGGTACGCAGATGGGCACGGTCCCGACCGTTTTTCACCCGTTCGGTCATCTCTTCGACGACGGCCTCCACATCGGAGTTGAATTGGCTCAAATAGTCCGCTGCCTGCCGAATCAGGGGGGTCAAGGCCGCCAGGTCGGTCGTGCCTTCCTCCTCCTGGTCGGGGGGAGGCTCTGCGGTGGGCTGCGGCATCGCCTCCTGCAAGGTGGCGAGGACGGTGGCCAGTTCTCCGGTCGCCTGCTGGATCAGGGCGCGCAGCCGCTCCCGGCCCATGCCCGACCCGGCTCCCTGCTCAATCTTCTGGGCGGCATCCCGCAGGTCGATGGCACCGATGGTGGCCGAGATTCCCTTGAGGGTATGGGCCGTGCGTTCCAGGGTGGACCACTCCCCGGTTTCCAGCAGGTCGGACATGGCATGGCAGGCCCCCTGCTGGTTGTGGACAAACTTGGCCAGGATATCCCAATACAGGGCCGCACTGCCACCCATGTTGCGCAGGCCGGTCTGGGTATCCAGGCCCGGCAGGGGGGGAAAGCT
>JAMOAX010000007.1:0-42697 GCA_039908555.1 Magnetococcus sp. DMHC-8
AGCCAGCATGCCCGCCGCGCCCACCACCAGACGCTGCCGGCGGGCAGAGAGTTTCCAGACCTCGCTGGTGTCCGTGTACAGGCGGGGCCACAGCACCAGGAAGATCACCCCCATGGTGGAGACCCGGCATCCGTAACGGTGGGCTGCATAGGCGTGTCCCAGTTCGTGCAGCACCTTGCTCAGCGTCAGGGCGCCCGCATAGTAGAACATGCCGGTCAGATTGAAAAAATGGAGGAATGACCCGGTAAAACGCTCCCACTGACGACTGATCAGCAACATTCCCAGGCCCGCCGCCAGGGTCACCAGGGTGAAAAACCAGCCGGAAAACATCCCCTGCACCACAGGCATGGTGCGCCGCAAAAACGGTTCCGGGTGCCACAGGGGAATGCGCAGGGAGAGATAATGGTGGAGCAGCCAACCCAGGCGATTGCCCTGCAGGGCCCGCTGTGTCCCCAGCAACCGGGCCCGATCCAGGGAGGAACGCGGCACCAGCAGATGGCTCTGCCAGAGGCGTTCCACCAGACGCATCACCTCTGCCGGTGCGGGGTGCCAGGTGGTGGCGGCACCGATGGCCGCAGCGATGCGGGTCGGCGTGGCCAGGGACCAGCGCGACAGCACTTCAAACTCCTGCCAGCCGATCTGAAAAAAACGGTTATTGACCGGATCATGCAGGGTCCAGGTGGGGGAACCGTCGGCGGCCTGTGGTCCGACATGCAGCGTCAGCTCTTCCCGGAGGGATGGCAGGGGCTCCAGCAAGGCACCCGGTCTGCTCACCACCCCAGCACCTGCCGGGCAGCCGCCAGGGGACGGCGAAACAGATAATGGAACAGACGCACCGGCTCGCCATACAGCTTGGCCGTCCCCCGCAACCCCAGGCGCGGGAGAGGTTCTCCTTCGTCGAACCGGGCCCGCAGGGTATAGGCCAGCACCCCTTCGGGGGTCAAATCGGCGCGGTAACTGGCGTGGCGCAATCGGGCAGACAGGGAATGGCTGGCATCCGTGGCTGGAAAGAGTTCAACACGCACCGCCGCTCCCGAATCCTGCATGACGGCGGGCAAGGCATCGGCCACCGGCAGGCGGATTTCCAGTTCCACCTGGCGGGGATCGGCCAGCATCAGCAGGCGCTCGCCCACGCTCACCGGACGCCCCACCCAGTCATTTTCGTCGCTGAAAACCGCCACACCATCCCGTGGAGCCAACAGGGTCACCCGTTCCAACTGGGAACGGACATAGGCCAGATCCGCCTCTTTTTGCTGCATGCGGCCCAGCAACAGCGCCAGTTTGGCCTTGCTGCGGGAGTCCTGCAGGGCCGACTGTACCGCCTGGCGGTATTCCGCCTGCGCCACCTCCCACTCCTTGCCGGTCACCTCCAGACGATTGCGCAGTCTGGTCGTGTCCAGTTTGAGCAGCGGCTGCCCGGTCTGCACGCTCTGGTTGGGCGTGACCAGAAAGGCATCCACCACCCCATCGAGGGGCGCGCGCACCACCGCCGGTTGCCAGGCCACCACCTCGGCCGGGGCCAGCACCGACTGCTGCACCGGCCACGCCAACAATCCTCCGACCACGCTCAGCCAGAACAGGGTGCGGGTGGCGGGTCGTTGCACCCAAAGACGCCGCCACCAGGGCCGCCGCGCCAACAACCCCCACCAGACCTGGGCCATGCCCTGGCCCAGATGGACCAGCAGGTGCTGCTCGCCCTCCGACCAGGAGTGCTCCCGCACCAGCAACAAACCGCCCACCCGTTGACTGTTTTCTCCTTCCCCATCCAGGGCCGGCAACCGCAACGGCAACCACAGGGCGTGCGACGGCAACCACTCCCGCCAGTGACGGCCCAGATGGTCAGGCAGGCCGGCTGCGTCCACCATGGCCACCGCCGGCTGCCGGGTATCCAGATGGTGCAACACGGCCGTCAGCCACTGGATGTAGGGCGCATCGGGGTCCACCACCGGCAGACCGGAAACCGCCACAATCCGTCCGCCGGAGGCGGCAGAGGCGTGCGTCTGCCACAGGGCGGCCTGTCGATAGGGCACCAGAAACAGGGTCTCGTTGACCGCCACATAACCCAGCGCCGCGGGGGTGGTGGCGGCATGCACCCTTTGTTGCAGGTTGAGCAGGGCAGCAACAGTGGGATGGAGGGTCTCCGGGGTGGCCTGAGCGGGCATGGCGGGCCTTATCGGCTGAAGTTGAGGATGACCTGACCGCTCATGCCCGGACTCAACTCCGGAAAATGGCCCACAATCTCGCCGGTCACCTTGACCAACTGGTTGACCGCATCAATCCTCGCTCCAAACGCAATGATCCTGGCCGGATAGCTCTTGCCGGTCTCGTCGACACGCAGCAGAAAGCGATCACCCTTGTGATAGCGTTGCAGCCAGCGCGAGGGCATGTTGACCACCAACTCCAGAACGGTCGGATTGTGAATGTCCATCAATGTCTGCCCCGGCTTGACATATTGATGCTCCTGCACCTCCAGGCGAATGACCTGTCCGGCGAAGGGAGCCAGGATCTGGCAGCTTTTCATTTCGGCGCGGATGATGGCCAATTCCGCCTGGGCCTTGGCCACCTCGGCCCGGGCGTTGGTCAGTTCCAGTTTGCTGGTCACGTTCAACTGGTCCAGGCGCCCCAGCATCCCGGCCTTGTCAGACTCGGCCTGCACGACGGCCTTGGCCCGCATCAGTCTGGCCTCCTGCACGGTACAATCAAACTGACCGAGCAGTTCCCCCTCCTTGAAAAATCCCCCCTCCCGCACAGGCAGTTTGACCAACCGCGCGCCGATTTCGCCAGACAGGGTGGTAAACTGCCTGGCCAGCAACTCGGCCCGCAACTCCGGTTCCGGGGCGGGCAGGCGTTCCGGCGGCGCAGTCAACTTTTCCTCGGCCCACAACACCGCAGACGCCCCCAGCCACCCCAGCAACAGCCACCCGGTCAATACCTTCATTGGAACGGCTCCGTGCCGGAGACCGGACGGGCAGGCGCCCCAGCGGGCGCACCCGAAGCCGATCGATCATCGGTCTTTTCGGCAACAATACGCCAGCCGCCGCGCTCTTTTCTGAATTTCAGGGTCTTGCGTCTTTCCCATTTGTCGCCCGAAGAGGTCAATGTCATGCGCACGAAGGCGGTGGCCTGTTCCTCCGACTCCGCCTCGACCGCCCAGTCACTCAGCACCGCCCGCACCCTGGCGGCCGGATTGAGCAGGGTGGTATAGGCTTCCGCCCATTTGCCCTTGTCCCGGTTGTTTTCCGGCAAAAAATTATCCGAATAGAAGGTCAGAAAGGTATAGGCATCCTGGCGCGTCCAGGCATCCGCCCACTCTTTCACCACTGTCCCGACCGCCGCATCGGTCGGCACCGGCGCGACGGACAAACGTTGTGGAACAACTGGTTGCGCCACTTTTGGCTGCCTGGTCTCGGCCGCCGCAGCGCCCTGTTCCCCCTCCTCTTCTTCCGCAGGAGTCGGCGCAGATTCTGGTGCCTCCTTCTCTTTCCTGGCACTCTTTCTGTCGGGCTCGGCCCGGACGGTCTCCGCGACCGGTTTGGCACCACCTTGCGTATTGACCGGCTCCGGTCTGGTCGACATCCTGTCGGCTCGTTCCCGACGCGCAACGGCACCCTGGTCCGGTACAGCACTGTCCGGCGCCGGGTCGGAAACGGCGGGCACAACGGGAGCCCGTCGCGCCGTGGCGGCCGATGCCGACTCGATCAGGCGATCATTGACCTCCTGGGAAAAGAGTTGCTCCTCCCACGGGTCGGGCCCCTCCCTGACGGGCTCCTCCAGCCAGGCCGCCCCCGGGGCAAGGGAGATCCCCTCCCGCCAGGCCAGCATCGCCTCGCGAATGGATTGCCGCAAGGCTGGCAGGGCATCATCAGGCGTGGCAACCGGCAGCAGATCCACCCCCAGCGAGACAAAAATCAAACCCAGCGCATTCTGCAACTCCGCATACGCCTTGTTGCGCTGCAACTGCGACATGATGGCACGGGTGGCCGCCCGGATTTGATCCAACCGGTTCTGGCCGGTGCTGCCCGCATCCAGGATGACGTTGTCCAGGATGCGTTGATCCACCTCACTGATCTTGCTGAACTGTTCAAACTTGCGTCCGGCATCGGCATATTTCCGGTGGCTGATGTGCACCTGGGAAATGACCGCCATGTTGAGGGCCAGACGACGCAAATGGGCCAGCAGGGCCTGGTTGTCCGCCAAACGGATGGCGGTCGGCCCGGCCACCAGTTTCATCAGGTTGCCGGTCACCTGCAGGCCGGCATCCCGCCAAGTGGAATCCATGGCAAACGAGTTGCTGTCATAGTGGGCAGAGCCCTTGAATTCCAGACCCGGCAACAGGCGCAACAGGGCCTTGCGGGTCTCATCGGCGCTGATGCGCATTTTGTACATTTCCATGCGCAGTTCCGGTCGATTCAGCAAGGCCAGCTGCTCCATCTCTGCCGGGGTCGCCCGGATCGGGGTGGCCACCAGGCAGGGCTCGTCGGGTATTTTCAACTCAAATCGGGTGCCAGGTGGCAAGTTGATCAGCAAGGCCAGATTTTTTTTGGCCAGATCAAGCTCTTCGCGCAGCGATTCCAACTGTTGCACCACGTCCAGCAACTCCCGCTGGAAACGCATCATCTCCAGTTGGGGTCGCAAACGCTCTTTTTCGACCTGATAGGCCACCTCCAGGGCCGCCTTGGCCTCGGCGAGCACCGGGTCGATCCGACCCTGCAACTGCTGGGCACTGGCCGCCCGCCAGAAGGCAGCCTGCACCTCCTGGAATTGATTATGCGCCAGTTTGCGGCGATTTTCCTCCGCAACCAGCGAACGATCAGCCGCCTGCTTGGCCTGGAAATAGCTGACACCAAAGTCCAGCACATTCCAGACGACCCCCAGATCGGCACTCTTCCTGTCCCGGTCCTGGGTGGTGGAATAACCGGCCGATACCGCTCCTGTGGTCACCGACAGACCACTCGTGGCCTCCGGTGTGCTGCGACTGTCAAAACCGGCCCGGGAGGCCAACCGGGGCAACACATCGTAACTGGAAAGATCCACCTCGCTCAACGCCACCGTCTTTTCCAGCATGGCCACCCGGTAATCGAGATTGTACTTCATGGCACGGGCCACCGCCTCGTACAGATCGATGGGGCTCCGTACAGGCTCCTGGTCGACAAACAAAATTTTTTGATCTTCCTGCACGGCGGAGGCGATCTGTTTGGTCGTCAGCGGATTGGGTGCAATGGTACAGGCCAGCAGACCCAGCAGGGTTCCCCCCATCAGCGCCAGGCGCACCCCCGCCCGCCGTCCGGTGCCCGACCAACTGGACCGGGCATGGCCCACGGGCCAGCGGGAGAAAGGCGCAAAACACCGCCTGCAGGTTGCGCAATACCGGTCGGGAAATACTGAGGGCATGGAATCCGTCTCAATAAAAGGCAAACATGATGCCCCTGCGGGGCAAGAACAGCAACAACAAGACCGTGTGGCTCTGCCCCACAAGCGTTATCCAGAGAGCTCCTGACGGACAAATCATCACAACGGTTTCCATATTATCTTTTTTTGGTATAAAATCATAACAAGAAATTCCATGTTTATTTTTCGACCCGGAAAATATCCAGGTATGGTCGGAACCGGAAAATGCGGTTCCTCTGGTAGCCGGTCATCTCTTCCAGCAATCCCAGATGAACCAGTCCCGCCACCAGTTGGTTGGCGGCAGGATACTGAAGCCCCAGTTCGGTGGCGACCAGACTGACGTTAACCGCCGGACGCCGATAAAGAAACTGAATCAGCCTGCGCCCATTTTCTGCCCTCCGTCCCAAAGTAACGAGGCGCCCGTCGATCTTTTGGCGCAGGGCCAACAGTTTGCGGAAGGTGTCCTTGCCTTGTTCGGCGGTCTCCTCCACGGCCTGGAGAAAGAAACGGCACCAATGACCGAGGTCGTTGGATTCCCGCACCCGGGTCAACGCGTCGAAATAGGAACCTCGATGTTTTTCGAGATGGGCGGACAGGTAGAGGGAAGGTTTGGCCAACAGTCCATAGTTGACCAGATAGAGCGTGATGAGCAGGCGACCAATGCGGCCATTGCCGTCGAGAAACGGATGGATGGTCTCGAACTGGTAATGGGACAGGGCGCAACGGATGAGGTGCGGCACATGGATGGCGTCATTGTGCCAGAAGGCTTCCAGATCGCTCAGCAGATCGGGCAGGTCGTCGTGATGAGGCGGGATGAAAGCGGCGTCGGCCAGGGATGCCCCGCCCACCCAGTTCTGACTGCGGCGAAACTCGCCAGGCGTTTTTCGCTCGCCGCGCACCCCCTGCATGAGGGTGGCGTGGGTCTGTTTCAACAGACGCAGGGAAAGAGGCAAGTCGCGCAGATCCGTGATGGCCTGGTTCATGGCACGGACGTAATTTTGCA
Source organism: Magnetococcus sp. DMHC-8 (assembly GCA_039908555.1). Taxonomy (GTDB): domain Bacteria; phylum Pseudomonadota; class Magnetococcia; order Magnetococcales; family Magnetaquicoccaceae; genus Magnetaquicoccus. The sequence continues at coordinate 6,392 of JAMOAX010000007.1, forward strand.
CTTCGCGCCAGTCGTTGCGCCGTTCCGGCAGGATCTCCTCTTCTTCAAGCACAGCTTCGTCCATCTCGGTGCGGGTGCCCTCGATGCGACTGGAAAGATTGGCCTCCTTCAGCACGTGCATCTGAATGTATCGGTCCACATCCGGCACGATCAGCGTGAAAGCGTTCAATTCACCCAACGCCTTGGAGGCCCGCTCCAGCAACGTACTGATGCGCGCATCGTCCCAGGACCACTCCCGGTTGATGGAGGCGGGGTGGAAGCTCTTGTATTGGTATTGCTGGCGGAGCTTGCCGGATTGGAATGCCTCGATTTTCATGGTTCCGACCGGTTGTGGAGGAAGATGGCGTTGTGGGTGGATGCCCTGGGACAGCCTACCCATGACTGACGCAACTGAGATCAGGGCCCAGTGACAGCAGGGGCAACGCCCGGTGGCGAACGAAATCCAGCAAAGACAGTGCCATTTTCGGGCAGATCGTCAAAAAAAATCCCGGCTCCGGCTGGATCGGTGTGCCATAATGTGGGCGGTGATGCCGTCGTGATGGTCGACATGCTCTTTTGCCGGCAGGTATCTGGTGATGGATACGCAATGGATCGATGTGATGCTGCGGCAGTTGGCTGAACGCCTTGTGGTGCCAGGTCGTCCCCCGGCCCCGCCCGGCCCTGGCCCGCTGTTGCTGGAGCTGGAACCCAGGATGCTCTTTGACGGTGTCGGTCTGCTGCCGGACCGACCGGCAGAGAGCCTGTGCGTCGCCCTCCCGGGCCATGACCAACCGGACGACAACCACCTGGATGGCAACGCCGCCCTGGCCCTGGCCGAAGCGGTGCAGGCCCATCGCCCGCCGGAGCCCCCCACCCGACAGGAGATACTCTTTATCGATCCCGGTGCAGCAAACTATCAGACTCTGCTGGCAGGGGCCTCCCCCACCCTCTCCGTGGTGGTCCTGCAAGCCGACCGGGATGGCATCCAGCAAATCGCCGATTTCCTGGCCGGGGCCGGAGCGCCCTATACAGCCCTGCACATTCTTTCCCATGGCCGGATGGCCGAGCTCACCCTGGGCAACGCCCGCCTCACCGCCGACAATCTGGACCATTATGCCGACGCCCTGGCCCGCTGGGGTCAGGGCTTGACCGACACGGGAGACATCCTGCTGTACGGATGCGAGGTGGGTGAAGGCCAACAGGGAACCGACTTTGTCGCCCACCTGGCCCGACTGACCGGGGCGGACGTGGCCGCCTCGAATGACCCGACCGGGGCGACAGCCAAAGGAGGAGACTGGCAGTTGGAAGTGACCACCGGTCCTGTTGACGCCGCCGCCCCCTTTGCGACTGCTGCAGAAACCCGCTACGCAGGCATCCTGGCAACCTCCAGCCTCGATCTGTCCAGCCTGAGCAGTGCAACAGGCTTCAAACTGAACGGCGCGACGGCAGGAGACCTGGCAGGGGGCTCGGTCCATGCGGCGGGCGACGTGAACGGCGACGGCATGGCCGATCTCATTGTCGGGGCACGCAACGCCAACGCAACGGATGGCATCAGTTATGTGGTGTTTGGCAAAACAGGCGGGTTTGCCACCCCCCTGGATTTGACCAGCCTGAATGGCAACACCGGTTTTCGCCTGGTTGGCACCGGTGCCCAGTTTGCCGGTGCCACCGTCAACACGGCGGGTGACATCAACGGTGACGGTATCGATGATCTCATCGTCAGTGCCCCCTCTACCAACAGCAGCGCAGGCGCCATTTATGTGGTATTTGGTCGGACCGATTTCAGTACGACTTCCAGCATTGATCTCAGCAGCCTGAACGGCAGTACCAACGGGTTTCGTCTGGATGGTACGACGGCAGGTGACCTGGCCGGCTGTTCGGTCAGCACGGCGGGGGATGTCAATGGTGATGGCATTGCTGACATTGTCATCGGCGCATACGGATATGATTCCGGCAAAGGCGCGGCCTATGTGGTATTTGGCAAGACGGACCTCGGTTCGGCCGGAACCATCGCACTCAACGCCTTGGGCGGTTCCGATGGCTTTCGCCTGAATGGTTCGCTGGCCGGCACCCTTGGAGAGTATGCGGGGGTTTCGGTCAGCCGGGCGGGTGACATCAACGGAGATGGATTCGGCGACCTGATCGTCGGTGCCAAGTATGCCAGTCAGGATGGCACCAACTATACGGGTGCCAGCTATGTGGTATTCGGCACCACCTCGTTTGCTGCCACCCTGAATCTTTCCTCCCTCAACGGCACCGCAGGAGTCCGCCTGGACGGCGTGAGCGATGGCGACCAGGCAGGGCGTGCAGTCGGTGCCGCCGGGGACATCAATGGCGACAGCTTTGCCGATCTCCTGGTTGGGGCACCCGGGTCCAGCGCCGGTGCCGGCGCCAGTTATGTCGTATTCGGCAAATCCGACTTCGGTGCCCAGTCCGCCATCCCGCTTGCCAGTCTGAATGGCGGTACCGGCTTTCGTCTGGATGGGAACGCAGGCGGCCGTGCAGGCAACGCGGTGGGCGCGGCCGGGGATGTCAATGGCGATGGTCTGGATGATCTTGTCATTGGGGCATATGCCGCCAACACCAGTGCCGGCGCCAGTTATGTCGTCTTCGGCAAGTCCAGTTTTGCCGCCAATTCGGTCATGACACTCGCCACCCTGGATGCGGTTGACGGTTTCCGTCTGGACGGCACGCTGGCCGGCAACCAGTCGGGTATTTCGGTCAGCGGGGCCGGGGATGTGAACCAGGATGGGGTGGCCGACCTGATCATCGGGGCGCCGGGCGCCAACGCCGCCTACGTCGTCTACGGTCAGGACAGCATTGCCCCCACCCTGACCATCACCAGCTCGGTCACGGCCGTGAAGAGTGGCGAAACCGCCACGATCACCTTCACCTTCAGCGAAACCCCCAGCGGCTTTGCGGCAGCCGATGTCTTGACCACGGGTGGCACGTTGAGCAATCCAACGGTAACCGCCAATGCCAAGGTCTACACGGCCACCTTCACCCCGACCCCGAGCATCCCATCGGCCACCGCCAGCATGACGGTGGCCGCCGGAACCTATACCGACGCAGCCGGCAACAGCGGCGGGGCCGGTACCACTCCCACCATCAGTATTGACACCCTGGCACCGTCGGTCAGTACCATCGCGGTCACCGGCGGGCCCGCCGCCGATGCAATCGCCTTGACCTTCCGGGTCACCTTCAGTGAATCGGTGACCGGCGTCGATGCCGGTGACTTTGCCCTGGCCAAGGGTGGCAGCACCGACGGCACCATCGGCACCCTGACTGCCGTCAGCGGCACGGTCTACGATCTGGCCGTGACCGGAGTCAGCGGCGATGGCGCCCTGGGACTCAACCTGAATGGCGCCGGAACCGGCATTACCGACGCAAACGGCAACAGCATCGCCGTCGGCCTGGTCACCGGCACCCCCTTTACCCTCAGCCATCCGGCCGCACCCCCCGCACCGACAGCTGCCCCGACCCCCGCGCCCACGTCGCCGCCCGCATCCACCTCCGGGACGGGCAGCGTCACCCCCCCGCCGATGATCGTTCCCGGCCCGTCCAGCGGCTCGACCGGGTCCACGACAACCGGAACGGACAGCGGTGGAACGGGTACATCCAGCGGCAGTGGTACGGGGAGTGCCGGCAGCACCGGCAGCAGCACGGCAGCGACCGGCAGCGGCCTCTCCCAGACTGCCTCCCTGCTGGCCGACACCACCTCCTCGGCCCTCAATCCGGGGCTCACAGCGGAGACCGCCGCGACCCATCCCGGGGCAACCCCCGCCGGCCCCTCCTCATCCCCCTCAACCACCGCCGGCACGGCAACCGGTGCAGATGGCCAGGGAACAGCCCCAGGCATCCCGGACAACAGCGGCAGCCAGACCGGCAGCGGACCCGGTGCGGTTGGCGCCGGGGTGGCAGGCCACGCACCCGCGCACGCCCCGGCCCCCGGCAGCGCCGGCGCGACCGAGATCAGCCCGGACAGCGGCTCGGCGGACCCCTCCTCCGTCGGCGTCTTCGGCGATTTCAATCTGGAGCGGGATGGCGGCACACTGTTTGCTAGGCGCACCACCAGCCTGGAGACAGCGATGACCGGTTTCGTGCCGGTGGCCGGTTTTGTCGGCAGTCGCGAAGAAGAGGAGGCGCCCGTCGTCGTGGAAGGGCTGGTCAGCAGCGCCGGCAACGAGCAGGGCATCGCTGTGGAAGGGCTCAGCGGTCACACGGCGGGCACGGCCCCGGTCCAGGTGGAAGGATTTGGCGATGCAGGCGCCACGGGTGGCAACCCGGCCGCCGTCAAGGGATTTGGCGACGCCTCCGCCACCGCCGACCGGCGGGACGAGGACGAGGAAGAGGACGATGAAGGGTTACAGGGTGGGACCGCCGAACACGGCCCCCAGGACAGCGACACCCCTGCACCCGCCACCGAGGAGGAAGAGCAATCGGAAGCCGATGTCAACAGCCAAAACCCCACCCCACCCGGCAAGCCGGCCTTTACCGCCCAGATGCACCCGTTCGGCTCACAGGGATTCCACCAGGCCAGCATGGCCCTGTTGAAAAAAATGGTGGAGAGCCGCACGCGATAACCAGAGGGCGACCGGGTCTGGCATTGGCCGCGCTACTCCTTGATGGCAATCACCTCCATGCCCATGCGAAAACGTTCGCTGACCGCAAAGCTGACCGGTTTGAGCCCGTGTCGGCTCAGCAGGGCATACAGTCCCTCTCGACTGAAGGCATGATAGTGGTCTTGTGTCCCGTAATAGGCGTTGAATCCGTTCATTTCGTTCATGCGCCAAACGGCGCTGCCCCGGTTCGGTGTCACGACAAACAACGCTCCGCCCCGTTCCAGCAATCGTCCGACGGCTGTCAGGCAGGTCTGCGGATACGGGAGATGTTCAATGACATCCGTCATACTGATAACACTGAAACTGCCGGCAGGCCGGTCGAAGGCCTCCAGGGTGGTGCAATACGCCTCGACATCAAATCCCTGGATGCGCCGGAGCAGGTTGGGATTCAGGTCAATCCCGACGGGAGTGTATCCATACTCCTGGGCAGTCAGCAACAAAGAGCCGGCACCGAATCCCACGTCCAGCCAGGTACCGCGATCCACATACTGCATGACACGTTCCACCCTGCGTCCCGACATGGGACGCACCTTTTCCATAAACTGGATGAACTCCTGGTTGATGGTATATCTGACGGATGTTCCATCAAACTTGAAAAAGAGATCCTGGAGTTCCGGAGAGTGATAACCATCCGTAAAGACATGATCACACGCAGAGCACCGCATCCAGCGCATGGCGGGCGGCACGACCGGATTGGCCATCTTTTCCATATAGTGCACATCCTTGCTTTCGCACAAGGGACACGCGCCATAGGGCGTGCGCGCATAGATCAACGCCTCGCCCATGAGGGCGGCAATCCACTCCATGCTGAAATCCCGCTGCATCAAATGGGCACGCACCACCTGATAGGGAACCCCTTTATGCACATTGGATACAACAAATTCAATTGCCTTGATAATGCTGTATAATGTCCGCGCATCACAAAACTTTAATTGATCCACAATCGTCTTCTTGATATCGTCGTGCGGTGTGCCGGATACCAGTTGCTGCATGACATACTGCGTTATTTTGACGACCGCCTGCTCTGCTTTCACAACCCTTCTCCCTGGCAACGTTGTTCCGTATCGACCGCCCTTCCTCCCCCCGTTGTGGCGCTGCAGAAGGAAACGTGATTGTAACAGACCGCACCATGCAGCGCCACCCGCTTCTTGACCGACGCGCACCAGACACCCTGCCGGCCGCCACAACGGGCAAACCCGTTCAGCAGAGGCTGGCAAAACTCTTCTGACATTTCGGTATATTCATTGCATGAAACCGTTCACTTGACTGCCCGATCCGGCATCATGCGGGCCTTTCTTGTCGGGAAAATATCATGTATCAGCCGTTTTTCAACCTGCAGGAACCCCCCTTTGCCATCACGCCCGACCCCCGTTTTTTGTTCCCGGGCGAACAGCATCGGGCTGCCCTGGCCCACCTGCTCTATGGTATTCGCGGCAGCAGCGGCTTTGTTCTGTTGACTGGCGAGGTCGGCACCGGCAAAACGACCCTCTCCCGATGTCTGATCGAACAGGTGCCGCGCTCCGTCCAGGTGGCCGTCATCCTGAATCCCAGTCTCTCTGCGCAGGAGTTGATCGCCGCCATATGTGACGATCTGGGTATCATCTATCCCGCCACCGCCACGATCAAAACCCTGTTTGACGCCTTGAACCAGCGACTGCTGGCCAACTACGCCAACAACCAGACCACCGTCCTGATCCTGGACGAGGTGCAAAACCTGAGCGTGGCCCTGCTGGAACAGGTGCGACTCCTGAGCAACCTGGAAACAGCCACCCGCAAACTGCTGCAAATCATTCTGATCGGCCAACCGGAATTGATCCAGATGCTTGCCCGCCCCGAATTGCGTCAATTCAGTCAGCGCATTACCGCCCGGTATCACCTCGCCCCGCTGACCCGGGCAGAAACCCGGGCGTTCATCCAACACCGCCTGAAGGTGGCCGGGTGCCAGGCTCCCCTGTTCGGGATGGGCGCCATCTGGTCGATTCACCGGGCATCCCAGGGCATTCCCAGACTGATCAACCAGATCTGTGATCGGGCCCTGCTGGGTGCCTATGTTGCCAGACGACACCGTGTCAACGGTCGCATGGCCCGGTCAGCCATCCGGGAGGTGATGGGCCATCCCCAGCCTGCGCCAAACCGCCTGGCCTGGTCCATCCCGGTGCTGTGCCTCCTGCTGGCGGCCTGGATGGTCTGGCCATTGTCCCCCCGGGCCTTCGCCCTGCCAGCATGGACCAGCCAGGCCGGCTGGCAGGAATTCATACCCGCAGACCTCCAGACGGGACTGAAAAAGGCGGGTGAAACCCTGCAAGCCTGGTGGCAGGCACGCCGCGTACCCTCTCTCCAGTCGTTGCCGGCCCCGGTGACGATCCAGACAGAAACCCCACCCACCACCCCGCTGCTCGTCCAACCGCTCCGGATTGCCCAGACATCGAGCCGCCCGCCGGCGGCGGCAGTGGGTTACCGGCAGACCTTTCGCGGCCGGGTCACCGGCCTGACAGACGGCTGTCACTGGACAGTCCAGAACGAACAGGGGCAGGAGCGCCCGGTCCGACTGGCCGGCATCGCCTGCCCCCCCGCCTCGAGCGACACGGGTCAGGCCCTCCGGCGCACCACCGAGCTGCTGGTCCGGGGTGGCGTCCTGGTGGCAGTGATCAAGGAGGAACCATCCGGAACCGTTCTGGCAGATGTGTTCGATGGGGACAACAGCCTGTTGAACAGAACCCTTATCCGACAAGGTCTGGTCGAACCCACCGAAGAGCGGTTTCGCGACGATGCACCGACCGCCGGTATCGCCCGGCGCGGCCCGCACAACCACGCCATCGCCCTCCCATGAGATGGGTCGCCCAACCCGCCATCGTATCCGGGTCAACAAACCGGTGTAAAAATTGCGTACCCTTCCGGCGATCTTTCCGGTTTTGTGACTTTTCCGAGGAGAAAACGGATCGCTCAAGTGGCGCAACACCGCTGTCGAGGGTCGTCTTGCATGTGGAAATGGAATAGATTTTTATTGTTACAACAAACGGTTATCCCGGCATGCGTACTGGCGTCCACCCTGGTCCTGGCGGGCTGCCTGGCGCCGAACCGCACTGCTCTGCCCGTGGAGACCGACGGTGCGAACCTGCCCGGGGACCCGCATGCCGTCAAGTCGCCGCCAGCCGACATCCCGCAACACGGGTCCACCGGGCGTGACCGGAGGAGATCCGGCCCCGACCGCTCCACGGCAGTGCTCTCCACGTCCCCCCTCGATGCCCCCATTCCCGCCATCGCCGGGAGTGCGCCCTTTTTCGCTCCCGAGGAGAGTGCCAGACAGCCCCTGGCAACCTATACCCTCTCCATGATCGATGCACCCCTGCGGGAGGTGCTGTTTGCCCTGGCCAGGGATGCCGAGTTGAATCTGGATGTCTATCCCGGCATTGACGAACGGATTACCATCAATGCCGTCAACCAGACTCTGCCGGCCATCCTGGACCGCATTGCCGATCAGGCCCATCTGCAGTACCAGATCAAGGATGCGGTCATCGTCATCACCCCGGACAAGCCGTTCCGGCGCAGTTATCCCCTGAACTATCCCCAGACCAAGCGTGCCACCCAATCGGGCATGTCCATCTCCACCCAGATGGCCACTGCCGAAGGGAGCGCTGACACCGGCAACGGCTCGAAGGTCACACTGACCTCGTCCGATACGGCTGTGGACTTCTGGGACAATCTGGTGCTCAACATTCTCAGCATGATCGAATCGTCAGACGGTCGGGAGAGCGCCCATCCCGGCCCGGGCAGCAATCCGGCTGTCGGTGGCGTCGGTGCGGGCACGAATCCGGCCACCAACCCCGCCATCAATCCCGCCACCAACCCGAAGGTGGTCCTGAACCGGGCAACCGGCGTGGTCAATGTGCTGGCCACCAATCGCCAGCACAAGCAGATTCAGGCATTCATCGACCGGGTCATGCGCATCGCCATGCGCCAGGTGTTCATAGAGGCCACCGTGGTGTCCGTCGAATTGTCTGATTCATTCCAATCCGGTGTGGACTGGAGCCTGTTGGCGGGGGGAACGGGAGACCCAAACAACAGCCAATCCCTGCTCAACAAGCGCATGACCAGCGGGCCGCGCCTCGCGATAAATCTCAATCGGACCAAGGTGCCCTTCCTGAGTGGGGTGCTGGGAGAACACGATCTGACGGCCACTGTGCGCCTGCTCTCCCAGTTTGGCAACGCCAAGGTCGTCTCCACCCCGAAAGTGACGGTCCTCAACAATCAGACCGCCGTGTTGCGGGTCACGACCAACCAGGTTTACTTTGAGATCAAGGTGACCCCCGCAACGGTACAAACCGCCAACGGCGGGGCACAAACCCTGATTCCGGGCACGACCCAGACCCTGGTGCGCACGGCGCCCGTCGGTTTTATCATGCAGGTGACACCGCAGATTGATGACAACGATCTCATCACCATGAACATCCGCCCCACCCTGCAGCGCATCTCCCAGTGGGTGGACAATCCGGACCCCAACATGCGCACCAATCAGATCATCGGGGGTGCCTTCACCCCCCCCCCAGGTGCCCGTCATCCAGGTACAGGAGATGGATTCCGTCCTGCGGGTGACCAGCGGCCAGGTGGCAGTCATGGGAGGGCTGATGCAGGACGAGACGAGCAACAACGTGGATGGGGTGCCCTTCCTGTCCAAACTGCCGGTGCTCGGCTCCCTCTTCCGCTACCACAGCGATGGCAACGCCAAGAAAGAGTTGGTCATTTTCCTGCGTCCGATCATCCTCAACGAGGCGGATGACCTGAACAAGGTGGGGGCGCGGGAACGCTACCTGACCCGGGATCAGCCGTTCGATCATGACTGGAAAGAGACGGATACGGTGCTCCCATGAGCCTGTTGATGGCATCATTGCAATCGGCGGAAAACCGCCGGCGTACCCAGGAACAGCCAGAGACGCCGTCCGGCGTGCCTGTTGACCACAACCCGGGGGATGCCTGGACGTTTCCGCTGGATGACCGGTCAGCCATCCCGACCAGCGCTGCCATCCTCCCTGTGTCATCCAGGAACCTGTTCCAGGAGGATGACGCAACCGATGCGGCGCTGCCCAGCGGTATCGGGCAGGTTATCCAGCCTGTCGCAATGCCGGCACCCGCCCGGTCGGTTGCAGAACCTCTGACCACCCCCCGGACCACACCGGAGCCGGACCGTGCCGACCCGTCCGGCCACTCTGGCATTCTCCCGACCGCCTCCCCTTCCTCGGGCAAACCGGGCAGTCCGGATGACGAAGTGCGTTTCAACGACAATGTCCGTCGTCTGATGGTCCCTGATCGACCAGTCGGAAAGAGGCGTTTCCACAACCCAACCCTGGTCGGCGGCGGTGTATTGTTGCTGCTGGGCTGTGCCTCGGCCGGTTATCTCCTCAACACCCTGCTGGAGCCATCGGAAGGCACTTTCAATACCAATGCCCCTCCCCCGGTCGGCAGCACAGCCCGGTTGAATGCCGTGCCCGCCCAACCGACCGGCACTCAAGCCTATCCGACCACCCCGTCTGTGGCAACCGGCGAACCCCTGCCACCTGCCACCCCGGCAACCCGCTCCCTCCCTGTCAAAGAGCCGGACACCGGCCGATCGGCCGTTCAGGAAGAGCGCAAGGGCACGGTGGTCGCACCCATGCCGTCCGTCTCAATGCCGCCCGCACCGACCGGGGCAGCGCCAACCGCACCGACCCGGGCCGCGACGATCACGCCGACCGGGGCAGCGCCAGCCGTGACCGCACCGACCCCGCCCGCGACGGTCACCGCCACGCCGGGCATGGCCCCGGCACCCCCCGTGATGCCCGCCTCGCCCCCTGTTGCGCTGCCGCAACCTGCCGTATCCCCTGCACCGCCCGCCGACCCGACCCCAGGAAAATCCGCCCCTGCGGCGGTCGCCGTGCCAGAGCCCAAAGAAAAGGGGTCGCCGCCGACCAATCGCCCTGGCCCCGGCATGGCGACCCGACGCGGCGCGCCCCCTCCCGGAGAACGTCTGTTGGACAAGGCGGCCCAGGCGTTTCATCGGGGAGAGTTGGATGAGGCCGAGCGGTTGTTCCGTGCCATCCTGCAGGACAGCCCCCACAACCATCAGGCGATGATCGGGGTGGCGTCGGTCAACCTGCGCCGTGGCGATACCGGGGAGGCACGTTTCTGGTATCAGCGTCTCCTGCGGGAAGATCCCAACAACAGTCTGGCCCTGGCTGCCCTGCTTGGCCTGAATGGCAGCGGCGATGCAGCGGCGGCGGAAAGTCGTCTGAAACACCTGCTGCATGCCCATCCCGATGCCGGTCATCTCCATTTTGCCCTGGGCAACATATACGCCGCCCAGCAGCGCTGGGCATTGGCCTACGGAGCCTATGCGGATGCCAACCATCTCAGCCGGGAAGGCAATCCGGAAGTGTTGCTCAACCTGGCTGCCAGTCTGGACCATCTGCATCGCCGGTCGGAGGCGTTGGCCTATTACCACAAAGCCCTGGCACTGGTGGAACATGGACCGGGACAGGTCAACTTTGACGTGGAAGCGGTACGTCGCCGTGTCGAGGCGCTGTCGGCCCAGGGAGGGCGGTCACCATGACCGAACCGGTCAATGAGCAGCCCCGCTTCCGTCTGGGTGAATTGCTGCTGAACAGCGGCATCATCTCCAGGGATTATCTGGAAATCGCCCTGCTCGAACAAAAAAAAACCCGGGAACATCTCGGCCACATCTTTGTCAAGCTGGGTCTGGTGCCGGAAGCCACCATGCGGGACCTGATGGGCGCCGCCCTGCACGAGGAAAGCATTGACCTGGACCAGGTCGGGATCAATCCGGCCGTCGTGCAAATGGTGCCCAAAAAACTGGTGGACCGCTATTGCTTCATCCCGGTGGATTGGGATGAACAGACCGCCACCTTGACCGTGGCCATGCCCAACACCTCGGACATCGGAGTCCAGGACAAGATTCGGGCCCGGCTCAAGCCGGGCGTGCAGATTAAAACCCTGCTGGCGGGCGAAAGCGAAATCGGTCGCGCCATCGATAAATATTACGGTTTTGAACTCTCCCTGGAAGGGATCATGCGGGAGTTGGAGACCGGCACCGTCGATCTGGACAGTCTGTCGGCAGTCGGTGCGGGGGAGTTCAGCCATCCCATGGTGCGATTGGTGGACTCCCTGCTGGCCGACGCGGTGCGACTGGAAGCCTCGGACATCCATGTGGAACCGGAGGCCGGTTTTGTGCGCATTCGCTACCGGATTGACGGGGTGCTCAGCGAAATCCGCAGCATGCACAAGGATTATCTCTCCGGCATCGTCGTGCGCATCAAGATTTTGAGCGGCATGAACATTGCGGAGACCAGGGCCCCCCAGGATGGCCGTTTTTCCGTCTCCATCTCCCGGCGGACCATCGATTTTCGCGTGGCCTCCCAGCCCACGACCCATGGGGAGAACCTGGTTCTGCGGGTACTGGACCGCAACAAGGGCTTTGTGCCGCTGGAACACCTTGGTCTGGCCGACGATACCCTCCTGACCCTTCTCAAGGTACTGGCCCGCCCGGAAGGCATCGTCCTGGTGACCGGCCCGACCGGCAGCGGCAAGACCACCACCCTCTACTCCATGATCCACTTCTTGAACACCAAAGAGGTCAATATAATGACCTTGGAGGACCCTGTCGAGTATCCCATGCCCATCGTGCGGCAGACCCCCGTCAATCCGGCGGTCAATCTGGGCTTTTCCGAAGGTATCCGCTCCATCCTCCGCCAGGACCCGGACATCATCCTGGTGGGCGAAATCCGGGATCAGGATACAGCGAAAATGGCCCTGCGGGCCGCCATGACCGGCCACAAGGTGTTCAGCACCCTGCATACCAACTCGGCATTGGGGGCCTTTCCCCGACTGTTGGACATGGGAGTGAATGCGGAAATCCTGTCCGGCAACATCAGCGGGGTGTTGGCGCAAAGGCTGGTGCGCAAGCTGTGTGTCCAGTGCAAACGGCCTGGCCGGCCCACGCCTCCGGAACGGCGCATTCTCGAGTTGGACCCCCAGGCCGAGGTGACCATTTTTCGACCGGTCGGTTGTACGGCCTGCAGCCATCTGGGTTTCAAGGGGCGAACGGCCGTGATCGAGGTGGTGCGCATCGATGACGAGTTTGACGACCTGATCGCCCATCACGGCACCAAGGGTGATTTTCTCAAACTGGCATCCCAGAAGGGTTTCAAAACCTTGGCCCAGGATGGCATACGCCTGGTGTTGCAGGGCACGGTCAGCGTTGACGAAATTTCGCGCGTGCTGGATCTGTCTGCGCATATTGTTGTATAATCCCCTCTTCCGCAATTTACGCCAGTCGGGTCACCCCAACGAAACAGGGCGCGAGCCTGTATCAAGGGCAACGATCTGCCGGGGAGGGGTGTGCCTTCCCGGGGCTGTTTTGACCAGGGGGCGGGTATATGAAAGCTGTTGTGGACGGGATTGCCCTGTGTGGCCGATGGCTGCCCATCCAGTGGATGGCCCGGTGGCAGTGCGGTCATCGGCTGCTCATGCTCCGGGACAAGGAGGTCACGCTGTACCGCTGGCTGGGTGACCGCTTTGAGACGCTGGACCGTTTTGCCCAGACGCAGCCGGGCCGGGAGGCCTTTGCCCATCTGCTGGATGCCCACCCGGTCGCCGGCCCCTTCCTGCTGCTGGTCGACACGGGTGAGGAGGAGTTGCGGGCCGAAACGGTACCCCGGCTGCGCTGGCGCAATCGGGCGGGCCTGATTGAACGACGCCTGGCACGCATGTTTCGTCACAGCCCCTACCGGCGGGCCGATTTTCAAGGATACCAGGCGGGGGATGTGGAACGGGTGCTGTTTTCCGCCCTGACGGCGCCGGCGCTGGTACAACCCTGGCTGACGCTGCTGCGGCAGCGGGCCTTGCCCGTCACCGGTCTCTGGTCGGTCGCCTTGTTGAGCCGCGCCCTGCTGCACCAGGAATCCCAGACCTCTGCCAATGCACTGTGGGTCTGCCTGACCGGGGCCGGACAGCGGCAGACCTATTTCCACCAGGGACGCACCCTGGTCAGCCGTTTGATGCCCCCTCCTCCCGCGTCGCCGCCACAAGTGGCCGCCGCCATCCATGCGGAAACCCACCGTACCCGCCAGTATCTCAGCATGCTGCGGCTGCTGCGACGGGATCTGCCCCTTGACGTCTATGTCCTGTGCGGTCCCGAGCTGGCCGAGCATCTGCACTGCCACCCAACCCCGGCGCAGGATTGTCGACTGCAGCCGGTGCTGCTGGCAGACATGGCCACCCGGCTGGGCCTGCCGGCCGCCCAACGGCTGTACGCCGACGCCACGCCCGCAGACACCGGCGAGATGAACCTTGCCGATTGGCTGATCGCCGAACAACTCCTGCTGCGTCCACCACCCAGTCATTACGCACCGACCGGTGTACGCCAGGCCGGCTGGTTCGACCGCCTGGCCGGTCTCTGGTCCCGGGCATCCCACGCCGATCAGGCGTCACCGCCGGTCAGGGCGGCCGAACCGGTCGAGGCGGCCGCCGCATCGACCCGCCCGGCGCCGCCGGTGCGGCGTATCGGGGAGTTGCTGCTGGAAAAAAAGGCGATCAGTCGCCAGCAACTGGAGATTGCCATCGCCGAGCAGGGCCGTCTGGGACAACCGCTGGGCAAAATTTTGATTGCCATGGGGTTCATCTCCGAAGAGACCATGCGCGACCTGCTGGGCGAGGCCCTGGAACAGGAGACCGTCGATCTGGGCCAACGCACGGTCGATGCCGAGGCCACCCGGCTCATTCCGAAAGGCTTTGCCCGACGCCACGGCGTCCTGCCCCTGGCATGGCAGGCTGCCACACGGCAGTTGACCGTGGCGATGGCCAACACCTTCAACATGGCCGTCCTGGACCGGTTGCAGACCGTGCTGCCGAAAGGGGTGGTGGTGCGACCCCTGCTGGCCAGCGAAAGCGATCTGCTGGCAGCCATTGACCGCTTTTATGGTTTTGATCTGTCGGTGGATGGCATCCTGCGGGAAATCGAGACCGGCGAGGTGGATGAAGAGGATCTGTCGACCGGGACCGACGCCTTCGACCATCCCATGGTGCGCCTGGTCAATGCCTTGCTGCTGGACGCGGTCAGGCGCGATGCCTCGGACCTGCATATCAACCCCATGGCCGGTTTTGCACAAATCCGCTATCGCATTGACGGGGTGCTCCAGGAGGTGCGCATCCTGGACCGGAAATTTTTTTCCGGTCTGTGCGTGCGTATCAAGGTGATGAGCGGCATGGACATTGCCGAAACCCGCACCCCGCAGGATGGCCATTTCACGAGCGTGCTGGCCAATGCCCCCGTGGATTTCCGGGTCTCCGTCCAACCCACCGTCCATGGCGAAAACGTGGTCCTGCGCATTCTGAACCGCAGCAAGGGGCTGCTGGGCCTGCACGAGCTGGGGCTGGCGGAAGAAAACCGCGCCATGGTCAAACAGGTCATGAGTCGCCCCCATGGCATCATCCTGGTGAGCGGTCCGACCGGCTCCGGCAAGACCACCACCCTCTATGCCATGCTGAACGCCCTGAACGCCAAAAAAAGCAACGTGATGACCCTGGAAGATCCGGTGGAATATCTCCTGGACGCCATTCTCCAGACCTCTGTCAACAAATCGGTCGAACTGGACTTTTCCGCCGGGGTGCGTTCCATTCTGCGCCAGGACCCCGACATTATTCTGGTGGGGGAAATCCGTGATCTGGACACCGCGCAGATGGCCCTGCGCGCCGCCATGACCGGTCATCAGGTGTACAGCACCCTGCACGCCAACTCGGCGGTGGCCGCCATTCCCCGTCTGCTCAATCTCGGCCTGCGGCCGGACATGCTGGCAGGCAACATCGTGGGGGTATTGGCGCAGCGTTTGATCCGCAAGCTGTGTCACCGATGCAAACATCCCGTCCATCTCGGTGCCGGGGCGCGGCGCTGGCTCGGCATGCACGGCACCAGCCAGACCAGAGACCTCGAAGATTTTCCACTGTATGCCCCGACCGGTTGCCCGGCCTGTCATGGCACCGGCTACCAGGGCCGCATGTGTGTCATGGAAGGGGTGCTGATCGATGAGGCGTTTGATGACCTGATTGCCGGCAACGCTCCGCAAAAGGCGTACCGTCAACTGTTGCAAAAACAAGCCATTCCGACCATGAACGATTTTGCCCGCCGGCGGGTTCTGGAGGGTACAACCAGTCTGGAAGAGTTGGCCAGGGTGTTCGGCCTCTCCCCCGTGGAGGAGTCCCTCCCCCATGCCTAAATACCGCTACAAAGCGTCAGACCGGGAGGGGGCCATCCAGCGCGGGACCATAGAGGTCGCCAACCTCGATGAACTGGAACTGCGCATGGACCGCATGGGGTTGATGCTCATCCACCACAAGACAGTCCACACCACTACCTCCCTCCTGTTCAACCGCAACGCCATCAACCGGCGGGATCTGATCATTTTTTGCTTCGACATGGAACAGATGGCCAGCGCCGGTGTGCCGATGCTGGAGGGTTTGAAAGGACTGCGGGATGGCTTGACCAAACCGCAGTTCCGGGAAATGGTTTCGACCCTCATCGAGGACATTGAGGCCGGCAAGCAGCTTTCCGAGGCCATGCGGGCTCAACCCAGGGTGTTCGATGAGGTGTTTACCCAACTGGTCCTGATGGGAGAACGAACCGGCTGCCTGGGCCAGATTTTCCTGGACTTGACCGAGAACCTGAAATGGGAGAACGAACTGATCTCCCAGGTCAAAAAGGTGATGATGTATCCCCTGGTCGTCGGTGTGGTGGTGACGGCCCTGATTTTTTTTCTGATGATCTTTCTGGTGCCGAAACTGGTGGGCTTCATCACGGAAATGGGAGGGGAATTGCCCCTGCACACCCGTGCCTTGATCGCGACTTCCGATTTTATCGCCACCTACTGGTATATCATCCTGCTGACGCCACCGTTCCTGCTGCTGCTCGTCAAGCTGGGTTCCCTCTGGAGCGTCGCGGTGCATCGACTGGCAGACCGCCTCAAGCTGCGCTTGTGGCTGGTCGGGCCCCTGCTGCACAAGATCATCCTGGTCCGTTTTGCCAACGCCTTTGCCCTGATGTACAAATCAGGCGTATCGGTGCTGGAATGTCTTAAAATATGCGAAGGTCTGGCCAACAATCTGGTCATCCGGGAGTCCCTGCAGAAGGCGCGCGGGATGGTGTTCGAAGGCCGGGAACTCTCCCACAGCTTCCAGGAGATCAAGCTGTTTCCACCGTTGTTGTTGCGTATTTTCAAGGTTGGGGAGACCACCGGCAACCTGGACACCGCGCTGCGCAGCATCAGCTATTTTTACAACCGGGAGGTCAAGGAGAGGGTCGGCCAACTGGAAACCCTGATCGGGCCGGTCATGACGATCCTGCTCGGTTCCATGATCGGTTGGGTCATCCTGTCGGTCCTGGGCCCCATCTACGACCTCATCAGTACGCTGTGACCGGTCGGCAAACCCATGACCACCTCTCCCCTCCTGTTTTTGTTCTTCTCCGACTACATCGTCAACGTCTATTCCTGGAAAAACAGCCAGTTGACCAAGGAAAAGCGTTTCGACAACACGGCAGAAGGACGGGATGCCTTCGCCGTCCATTGGCAGGAGACCGGCCACACCGGGCCGGTCCATCTGTTGATCGACCTGATCGAGGAGGATGTGCACAATGAAGTCATCCCCAGGCTGCTGGGCAGCAACCGCAAAAAAATGCTGGAGGGACGCGCCGCACGCCTGTTTCGCAATACCCCGTTCCATTTCAGCCACCTGTACGGCAATGTCGCCGGCGAAGAGCGCCAGGAACAGGTGCTGTTCATCGGTCTGACCGACCCGGACAAACTGCTTGCCTGGCTGGCCCTTCTGCAACGGTGTCAGGCACAGGTGGCCGGCATGGTGTCGGTCCCGTTGTTGTGCCAGGAGTTGTTCAAAAAAATGGCCCCGACCGGTCGGGACGCCCTGCTGATCGTCCCGAATGCGGGCGGATTGCGACAAATTTTCCTGCGCGACGGGCGGGTGATGGTCAGCCGCTTTTCCATCCTGTCGGCGCAGGAGGAGTCGGCCCTGCAGGGATCGCTGCACAAGGAAGTGGAGCGCATGCAGGGTTATCTCGACAATTTGCATCTGGTGGCCCTCCACACGCCCCTGGAGGTCTTCACCCTCTGTCATGGGTCGCTGCATGCCCTGCTGACAATGGGACGGAACGCCATTTCCCAGTACAAAAGCAATCCAGTCCATGCGGATGCACTGGCCCGGCAGTTGGAAATCCCGGTGGACCTGCATCAGACCCGTGACATGGAACCCCTGTTGTGCGGGATGCTGCTGAAGCAACGCCATCTCAACCATTATGCCAGACCGGAGGACACCCGTCTTTATCGCACAGCCCGCCTCCGGACTCGGCTGAGAACGGTCAATGTGAGCCTTTTTCTGGTGAGCCTGCTGGCCGGGGGAGGGCTATTGCTGGACGGTCTGGCCATTCAGGCCCAGTGGTCGATCCTGTCCCGCCAGGTCGAACAGGCCCAGTCAACCGGGCCTGGCCCGGCGCGCCCGTCAGATCGTACGGCAGCCTCGTCGGGGAATGCGACCGCCATGGCAGCCGTCCGGGCCCTGGAGGCCGTCCGGGAGCACGCCACAGAGCCGCAACCCATGCTGCTTGCCGTCAGCCAGGCCCTGACTCGCCATCCCGACATCCAGGTAAACCGTCTGGAATGGTTTGCCGGTCCGCCTGATACCCCCACTGCAGAGACCAGGAAATCAGTTGTCAAGAAAACCGCCCGCCCTGCCAGGGACGGCTCCTCCGCCCTGTCTGGAAACGGGCCGGGTCTGCAAAACGCACGCCTGCAGGGACAGGTCCATCCTTTTGCCGGTGACATGGTGGCGGCCCGTCAGGCGGTCCAGACCTTTGCCGATACCCTGCGCACTCTGCCCGCTGTGCAGGAGGTGGCCATGCTTACCCTGCCGGTGGACCCGACCCAGACAGCGGTACTGGACAGGAAAAACATGGTCACTGCGGCCAAACAGGCCGATTTTACGGTGTTGATCACCCTGCAAGCGGACAGGAAGGGCCATGAGTGACAGAGAACGACCCTTGCTGCGCAAGCAGATTATCCTCTCCGCCATCCTGATGGTGACCATGATGGGTGGCCTGGCAGGTGGGCTGTATTATCGGGACGACATGTTGACACAGGTGGAGACCCTCCAACAGCGTTTGAAATCATTGCAGGACCAGAATCGCCTCCGGGCGGAGCAGACACGCCGGCTGGGCCATTACCAGACCCGTTTTGATGCCTACCGGGCCATCGGGGCATTTGCCCAGGAAGAACCTCGACTGCGCTGGGTGGAACAGGTGCTGGAAGTTGAAAAATCCCTGTCCTTGCCGGTGCCCTTGCGCTTCAAGCTGGATGTCCGCCAACCGGTGACCCCCCCGACCGCGGCGCAAAAAGGGAGCAGCGGCCTGTTTGCCAGTCGAATGGAGGTCACCATGGGATTGTTGCACGAGGGGGATTTGCTGGCATTTTTCAAGCGGCTTGCCAACCGGAGATTTGGTGTTTACGATATCAGGTCGTGCAAGATGGAGCGTTTACATACGCCGGCCGGTGGTCGCACCCCCTTGAAGGTGGAGGCAAACCTGACTGCCGTCTGCCAGATCAACTGGTACTGGTATGACCTGCCCAGAGAGCAGGAAAAGGGGGGATTGTGAAAAGACCGCCCGTGCTGTCTGGTTGGCTGCTGCTCCTGCTGATGACGTCGCCGGCCCACGCCGAAGGGGTCCAGGGCGCGTCGGCAACCCAGACGGATGACCCCCTGGGCCGTCTGTTTTTTACCCATGAACAACGCATATTGTTGAACCGGATGCGTCTGGGCTTGCCGGTGGCCGTTGAGCAGCCCCCGGAGCTGGAGGAACCGCCTCCGGCCAACAAGGTGATCACGGGCCCGCGCTATGTGTCGGTCACGGGGCTGGTGCTCAAGGAAAACGGTCGGCACGCGGTCTGGGTGAACGGCCAACAGATCGAGACACAGGAACGCTTTGCAGGAGAGGGCTTCTATGCCCTGCCCGGCCAACTGGACCGGCAAGGGCTGCCGGTTGCCTCGGTGGATTCGACCCGGCTGTTTTACCTGAAATCCGGCCAGACCTTGGATCTGGTGGAGGAACGGGTCTTCAATACCCATGAGATTGATCCTCGCCTGTTGCAGGCCCGCCGGGAACCACCGCCAGCCGTTGACAAGGAAAGGCCCCCACCTCCGGACCCACGCGGCGCACGATGAAACGGTCGTGGCAGGGGCGGGATGGACAATACGACAGAGGAAAGGAACGGGGGGCAGCCCTCCTGCTCGCCATGCTGGCCGTGTTGATGGCAGGGCTGTCGCTGGCGGTCGATGCCCTGCTGGTTTACGGCAAACGGGTGCGGGAAAACCGACAAACCGCCACGGTCCTGGCGGCAGCCAAACAGTCGCTGATCGCCCACGCCATCATGCAGGGAGGCGCTGCCAGGTCGTTGCCGTGTCCCTTTGCCGGATCCGTTGACGACTATGCTCTGTCGGCCGGCACGTCGCCCTGCGGCGGGGATGATGTGGCCGTGATCGGCCTGCTGCCCTGGACCACCCTGCAGCGCCCGCCGATGTGGGACAGCGAAAAAGCACCCATCTGGTATGCGGTGTCGGGCCATTTCAAACAGGGCACCACGGCGGCTCCCCTGCCCCCTGTCTGCGGCGCGCAAACCAACGGCCTGATGCTCGGCGTCACGGACGATTATGCGGCCATCCTGTTTGCGCCGGGCCGGGCACTCCCCGGTCAAACCCGCCTTTCCGCCGCGACACCCGCCATCCAGGATGACTTCCTGGACGAGGAAAACGCCGTGTCCACAACCGATTTTGTCGCAAAACGACGCTCAGGCACCTTCAACGACCACGTATTGGGCATCCGATGCAGCGAAATTCGCTAGGCCATCAAGAACCGCCACGGAGATTGCCCCGTACCGCCCACGGTGAGGCCGGTACGGGCGCGGATCGTCGATCCGGTTTTACCCTGCTGGAAATAGCCATCGTCCTGCTCGTGGTCGGCCTGCTGCTGGGCAGCGGGATCACCTCCTATACGGCCCAGCGCGACAACAGCCAGCGCCAGAGAGGCCAGGTCCATCTGGACAGCATCCGCCAGGCGCTGATCGGGTATGTGATCAGTTACGGCCGACTGCCCTGCCCCAACACCAATGGTGATGGCCAGGAGGGGGATTGCACGGCGCTGATCGGGCTGTTGCCCTGGCGAGACCTGGGCGTGCAACGGCTTGATCCCCATGGCAACCATTTTACCTATCATGCCAGTGCCAACTATACCGTCGGCATTGCGCTCCCCACTGTCGGCAACCTGGATGTGTATGACAACCAGTATGACAGTGCCAATCCCGGCGACCATCTCCTCGCCGCCGATGTGCCGGTTGTGGTCGTCTCCCATGGCCGGAATGGCCGGGGCCGCTACCAGCCCAACACCATTCCCCTGACACGCATGGACCTGCCGGTCGGGAATGAACTCGAAAATGCAAACGACGATACCATCTACCTGCAGGGCGCAGGCGATGACCTTCTCCTGTGGCTCTCCCCGGCCGAGTTGAAACTGCCGTTGCAACAGGCGGGCAGGATATGATGCGGCGCCACGGTCAACCGATGCACGGACCCGCCGCCGACCGGCCTCCCCCCCACGGCTTTTCGCTGCTGGAGATGGCGATTGTCCTGCTGGTCTTTGGCGCCATCCTGGCCGGTGGCATCACAACCTACTCTGCCCACCGCACCAGGCATCAGCAACAAGCAGTCGCCACTGCCCTGAACAATATTCGGGATGCGCTGCTCTGGTTTGCCATGAGCAACGGTCGACTGCCGTGCCCGAATACCGATCTGGCCAGCGGCAGGGAGAATTGCCCGGCAGAGATGGGCGTCCTGCCCTGGGTGGATTTGAACGTGCCCCGCATGGATGTATTCGGCCACCACTTCACCTACCACGTCAGCACGGATTACCTGACCAGCATCACGGCCGCCACGGTCGGCAACCTGGATCTCTATGACAATCAGTACGATCCTCTGCAGCCCGCCAACAATCTGCTCGCCGGGGATGTGCCAGCCGTTGTCGTCTCCCTTGGCAAGAACGGCAAGGGACGCTACCAGCCCGATACCGTCCCTTTGGTGCGCATGGACATGCCGGCCGTAACGGGTCGAGAATATGAAAATGTCAACGACGACGATATATACCTGCATGGTGCAGGCGATGACCATCTGTTGTGGCTGTCTGCCTCAGCCCTGAAAAACCAGTTGGTGAGTGTACTCTGGATTCCCACACGCTCATCATCGTCCGCTTCTTCTTCCTCGTCGTCATCGTCGTCGTCTTCTGCATCGTCGTCATCCTCCTCGGCATCGGCCTCCACGTCAACAAGCACTTCGGATACGGCATCGTCATCATCCTCCGTATCGTCATCATCGTCTTCTTCATCGTCATCGGCTTCGGCTTCGGCATCCGCTTCGCTGTCGTCATCCTCCTCGGTGTCGGTGTCGGTTTCAGCGTCGTCGTCGGTCTCGGCATCCTTATCCTTGTCTTCCTCATCCTCATCCTCATCGTCGGCTTCGGCCTCGTCCTCGGTCTCGATCTCGTCATCCTCATCCATTTCGTCATCGAACTCGGTCTCGTCCAGTTCATCATCATCGTCATCGGCCTCGTTGTCGACGATCTCTTCCTCGTCGTCCCGGTCATCCTCTTCATCGTCCCGGTCAGCATCCCGCTCCTCCGAGACTTCGTCGGCCACCTCTTCCGACTCCTCTTCGTCGTCATCCCGGTCATCATCCCGATCGGAATCCAGGTCTTCGGAAACCTCTTCAGATTCCTCTTCCGACTCCTCTTCGTCTTCATCCGACTCCTCTTCTTCGTCATCGCGATCGTCATCGAGATCCTCTTCGGCATCGTCTCGTTCCGCTACGACCGCACCGCCCTGGCCCGGTCTGCTGTTCGACGAGGCGGCCGTTGCGACAGAAACAGAAGAGGAAACAATACCGGTGGCATCCCGACCCCGTGCCATGGCCGGGGAGCAACAGCCATGAAACCGGTGGCAACAGGGCGCGTCGGGCGCCCGCCAGGCGGGTTCACCCTGATCGAAATGATGATGGTCCTGACGGTGCTCGGCATGGTGTTGCTCGGCGGTTTCGAGGCGATGCGGGTGCAAACCGCCAAGCGCAAAATGGAACAGACCCAGGAGGCCATGCAGGAGATCCAGAGGGCTTTGTTGGGATTTATTACGGTCAATGGCTTCCTGCCCTGCGCCGCAGCCAACCCGGCACTGCCTGCTCTCCCTTCCGGTCAGGCGGATTGCCTGCTGGCCCCGGCGGACGGTCTGTTGCCCTGGACCACCTTGGGCGTCAAGGGAGTGGATCCCTGGGGCCACCATTACCGGTATCACGTGGCACCCGCTTTCACCCATGTCGCCACCTTTCCGGGCGCGGTGGGAGATCTGCTCATCCGTGACCTGCCGGACAGCCGGGATGTGGCCACACAGGTCGCCCTGCTGGTGATCTCCCTTGGCGCCAATGGCCAATGGGACTCCCGCATCAACGCCACCCGCTATCGCATCGGCAGCGACGACATACTGTGGTGGATTCCAACATATATACTGAAATATCAATAGGATTGACCTTTATACGCCATGACCGCCCTGCCCGCCCCCAACCTGCCTGCCTCCCGCTTCCGGTTGGCCCTCCTCTGGTCCATTGCCCGCTTGACCCTGCTGGAAAATTGGCGCAACCGGCTGCCCTGGGCCGTCGTGCTGTTGGTGGGCCTGGGCTGGGGATTGGCCGCTTTCCTGGCGGAGGCAGCGGCCATGGAAACCCTTAAAATGCAAAGCGCCCTGCTGGGGGCTCTGTTCCGGTTGGAGGCGGTCTTCCTGGTCAGCGTGGCCACCATCGCCGGTGCCGCCCGGGAGATCCATGACCGATTGCTGGAGGTGCTGTTGGCCATGCCCATGCCCCGCTTTGCCCATTTTTTGGGCAAACTGACCGGTCATGCCATGGTGGCCTGTCTGGTGGCCATGGCATTCGGGGCCGCCCTGCTGCCCTTTGCCCCCGCCACCCAGGTGCTCTTGTGGAGCCTCTCCCTGGCGGGCGAGTTGATCCTCATGGCCGCTCTGGGTCTGCTGCTGGTCCTGACCTGGGCCCAGGTGCCCCTGGCCTTGACCGCTGCCATGGGTTTTTATCTGCTCGCCCGCTCCACTGGGGCCCTGATACTCATGGCGGCTGGTCCCTTCCCGGCCTACACCTCCCGGGTCGGCCAGTGGGAGGGTGCCATCCTGACCGCTCTTTCCTGGCTGTTGCCCGGCCTGGAACGGTTTACCCCCAGTGACTGGCTGGTATACCATACGGGCCAGTGGTCGGATCTGGCCGGCATCCTGCTGGAGACCAGCCTGTATCTCCTGTTCATCATCGGGGTGGGTCTGTTTGATCTCTATCGCAAAAATGTTTAGCCGGAACAGTCGTGAATCACCCCGTCCTGCGCCCCGCTGGGTGAAAGGGTTGCTGGTAGGCATGCTGCTTGGGCAACTGGCGTGGGGCAGTACCCGTCCACCGCCCGTGGCACGGGCGGTGGATTTTTCACCCCCCCCCCCCGCTGGCCGTGTTGCGCCTGGCCGCCCTGGGCGACAACATCGCCATGGCCCGACTGCTGATGCTCTGGGTGCAAAATTTTGACAACCAGCCAGGCCTGGCCGTGCCCTTCCGCAACCTGGACTATGGGGCATTGACCCGCTGGCTGGAACGCATCCTGATCCTGGACCCCCGGGGCGAATATCCCCTCTACGCGGCGCTGCGCTTCTATTCCCCCATCCCGGACAAGTCCAGGGCACTGACAATGGTCTCTTTCCTCCGGGACCGCTTCCGGGAAGATCCTGCCCGCCGCTGGCGATGGCTGGCCCTGGCCGCCGTCAATGTCCGCCACCGGTGGCAAGAAAAGGCGTTGGCCCTGTCACTGCTGGATGAAATCCATGCCCAGGCAGGCCAGGGCCATCTACCCCCGTGGGTGCGCGGCGTCCAATTGCATCTCCTGCGAGAAGAAAAAGGATTGCAAAGTGCCCGGCAACTGGCAGGAGGACTGCTGCACAACGGCGCCATCACCGATCCGGGCGAATTGGCCTATCTGCAGAACTGGTTGGAGAAATGGGAAACCGATGCAGCAAAATAGGGGATTGAAAAGCAGGGCAATTCTCCTGTATAGTGCCCTGGCTTGCTGATGGAGACTGTTCGGTCGGGTCTGCCATCATTCACGAATGCCCTCTGGCAAAAATGAGGAGTTGGTCATGTATAAATTGCTGCGCCGCACGTCGCAATCCGGCTTTACGCTGATCGAAATATCCATTGTACTCATCATCATCGGCCTGCTCCTGGGCGGAGTGATCAAGGGACAGACCATGGTCAAAAATTCCAAGATCAAGCGCATCGCTGCAGACTCGCAGGCCTTTGTCTCGGCCACCAACGCCTACCTCGACTCCTACTGGGCACTGCCCGGCGATGATCCCAATACGGTGGCCCGCTGGGGTGCCGCGATAACAGCCGGTGACGGGGGCGGCACCATCGGTCCGGGTGCAGCCAGTGCCACGGCCATTTTTTATCCCGCCCTGGCCAACCTGGCCACTGCCGAGAACTCCAAAGCCATCGGTCATCTGCGCTGTGCAGAACTGCTGAAAGGCCGGTGTGCCATTCCCGCCGCTCTTGCCGATCTGCCGAAAAATGCCGTGGGCGGTCACCTCGGTATCGATGACGGCAACGGACCGGAAGATGCCATGCTGGGCTTCAAGACCAAGGTGATCTGCCAAAGTACTCTCGAGGCGGATTATGCCATGGTGTTTGATACCCAGTTTGATGACGGCGATGCCACACAGGGTGATATCCGGGCCTCAACCGCCGCCACCTATGCCACGGCCGATGCCGTGGCGGCCTATGCCGCCGGCAGCACCTACTACGTCTGTGCCAGCTTCTAGGACGGATGAACTTGTCAGCATGGCGTATGTCCGGGCCCGTTCCCGCGTGGGCCCGGACCGCGCAAGACCTCCACCCTGTATGATCCATGCCCCACGCTGCCACTGCCATTGATGTCAAGACGGTTCGCAAGCATTTTGGCACTCAGGTCGCCCTGGATGGGCTGGATCTGGCGGTCGTGCGGGGAGAATTTTTTGGGCTGGTGGGGGGCAACGGCGCAGGCAAGACCACCCTGATCAAGTGCATTCTCGATTTTTGTCAACTGGACGGCGGTGAAATCCATATTTTTGGGTTGAACCGCTCGGTGGTGCAGGCGCGGGCGCCCCTCTCCTACCTGCCGGAGCGGTTCAGCCCGCCCCACTTTTTGACGGGACGGGAGTTTTTGCGCACCATGGCCGATTTGTACGGCAATATCTGGGAGAATGCCGCCGCCGAGGAGGTCTCTCTGGCGCTGGACATGGAGCCGACGGCACTGGACAAGCCCATTCGTACCCTCTCCAAGGGGATGACCCAAAAGCTGGGACTGGCCGCCTGCCTGCTGAGCGGCAAGGCGTTGCTGCTCCTGGATGAACCCATGAGCGGGCTGGACCCCCAGGCCCGCATCCTGCTCAAACGCCGCTTGCTGCACCTGAAGCAGGTGCAGGGCACCACGGTGTTTTTCAATACCCATCTCCTGGCCGATGTGGCAGAAATTTGTGACCGCATGGGCATACTCCACCGTGGCCGGTTGCGCTTTGTCGGCACCCCGACCGACTGCCTGGCGCACTTCGGTGGCGCCACCCTGGAAGAGGCGTATCTGCGGTGCATTCAAGCGGCATGATCCGTCGACTCCCACCCACGCCACCGGCCACGGACAGTCGACGATGGGGAGTGGCCCTGTGGCTGATGCTGACCTGTATGCTGCCGGTGATCGCCCAGGCCGGTGACGGAATCAGCTTTATCGCCCACTCCCAGGTCACGGCCCAGCCCAACCGTCTCAGCGGGCAGACCACCCTGACCCTGCAAAGCGAGGAGTCGATCGGTCCTGCCCAGGTGCTGGTTTACGGACCCGGTGCGGAGCCTCAACTGCTCCAGCAATTGCCCGGCTGGCAACCCCGACAGCAACAGACCATCTCCTTCGATCTGCCCATTCCGCATCCCTGGCCCGGCTGGTATCACCTCCTGCTGGAGGTACGCTTCCAGGACAAGGCGGGAGGCCAGTTGAATGCCGCCCTGGGAGTGGCGTATTCGTTCGGTACTGCCGTGCGCTCCCGGGTGATGCCCCCCGTCCTGCTGCGTGACCAGCGGGTGGAGTGGCCCGCCAACCCCATACCTCACCTGACGCTGCGTACCACCACCGGTCCCCACTGGCGTTTGCCGCATGCGCCCCTGACCCCGGCAGACCAACGCCTGCCACTGCAACCCCTCTCGACCGATCCCTTGCCATTGCTGGGGTGGTCACACGCCCAGGTTGCCGTCCTCGATTGGGTGGAAGAGGGGTTCCACCAGAGCCGGATCTTTGAATGGCGCATCCAGACCGACCGTTTCAGCCCGACGTGGCGGGCCATGCAGGACGGCCCGGCCAGCCCGCCGGACAACCCACCGACCGTTGTGCCGGAATGGTCATGGTGGTCAGCCGTCTCCTGCCCCGGCATGATACCGGCCTTTCTGCTCGGTGTAGCGGTCACCCTGTTGATGGCCTTTTTTTTTTCCCGCCGTCCGCACCACTCAGGCGCGGATAGCCACCCTCCGTAACGCAGGCTGGACCACAGTCCTGCTGCTGACCGCCTGGATGGCCCATTACACCCATCCCGAATACTGGCTGGCCCCCTTTCTGCCCAACGGCGGCGACACGGCTTCGCATCTGCTCTATGTGGGGGTTTTCCGGGAATGGTTTTTGGCATCCGGCAAACTGTCCGGCTGGATGCCGGAGGTCTTTGCCGGGTTCCCGGCCCTGCTCCACTATTTTCCCTTTCCCTTCATCCTGATCACCTGGATTTCCCTGGTGACCGGTCTGGCGCTGGCCTTCAAGTGGGTGATCCTGCTGCCTGTGCTGCTGCTGCCCTCGGCGGTCTGCTGGAGCACGGGCTGCCTGGGCTGGCCATGGGCAGCGCGGGTGATGGGAGCAACGGCAACGGTGGGATTCCTGCTCAACGAAGGCAGCACCATCTGGGGCGGCAATATTCTGGCCCAGTTTGGGGGCGAATTTGCCTTCGGCTGGGGTCTGCTGGCCGTCGTCCTGTTTCTGGGTTGTCTGGAACAGTGGCAGCGGCACGGGGGGATGGGCTGGCTGCTGGCTGCTGTGTTGGCCGAAATGGTCAGCGCCATGAGCCACGGCTTTGCCATCCTCGTGCTGGGGTTCGGCTCCCTCCTCACCCTGTTGCTGTCAGGCGGGGGTTGGCCTGCCCTGCAGCGGTTGCTGCAGCTCCACCTGCTCGCCTTTCTGCTGCTGGGATTCTGGTTGATCCCGCTGCTGGACAACCTCCCCTGGAGCATTCCCAACGACACGGTCTTTTTTGTCACCGCCAGGGGCTGGGCGGAATTCTGGCCCTCCACCTTCTGGTGGCTCGCCTGGGGAGTGCCAGTCTGGCTGGTCTGGCTGGTCACAGGCGCACCGATCCGCCAGGCCGGCATGCCCTTCCTGGGCATGGGCCTGCTGGGTCTGCTCGGCTTTGTCCTGGCCCCCCGACTGGGCCTGGCCGATGTCCGTTTCCTGCCGTATGCGCAGCTGGGTTTTTCTGTCCTGTGGGCGGGCAGCCTGGGATGGTGGCTGGCACTCGGCTGCCGTCTGCACAGCCACACACCCGCCAGTCCCCGGCTGCCGGCTTTGGCCATGACCCTGGCCATCCTGCTCTCTGCCGGTCTGGCAGGCTACTGGGATCTGGCCACTGCCAAGGTCAGCGAATGGTCGATCACCCTCCTCTCCGGCTACGAAGGTCGCCCCCAATGGTCGTTCTATCGGACGCTGGCCAACCGGTTGCGGGGAGAGTTGTCAGCCCCCCGGGTGCTCTTTGAACACGATCTGGCCAACAATGACCTGGGCTCCACCCGCAGCCTGGAGGCCCTGCCCTTTTTTGGCACCCGGCCAGTCCTGGAGGGATTGTACATGGAGTCGGCCATCTCTGCCCCCTTCATCTACCAGGCGCAGGCCGAGGTCTCTGCCAATCCTTCCGGTCCTCTCTCCCGCTACCCGCCATTGCAGGGCACCGTCGATCAGGCCGTACAGCATATGCGGGAATTGGGTGCAGATACCCTGGTGCTCCGTTCACCCGGCATGCAACAACGGTTTGGTGCCGATGAACGCTTCCGGCCGGAGGCGGAGATTGGCCCGTTCCGGATATTGCGACTGGCGGCAGGCACCGCTCCTCTCGTGGAACTGCTGACCGTACCGCTGCAGGCCACAGGTCGCACGAACTGGCTGGACCGTGCCTATCAGCGCTTTTTGCTTGACCATCCCTACCAGCACCGGGAGGTGTTTCTCCGGGCCGGTGAGGCGTTGCCGGCCCCCCCCCCCCGGACTGCCGGACGGGTACGGCACGGCTGGAGAGTCTGCAACGGGAACGCCTGCTGATCCGCACCGACCGACCGGGCTGTCCCCTGCTGGTGCGCATGAGCTACCACCCCAAATGGCGTGCCCTGACCGGCGAACCGATCCATCTGGTGGAACCCTTTTTCATGCTCCTCTTTCCCGCCGGTCAGCAGGTGGAACTGGCCTATCTGCCCAATACAGCCAACGAGCTTGGCTGGTTGCTGACCGCAACGGGTGGTCTGTGGCTGCTGGTGCTGGCTGTCGGGCAGCGCTGGCGGGCACTCTACCTCGTCCGGACCGACCAGGCGGTCGGCACCGCCCGGTCCAGCGGGTTCCGGTTGATCGTTGGCTTGCCGGGTGTGGGGCTCTGTCTGCTGCTGGGCTGGTATCATGGCCCGGACCGCAGTTACCAGGCAGGCCATGCCCTGTTCAATCAGCAGCGGTTTGTCGAGGCGGCCCGCTCCCTGGATCAGGCGGTGGCGGAGCGGCAGGGCTGGTCACGTCACGCGGAGGCGTTGTTCTGGGCGGGCATGGCCTGGGAACGGGGCGGCCAGCCAGAGGAGGCGGCTCGCCGCTATCACCGGTTGATGGACGTTTATCCGGCTGGCATGTTCACTGCGGAGGCCATCCACCGTTTGATCCTGTGGTACCGTCAGCAAGGCAATCCGGTCCAGGCACGCGCCCTGCTGGATCATCTGTCGACCCACTATCCCGGCTCCCGCTGGCTGCCACGCAGTCGGGAGTGACCGGACTGGTCTCGAAGCCCACCGAGGCGGCAAGCAAAAAGGGTGGGCGACGTTGCAGTTCCTGATGCATGTTGGCCACATATTGCCCGACGATGCCCAGCCCCAGCAGGATGCAGCCACTGCAGAACAGGATGATCATCCCCAGGAAAGTGGTGTCGGGCTGGGACCAGCCCGGTGCCCACCAGCCCAGCATGGCAGCGGCCAGCCACAGCCCCCCCCCCAACAGCGGCACGATGGTCAATGGCACCAGGCTGAAAGAGGTAATGGCCCGCAGGGCATAGGCCGTCAGTTTCCCGTAGCCCCACCGGCTGTGGCCGGGCCGGCGTGCGGATACCACAAAGGGCACCGAGGTCTGCCGGAAACCCACCCAGCAACTGAGACCACGCATGAAGCGGGCCCGCTCCGGCAGTTGGTCGACCAGAATGCGCACCACCTGCCGGTCCAGCAATTTGCAGTCGGAAGCCATGCGGAGGTCAAAACCGGACAGCCTGGTGAACAGCGTGTTGAAACAACGGGAAAGGGCCAGGTGCAACCGGTTTTTCGGCTGCTCCACCACCTTGATGCCATGGACAATACAGGCCCCGTCGCGCCAGGCGCGCCAGAGATCGGGAATGATCTCCGGCGGATGTTGCAAGTCGGCATCCAGGGTGATCACCGCCTGCCCCCGGGCATGCTGCAGACCGGCCAGCAGGGCGGCCTCCTTGCCAAAGTTGCGGGACAGACGCAACCCCTTGATACGCGCATCGGCCTGATGGGCTGCCTGGACCAGGGCAAAGGTTCCGTCGGTGGAGCCGTCGTCCACCACCACGATTTCGTGCCGGTCGCTGATCTGTTGCAACACCGCAGAGACAGCCGCCAGGGTAGGAGCGAGCCATACCTGCTCTTCAAAAGCCGGAATGACCACGCTGATCATGGTGTCGGTCGTCAACGGGAAATCCTCCTCAGGCCTGTTCATCGGGATGCACCCGGCCTGGTGCCCAGGTGTTGCGACGCCAGAAAGGCAGCCAGTCTGTCCCCCAGGGCATGGGCACCGTGTACGTTCAAATGCACATCATCATAATAAGTTGTAGTATCCCTGGGCAGATTTTTGTCCACATCGAAACAGGCAATCCGCTCCGCCTGGCAGACGGCCAGGGTGGCGTCGTTGTACCGGGCCAGCAAGCGGGCCATCACCCGGGCGGTATAATAGCGCGGCGCCGGCTGTGGACCAAAAAAGTTGACACCGACTGCCCCGAACCACAGCAGCTCCTCTTCCGCAGGCGGCATCTGCTCCTTGTACAGGCTTCCCTGGGTCAGCAACAGCAACGGCACCTGGGCCTCCCGGGCCATCCGGGCCATCCGGGTCAGGTTGGCGGCAAACACGGTCAGGCATTCCGTCACCTCCGGCTCGCTCTCCACCTGTTCTGCCCGTTGCCGCCGCCGCCGTTGTTCCTCGTAGAACAGGCCAGCCTCATCCTGCACCAGATGGGGCTGGTCCGGTTGGGGTGCGGTCGGACTGCCCCGCGTGGCGAACCGCTGCCAGAGCCGCTGCCATTGCCACTCCCCCTGTTCTGCCCAGTCGATCCGTGCGAAAACGTGGCGACGATAGGCGGTCAGATAGCCCGGCCCCGATGCCAAACGGGCATTGTCCCGCAGCGCCGCCATACCACCGGAAATGCACAAGTTTAAATCATTTATCCCGGCCATGACCAGCAACAGATCCGGTTGCATCTCCCGCAGATGGTGATGCACCTGGAGCAGATGGCCAAACGAATTGAGTCCCGACTTGCCGCTGTTGCCCACCCAGACCCGACGACGGGTGGCCAGGTGCGTCTGCAACCGTCGGGTCCAGACATCCGCATCATCCAGGAAAAGACTTTCTGTCGTGCTGCCGCCCACCACAACCACCTTGAACACCCCGTCTTCCCGGGGAAAGGGATCGCCCCGCAGTCCCACCTCGTTGACGGTAAAACGGGACTCCTGGTAGGAAACACCCGGCATGACCCCCTGGGCCGGCACAAAACGGCTGATCGAGTCGGGAGCGAACAAAAAGTGGCGTACGGGCAGGGGTGGCTGCCACCAGCGCAACAGTCCTTCGCCCATCAAGCCCGCCAGCAGGAGAGAACTCAACAGAAGCGCCCCGTTGACAGGCCAACGCCACACCAGCAGCGCTGCCAGCAGCAGCACGCCACCGACCAGCACCAGCCCCCACCAGGCCGTGTCGCAACTGCCCGGCAGGATATGAAAAGGATTGAGAACTGGTCGGATAAACTGGTCGTAAATGGCCGGAGAATGATGGCAAAAGGCCGCCGTCACCAGGCCACGCACGGCGGCAGGCTGGTCCATGTCCAGATGCAGCCGGATCATCTCCCCCTCGACCTGGGCCTGTTGAGTGGCATCCGTCGCCATGGCACGGGCCCGGCGCAGATCGGCCAGGGCCGCCATGTTGTCGCCCTGCTGTTGCCGGGCATTGGCGCTGTAGATCACATAATGCACCGCATCCGCGGTGCGTCCCTGCATCAGGTGAAAGCGCTGGTTCTCTTCAAAAAGAGGCACGGCATCCAGGAAACGCCGGGCACCCAACAGGGCAAATCCGAGCTGATGCCGGGCAATGGCCAACGCCATGGAGGGCCCCTGCGCCTCCCATTGTGCCACGGCCTGGGTAAACAGGGGAATGGCAGCCTCGTAATCCTGGTGGTCGTACAACCGGTTGCCCTCGGCCAGCAGGCGGTCTGCCGCCTCGTTGGCCTGGCCGGGCGTCACCAGCAGCAGACACCACCACAAACCGGTCAAGAGGATCAGGGCCCTGCGCCGTCGTGCGCCGGAGCGGGTACTGGCCGGGTGCCAGTCAACCGGCATGCGGCAGCGCTGCATGACCCAGGAGGGCGGTCTCAACCGGTTTACCCTTGCCCAACACCTGTTCCAGGATGGCATCCCGGGAATAGGGCTTGTTGATAAAGCCGCTGCATTTGCCCTCCAGATGGGAGGCCAGGAAATCCTGCGGATCTTCGGAACTGGTCTGCATGACCACGCGCACCGGCTCACCTTGGCGGTCAGACGGCAAGGCGCTCCAGTATGCCTGTTCCAGTTTTCTGATCTGTTTCAGGGTCTCGATCCCGTCCAGACCGGGCATGATGATATCCAGCAGCACAATCTGGAAAGGATCGTCGTTGTGCAGGGCGTGCTCAAAAAGTTCGATGCCCTTCTGTCCCCGTGTGGCGACAAAACAGTCGCAAATGTCGGCCAGCATGTTTTTCAGGATGGTGATGGACGCAGGATGATCGTCCACAATCAGTGTCTTGAGTTTCATGGCTTCCCCCCCCCCCGCGCCGGTCGCTGTCAGGCAAAGACACTGATGGATTTGGCCCGGTTGGCCGGGTCCCGTGCTGCGTTTTCGGTGACCAGATAGTCGTAGATGCGGCGGAATTCTGCCGCAGCCTGCACGGGGCTGGGCGGCACCGGCGCCATGGGTGGGGTGAGCGGGCGATCCGCGCGATAGCGAAGCGACTCCAGTATCCGCCCCCGCTCGGCGGAGTCCGCACCCCCGAGCGGCTGTTCTCCGCTCGACCCGTCGATACCGGTCACACTGCGGACATGGACCTGTTCAAAATCACGGGTCTGGATCTGCCCCGTCACCCTTTGCAAATTGACATGACTCTGCAAAGGATCGGGCAGGCCCAACACGGCATTGGCAGATACGGTATTCAACATGGGCCGATCACAATCTCCACAAAACCCTCACTTCCACCAGTGGGTCAACCAACCGGATTTGACAGGCACAAGCCGTTCCAGAATCGCCAGCTTGCCTGCGGCGCATGTTGAAAACGCCGCAGCAAAAAGCGGCTGCGGCTCCTTTGAAAGACAACGGCAACAGCAACGGCACAGTCCCAGGGCTCTGCCCTGGACCCGCCAGGGGGGTACCCCCCCTGGACCCGCAGCCATTTTTCAAAGTCATGCCCTATGAGGAGACATCCACACCCTGCACGTTGCCGCCCGCCGAGGGATCCCGCACCGGTGGTGTGGTGGCGGCAGCAGTCCGTCTCAGGATGGCGGCGGCCTGCTCCTGACTGATACGCTCTGCGGTCATTGCCGCCTCCCGGTCGCGGGCCTGGGCAACGCGGCGGTTCAGCATCTCTTCCAGCCGGGCGCGCATCTCCCGCTCCTCGGATTGGTCGGCGTGGGGCTCAGTGCCCTCTTTCCGAATCCTCTCGACATTGTTGGCCTGTACCTGTTCGGCACTGTTGGTGCGCATCTGCTCACTGGCAGCCGCCGTGGTATGGCTGTATGGCAACGCGCCGGACGCGCCGTGGGCTGCCGTCTCGGGCAGTGAGTTGACCATTGGACCCTCCCTGTTATGTTGTGTACAATGACAGACCACGCAAGCGATCAGCATCTCCCTCTGGAGATCCTCGGTCAATGCGCCGGAAAAATCAAGCATCTTTTTCATCGAAACAGACTGTATTGACGGAGAACTGACATGGCTCTGGCCCTGTTCGATCTGGATAACACCCTGCTGGCCGGTGACAGCGACCATCTTTGGGGGCAATTTCTGGTCAACAACGACATCATGGATGGGGCGCTCTACCGGGCACAAAACGATCAATTTTTTCAGGATTATCGGCAGGGCAACCTGGATATTCAAGCCTATCTGGCCTTTCAACTGGGCGTGCTGGCCCAGCATGACCGGGCCGTCCTGTACCGCTGGCGGGATCAGTTCATCGCAGACATGATCGTGCCCATCATCGCCCATCACACCCGGACCTTGCTGACCTGGCATCGCCAACGGGGCGATACCCTGGTCATCGTCACGGCCACCAACCGGTTCGTAACCGCTCCGATTGCAGAGCTGCTGGCAGTCCCGCATCTGTTGGCAACCGAGCTGGAGGTGGAGAACGACCGCTTTACCGGTCGACCGGCCGGCATTCCCTGTTTCCGGGAAGGCAAGGTGCAACGCCTGCTGCAGTGGATGCAAGAGACTGGCACATCCCTGGCGGACAGTTGGTTTTACAGCGATTCCCACAATGATCTGCCCCTGCTGACCCGGGTGGCCTACCCCGTGGCGGTCGACCCGGATGAAACCTTGCGCCAGGTCGCCCAGGACAAGGAATGGGCCATCATCTCGTTGCGTCACTCTCCCCCATCCACACATGCCTGACGATTCCATGCCCCCACCACTCCCCATGAGGCCCCCCGCAACCGGGTGGACAGAAAGGGTCCATCCCGGATGGCTGGCCGGTCTGCTGGCCATGGCATGGCTGTTGCCGGGCCTGGTGGGACACGACCCCTGGAAACCGGATGAGGCCTACAGCATGGGGTTGATTCTGCACATTCTGGAAAGCGGCGACTGGGTCGTACCCACCCTGGCGGGGGAACCCTTCATGGAAAAACCGCCGATCTACTATCTCACCGCCGCCGGCATGGCGCAGCTCTTCGCCCCCTGGTTGCCATTGCATGACGGGGCACGCCTGGCCAGCGGCTTGTACATGGGTGTGGTGTTGCTCTGTATCACCCTGACCGGTCGGGAACTGTACGGCAAAGGCCATGGTCGGGTATCATTGATCATCCTGATGGGTTGCATCGGCCTGGTGCCTCATG
This sequence comes from Magnetococcus sp. DMHC-8, assembly GCA_039908555.1. Taxonomy (GTDB): domain Bacteria; phylum Pseudomonadota; class Magnetococcia; order Magnetococcales; family Magnetaquicoccaceae; genus Magnetaquicoccus. The sequence goes on from JAMOAX010000007.1 coordinate 41,818, forward strand.
CCCACCAGATGATCACCGATACGGCCCTGCTGGCCGGTTTTGCCATGGCCCTGTACGGTCTGGTGCTCGGCCAACGGCGCGCTGTGCCGGGTGGCATCCTGCTGGGATGGGGAGTGGGGATCGGTTTCATGGCCAAAGGTCTGTTGGCCCCCCTGGTGATGGGCTGTGTGACAACCCTCCTGCTGTTGTTGCCGGAGTGGCGCCATCGCCGCTTTATACTGCTGCTGGGGGTGGCCCTGCTCATGGCCTTGCCATGGCTGCTCCTCTGGCCCCATACCCTCCACCAGCGTCATCCCGAGTTGTTCCAGGTATGGTTCTGGGAAAACAATTATGGGCGCTTTTTCGGCTCCTCCCGGCTCGCCACCCCCCAGGAACCGGGTTATTACCTGAAGGCCCTGCTGTGGTTTACAGGACCGGCGCTGCCACTTGCCCTCCTCACCCTGTGGCAACACAGCCGCCGGGCGACGACACATGCCCTGCTGACCCCGGGTTCACCGTTGCGACTCCCCCTGCTCATGGCACTGGTGCTGCTGTTTACCCTGTTTGCCTCAGCCTCCACGCGCACGTTGTACATTTTACCGCTGCTGCTGCCCATTGCCCTGTTGGCCACCCCGGCGGTGCTGACCAGCCATACCCCTCCCCACCGGTACTGGGGCCGCGCCCTCACCATTCTGTTCACCCTGCTGGCACTGCTGATATGGCTGGTCTGGCTGCTGGCCCTCAGCCGTCTCCTGCTGGAAGGTGATTGGGATATCGGTGGTTTTGCCGAATCTTTCATCATCCCGGAACAGGAAGGCATCCTGTTCCGTGGCACTCCCTTTGCGTTGGCCGTATTGGCCAGCGGGATCTGGCTCTGGGGAGTGCGCCGGGCGGGTCAATC